>CAZSUA010000241.1:0-8949 GCA_964609655.1 uncultured Polyangiaceae bacterium | reverse complement strand
GGATTAACGCGCTCCGGCTCCACGTACTTCTCAACAATCTTCTTCAGCGTGCGGTTGACCGCTGTGAGCTTGGTGAGGTCGTAGCGCTGCTTCTTGCGATCCTTAGCAGCAACGGCTTGCGCGACATCCAGACCCTTCCAAAGGCCACCGGTACCAAACCAAAGCGCGAAGGCAGCAGCCAGCCCAAACAAAACAAGCAGAGTGGCTATTCGCCCTAAACGCTCTAGGAGTCGCATCGCGGAAAAGTATAGGGCCGGCTCAGCGCTTTGTTCAATTGCCGGGCACAGCCGCCCGAGTCGAAGCATCCAAGCGTTCGCGCCGGCTTGCCTCCGGGTCACGCACCGCGGGCCCAGTCGGAGCCTCATCTTGCTGGATGGAATAACGAACGAGTGCGCGCAGGGCCTTATTGCGGCCAACATTGCCAAGCAACAGCTTCAAATCTTCGTACACGGAAGGATCGACCAAGAGCGCCCCGAGGGTCCCTTTGCCTTGGCGAGCGTCGGAAGCAATCTTGTTCAAAGTAGCGCTCAGCTCAGTCAGATTCTGAGTCAGATCATCAGAAGCCTTGCCGCCGTAGAGCAGGCTCTTCGCTAAGCCATTGCCCTCGCGCACACCTTTCAGCGTGAGCTTCAACTCCTCAGCAGCGCCCCCGATCTGCGTGACGACCTGAGCGGATTCTTGGCCATACAGAACGTCGTGCGCGAGCCCGGGGCCGGACTTCACCTGACCCACCAGCGCATTCACGTCTTGGATCGTGTGGTCGAGGGCTTGGGTGGCGTGCTCCAGGCTGGCAATGAGCGAAGAAATACGCGCTGACTCCTTGGGATCTTTGAGCAGGCGTGCTGCATAGCCGTCTCCCTGGTCGACATTGTGCAAGATGCTGTTCATCGACTTCAGGGAACCACGCAGCTCTTCGTGGACATCTTCCTCAGCGAGCACGCTCGTCGCGCGCTGTAGATTATCAACCGTCTTCTCCACTTTCAGCGTGATGCCGCCTAGGCGTCCCAAAGCAACAGTGAGATCTTCGCCGGCTTCGCTCCGAATAATTCCCATCGGTTCGATGGCAGGCTGTTTCGGACTCCCGACACTGATCGTGATCATCTTATCGCCGAGCATGCCCTTGGCAGTGATCTTGACGACGCTATCCTTGCGCACTCGCGCCGCCTCGGATTGAACGATCCCTAGCGTTACGTAGACGGTCGGATCCTTCGCCTCTTTGCTGTACTCAACGCTATCCACGGTGCCCACCGTGACGCCACCCATGCGTACTTCGGAGCCACGCCGCAGTCCTTCGACATCGCTGAACAGGACCCGGAAGTGCGCCTTCGAATCGAACAGTTGGCGTTCGTCCCCGATCAGAAAGACAACGAGCACCACAGCGAGCATCCCCAAGAAGACGAACCCACCAACTTTTACTTCTCTCGGGATGGCCATGAATCCGGGATTGTAGCCCCTAGGACGTGCTCAGCAAGGTCTGCACGTCCTCCTGAACCGGGGCGCGCCCATGAATGAAGTCCTGCACCCGCGCGTCGTCGGCGTTTTGGAACTCCTCTACCGTGCCGGTGCAAATCACCCGGCCCCCAAGCACCATGGCGAGCCGATCGCTCACGCTGAAGGCGCTCCGCATGTCATGGGTGATGACGACGCTGGTGATTTCAAGCCGCTCCTGTAAGCCAGTGATCAGGTGATTGACGCGAGCCGTATTGATCGGATCGAGGCCCGTGGTGGGCTCATCGTACAGGAGGACTTCCGGCTTGACCGCTATCGCCCTGGCCAAGCCAACGCGCTTGCGCATACCGCCAGAAAGATCGGACGGACTCATGGCTTCGATGCCTGGTAGATTCACCAAGCTGAGCGCCCAATTCACTCGATCAGCAATTTCGCTCTTGCTCATCTTATCGTGAAAATGTTCCTGGAGCCCATAGCCCACGTTCTCACCCACCGTGAGCGAATCAAACAATGCCCCGCTTTGGAACAACATGGCGATGCGGCGTCGCACATCCGCAAAGGCACTTTCGCTCAGCGTCGTGAGCTCTTTGCCGTCAAAGGTGATGCTCCCTTGATCGGGGCGGAGCAGGCCAATCAACATTTTTAGCAGCACACTTTTGCCAACGCCTGAGCCCCCACAGACGGTGAGCACTTCGCCACGCCGCACCTCTAGATCGAGCCCCCGGTACACGACCTTAGGGCCAAATGCCTTGCGAACTCCCTTGAATGTGATCAACGGCTCGCTCACAGACACTCGATCTCCTTCACCCCAAACTCTACGGCACCAGCACCTCGGTAGCGATCGAGCCGCAACTGACCGACAAACCGGATCCGAGCACCGGGCGCCAATTGTTGCGAACCCAGCCCGGGCGCAAAGCCACTCACCCGCTGCCCTTTCTGGATTTCCAGATCGAGCTTGAGATGCCCACCTTTGACTTCTCGCGCCGAACGAACGCTCGCGTCAACCAGCAGATCTGGCTTCGGATTTCTGAGACCGAAAGGCTCTAGGCGATTCAGATCGCGCAGCACCTGGCTTGGCTCATCGCTCGGGAAAAAGGGCGTGGCTAGAGCCCGCAACCCACGGTCACTCGTGTGTGGCTCGGCGTTCGCGCAAGCCTCTTCAAAGGCTGCCCGCAGTGCTCCCAGGTTGGGCCACAAGATCTCGAGCCCAGCTGCGGCTTGGTGGCCACCAAAGCGAACCAAGGTGTGCGCGCACTGCTCGAGTGCTGCATACAGCCGAAAACCGTTGGGTCCACGCACGGAGCCGCGGCCGACTTCCCCATGAAACCCGACAATAATCACCGGCTTTTGGAAGCGCTCGGCCAATCTCCCGGCCACGATGCCCACAATGCCGTGATTCCACGCTTGCTCACCGAGCACAATCGCCGCTCGCTCGGCGTACCCGTGGGTTTCGACCTGCTTCTCGGCCTCGTCGAGCATCACATCTTGAACGCGGCGTCGCTCACGGCTCTGTTGCTCCACGACACTCGCGATGGCTCGGGCTTCGGGTTCGGTCTTCGCAAGCAAGAGCTCTAGCGCCAAAAGTGGCGAGCCCAGGCGGCCGGGCGCATTCAGCCGCGGCGCGATGCGAAACAGGATGTCTTCCGTTGTGAAACCTGTAGAGAAATCGAGTTCAGCGAGTGCGAAGATCGCGCGTAAGCCTGGGCGTTCCCCACTGGCCAAAACCGCGAGGCCCGCTCGCACCAGCGCACGGTTGTCCGCATCGAGCGGCGCCACATCGGCCACGGTGCCTATCGCTACAAGATCCAACCACTTCTTGAGATCCAGCTTGCGCGAAAGCTTGGTGCGCACGGCGCCCACGAGCGTGAGCGCGAGCCCACAAGAAGCCATGCCTTTATAGCCAAATCCACACTCGGGCCGATGCGGATTCAAAAACGCCAGGGCGGGCAGTGGCTCAGCTGGCACCAGATGGTGATCGACGACGATGGCGTCGATGCCCAGCTCACGCAGTTTCTGCAAGCGTCCATGATCGGAGGAGCCACAATCGCACGTGACGACAAGCGTGGGGCCTTTCTCCAAGACTCGAGTCAGCGCCACTTCAGAAAGCCCGTAGCCACCTTCGAAGCGACTGGCTAACACCGGCTGAACATCGCCACCGAGCTCAGTTAGTGCTTCCATCAAGAGCGCGGTGGAGGTCATCCCGTCGCAGTCATAATCCCCAAATACGACAATACGTTCGCGAGCACGGATGGCCTGCGCCAGCCGTTCTGCCGCAAGCTCGCGATCCAGCATGCTGTCGGGGTTGGTGAGCTCTCGCAATCGCGGCTCAAGAAAGCTTCGCGTGTGCTCTAAGTCGTGATGGCCCTCCGCGACAAGCCAGGTCGCTACCGTACGCGTCAGTGCCAAGCCTTCCACGAGCGCCAGGACGTCAGGCGAAGGTGGAATCGTCGCGGGGTCGTTGGACGACTCCGGATCGCGTCCGCTCACCGACACAAGCTCCATCTGTTTCTTCCATCGCGCCCGAAGGGCTGCCCTGTCAACTCATGCGCAAGTCGACGCGACGTGGGTGACCCCACCCAGCGCTCCCCACGGGAAGAATCGGCCCTCAGACTGCCGGAGCCGTGCGGGCCGGGCGCACTTTAGCATCCTTCTTCGTCGTGAGCTTGGCGAAGAACTTGCGATCGAGCCACTCGGTCAACGGGAGTGCCACGTAGATCGAGGAGTAGGTGCCGAGCACAATACCGATGATCAGCGTGAGCGCAAAATCTTTGAGCGAGCCGGTGCCCCACACGAAAAAGGCCAACATGGCGAGCACTGAAGTGACCCCGGTGAGGATAGTGCGGCTCAAGGTTTCGGAGAGGCTGACGTTGATGAGCTGGACAAACGACGCACCGCGCATTTTACCAAGATTCTCACGCACGCGATCGTAAATCACGACCGTATCGTTCACCGAATACCCCACAATCGTGAGCACGGCGGCTACCGTCACCAAGTTGAGCTCCTTTTGGAGAGCCGCTAAAATCCCAATAGCCACCACAGCATCGTGAAATAGTGCAATCACGGCGCCTGGCGCGAAGCGCAGGTCGAAGCGAAAGGCTAGGTAAATCAGGATAGCTACGAGCGAAATCGCCAGGCTCTTGATGGCAGAATCTCGCAGCTGGGCGCCCGCCTTCGGACCAATCCACTCAACGCGCAGCGCGCTATCCGGCACCTTTGCAGGGCCCAAGTTTGACTTGAGCGCACCGAGCAACTGATCGCCCTTACCCATCAGGTAGACTTCGACCTTGCGATCACGAGCGTTCTGCAACGCCGGATTATTCTGGCCTTCCCGGAGCTGTAAGCCCTTCACGCCGCTCATGCGTTCTTTCACCCAGGCAAGATCGGGATCCTGACGAAAGCGAATCGTGATCTTATCGCCACCGGGACTGAACTTTACTTCGGTGGCGCGCTTCTCTTCCGGGCAATCAGCGGCCGCTAAGTTCTCGCCGTAGCAGAGCCGCTGCCCAAGCGTAGCGCGCGTGGCCGCGTCGATGCTGGAGACCTCATGGACGCGGATCAGGAAGCGATTCGATTTGGCCTCGGCTACTCGAATCACATCGGGCTCGGAGAAACCTGCCGAACTCACGGCCCGTCGGATCTCCTCGCTTGAGACCAGCTGCTTGAATTCCACCTCGATTTCGGTGCCGCCAACAAAATCCGACCCGAGCTTGGGACCCACGACGAACAACAGCACGATCGCGCCGATGAACGTGAACAGGCTGGCTCCTAGGAACCAGTGCCGAAGGCCCATGAAATTGTAGAGCTTATTGGGGGGTAGAAATTCCATAGTCAGCCCATACTGAAGCGAAATCGATTGCCAAAGCCGCGCATCCAAAGATCAAACAACACTCGGCTCACGAACACGCCGGTGAAGACGCTGCACACCACGCCCACCAGGAGAGTGACCGCGAAGCCCTTGATCGGGCCTGTCCCGTATTGCGCGAGCACGATACCGGAAATCATGGTCGTGATGTGGCCATCGATGATGGCGCTGAAAGCCCGCGAATAGCCGACCTCCACGGCTGCCCGCGGTGTCTTGCCGGAGCGCAACTCTTCCTTGATGCGTTCGTTGATCAGCACGTTGGCATCCACGCTCATGCCGATCGTCAGCGCTAAGCCCGCGATCCCGGGGAGCGTCATCGCCGCACCAAAAGATGAAAGAATCGCCAGCTGTAAGAACATATTCATCAACACCGCTGCGTTGGCGATCATTCCGGCGCGTCGGTAGTAGAGGTACATGAAGCAGAGTACGATCAGGCCACCACCAACGGCACCCCGCACCGCAAGATCGATCGAATCTTGGCCGAGGGAGGGGCCAATGCGTTGTTCATTCGAAGGCGAAATGGGTGCCGGCAAAGCTCCCGACCTCAGCACCAATTCGAGCTTCTTGGCATCCCTGAGCTGGGCTTCGGGATCGCCGCGGCCGAGCGTGATCTGCGCATGGCCGCCAGAAATTCGGGATTGAATGACGGGAGCACTTGAAACCCTGCCATCCAGAATAATGGCAAAGCGGCGTTTGATGTTGGCGCCCGTGATGGTGTCAAAGAGGCGCCCACCTTGATCGGTGAACTCCATCGAGACGTACCAACCGCCCATGCCGGACTGCTCTTGACTAGGTACCGCCTGCGCGTCGCGGATCAAATCGCCAGTGATCTCGGCGCGGCTCTTCAGCAGATAGGTCCGAATTCCGTCCTCTTCTTGCTTCAGAGTGGCGGGATCTTCTTTGTATTCAATTTCGTACCCGAGCTCACGATCCGGAGGTAGCGTCAGCGTGCCAGCCCATTCTCGGAAACGCGTGAGAGCCTGCTGAGACGTCTCTGCCTTCTGGCGGCGCAAGAAGGCATAGGTGATGCTGTTGGATTTCGCATCGCCCTCAGCATCCTGGCCTACCGGGGCGTTTTCTCGCAGGAATTCCAAGCCAACCGGCAGATTCTTGGTCTCGGCGGTATCAAGCTTCGATTGGAGCGGGCCAAAGAAATCGGTCTCGTCGTCGAGGAGCTTGAACTCCAGCCGTGCGGTCTGGCTGATGATGTCGCGAATATTCGCGAAGCTCTTTTCATCCTCGCCTGGCACTTCAACAATCACATCCTCGCCGCGGGTGGAGACAGCCGCTTCGCGCAACCCCAGCTCATCGACCCGGCGCAGGATGATCTCGCGTGCCTGATTCACGGCGCGTTCGCGGATCTGCGATTCAACGGCCTCCTTGACGGTAAAATCGTACGTCCGAAGATCCGGAGAGCGCGAGAACGTCAGATCCCCTCGAAACATCTCCAAGAATCGGGAGTCCACACGCGAAGGCTCGGTGCCAGGCATGACGGTTAAGCGGAGCGCATTGGGGCGCGAGGCGGGCGCCTCCACGGCGACCTTCTCCCGCAGCTTCGTGTAGACGGCTTCAGGAGGGGGCTCGTCACCCTTGTGAAGATCAAGCACTTTCGCTAGCTGCCGGCGCATTTGCTCGTAGTAGCGATCACGCTTGTCTTTGATCGCTTCATCCACATCGACGGTGTAAACGAGGCGCAGGCCGCCACGCAGATCGAGGCCTGCAACGAGCGCGAAGTGGTTGCGCTCTTTCACCCACTCCGGACAGGGCACGCGGCCACTGCTCACCTTAGAAAGGGTCGGCCAGAGCGTCACGAGTGCGAGCAAGCCCACGCAGCTCACCAAACCGAAACGAAAACGCCACCCGAAATCAATCATGCTGAGCGACGTGAAAGCCGCCCAAAAGGCCAACAGACCCAAGAACACCAAGGACCAAAAGGAATCATAGTAGGCGGCGGCGGCAGCGCCCGCTGCGAACAGCGCTCCTAGCCAGAGCGCCGCGCGACGCTCGCGCTTCAACAGGCCAGTCAGCGCGAGCAGCGCAAAAAAAGCTATAAATACGTAAGTGATGACGATATTCGGGGTCATGGCCAATTCCGGGTGGATTACTTCTTTTCCACGGTGGCGGCGGTCTCGAGATTGTCCTTACCGAGCACCCCGGATTTGACGACCTCGATCTTAACACCTGGGGCAATCTCGATCTTCGCGTAGCGATCGCCGAGCTCGACCAGCTTGCCAACGAGTCCGCCCTGAGTGAGCACGCGGTCACCTTTTTTTAGCTCCGCTACCATCTTCTGCGCTTTTTTCTGCTGGGAGCGCGAACTCAGGAACATGAAGAGGACGAGTGGGACCACGATCAGCAGCGGCAAAAGACCTGAGATACCCAGGTCTGGGGCTGGGGCTGGGTGGTTGCCTCCGGGCGTGCCTTGCACGCCGGGCTTAACGGGAACCGGATCAGAACCCACGGGACGGCCGGGGGCTGGGGGAACATTCTGCCATGCGTATGCCGCGGAGCTCAAAAGATGCCTCCTTTATGGGGCGGCGAGACGCCAACCTCTAAAGTGGGGCGCCTATACCGTTATTCAGGTCCCCACGCAAGCAACGCTCTTGCGGAAGGGTCGTTCACAAAACCGAGCTTTTCGATGTCACCAAAGCCTAGCTTGACAGTCGAAAACACGGGGGGTAATCCCGTCCGCCCCGCTTGTACGCATCCCACCACCCACCAGACATAGAAACGACCCTAAAGGCGCGTAGCTCAGTGGTAGAGCACTACCTTGACACGGTAGGGGTCGACAGTTCAATCCTGTCCGCGCCTACAAATCTGTGGTGTTTGTCGATACAGTACGCGTGCCGAACCGCGTTGAGAGGTTTTGCTCAGCTCGGCCAGATGTCCTCCGGCATGCGACAGAAGTGATGCCCGAGTACACGGCGCGCGAAGCGTTAGCGGAACGTGGCCTGCTCACGGACGAGGTGATTGCCGTCCGAGCAGGCGGGCGAGTGTACGACCTCCACTCGCCGCTGCCTGCCGAGCTCGGCGCCGAGGCTGAGCCCATTTTGGACAGCAGCCCGGAGGCACTGCCCGTGATTCGGCATTCAGCCGCGCATGTGATGGCAGACGCCGTGCAGCGGCTCTTTCCCGGGACGCAGGTGACGATCGGCCCCGCGATTGATCAGGGCTTTTATTACGACTTTTTGCGCGCGGAAGGCCCCTTCAACGAGAAGGATCTGGCGCAAATCGAAAAAGAAATGCAGCGCATTATCAAGGCCAATCGCCCCTTTTACCGGGAGACGGTGACTCGCGAGCAGGCGCACGAGCTGTTTGCGGGGATGGGCGAAAAGTACAAGCTCGAGATTTTGGATTCGATTCCAGCGGGCGAAGCCATTTCACTCTATCGCCACGGTGGCCCGGGCAAGCCCGGGAACAACTGGGTCGATTTGTGTGAAGGCCCGCACGTACCGAAGACCGGCCAATTGGGAGCCGTTAAGCTATTGTCGACCGGGGGCGCGTATTGGCGCGGCGACGAGAAGAATCAGATGCTGCAACGCATCTATGGCACGGCCTTCCGGAGCGCCGAACAGCTCGCAGCACACCTGCTGCATTTAGAAGAAGCCAAGGCACGGGATCACCGAAAGCTGGGGCGC
>CAZSUA010000240.1:0-9054 GCA_964609655.1 uncultured Polyangiaceae bacterium | reverse complement strand
ACACGTGTGTAGAACTCCGATTCCGTGAGCGTAGAAGTCGTGAATTCGATGTAGCTTGAGACGTTCTCAAGCCCAAAAGGCCGGCCCAAGCGTTCCTGGACGAACGCAGCCCTCTCCGCGGCAAACTCGACAAGCCCCTCGGTGTACGGCATCGGCAACAGATCGTGGTGCGTCATCCCGTGTGCAGCCGTCCAACACAGATGGTCAGTCACGTAGGGTGCATCTACGAAATCTGCAAGCTCCCTGAGCGCGTCGAGGTAACGCTCATCGAGCGGAGCGTGGCCCAGCAGGTTGAGCCCAACGCCATGAAGAACAATCGGGAAATGGCGCTTAACTGAGTCCAAATAGCGGCGCGGCGCCCCCGCTGGATCAAGGAAATTTTCGCTCACTAACTCGAGAAAATCAACTTCCTGAGTGGCTTCGAGCGCCGCTTGGAAATGGGGCGGACGAAGCCCCACCCCGACAGCATCTCGAGCTATCACTCCGGATTAACATCCTCAGTGACGCCAAGAATGCCGTACTCCTCGACCTTGAGTGGCAGCGTCCGGACATACTCGATCGTTCGCTGAATCTCGGCCAGCGAGTATTTTTCGTGGTGGGCCGGCATGAACGCTTCGGACACGCCGTTCGCGCTGTAGCCACGCACCCCGAAGGCAACGATCGCACTCAGCTTGGCGAGTGGCTTGGTCGGGAAGTCCGCCATGGCTTTGGTAACATCCGTGCCGGGCCGTACAAAGAGCGTGAAGTCGTCCGTGCCGTGGCAGCCAGAACAGCTATCGTCGCCCGCATAGATCGCCGCTCCCGTACGCCCCTGGTCGACCGGCAACACCACGCAGCTCATGCCGCCACAACTGTTCAATGCCTTGCAAGTATGCTCCATGAGCTTGAAATCGAACTTATTGTACGACATGCCTTTGCAGGAGTTGTTGCCGAAGCATACGGCATGTGTTTGAACAAGCCCGTCGCGTTTGGCACATTCGTCAGTGAACTTCGTGTAGGTCATCGTCTTGTCCTCCACCTCTGAAAGCACCACGCCAAGTTGTGTCCTCGCACCCAGGTGACCATGTTCATCCTGATTTTCACTCGAACAGGCTCCAACTCCGATCAAAAGGCCGGTCAGCGCGGCGCTCAGGAGTCCGGCAGAAACAGCGGAGGGGGGCGGCGGAGCCATAGTGGGTTTCATTGGTCCGTGCGTTAGGTGAGCATCGGCGACAGTGGAATGCGACATGTTGTCGCACTTGGGCGGAGACCTTGAAAGCCGCTTGCCCTGGCGACGGCGGAGCGGCAGAACCGGAGTATGCCCAACCCACCGCGGCGCCGGTTTCTGCAACTATTGTCCGGAAGTGCTCTGGGGGGTACGGCTCTGGCTGCCTGTGGAGCGGACGGCGAAGGTTCCGTGCCGGAGTTGGTCGGCCCTGTGCCAGCAGGTGACGTCGCCAGCGTGTCGCTCGGCACATTGAAGTTTGTGGAGAAATTCCCGCTCATTCTCGGACGGGATGCCGCGGGGCTGTATGCGATGACAGCCGTGTGCAGCCATGCGGGTTGCAGCATGGCAACGCAAGGACGCATCGTGGGTGGCGTGATAACCTGTGAGTGCCATGGCGCAAAATTTGACGGCGTGGGGAAAGTTCTGCGCGGCCCGGCATCCCGCCCCTTAGTTCATTTTCAAGTGGATATCGGGGCAAACGGAGAGATCACGATTCAAGCGGGAACCGAGGTTTCCGAGGCGACACGGGCTGCAATTTGAACGATCGACCGCGTTCGGCCTGTTGCATCACCTTGACGCTGGATACTTCGAGAGCTTTCGCTGGAGGCTTCGTCGGTGTAAGCCAAGGCGCCGTGCTGCTTGGCTGATGTTGCCTGCGCAATCGGTGAGCACGCGGTGGATATGCTCCCATTCCGCACGCGCCAGCGAGGGCCCTTCGTGGTCAATCGACAGAGCGGCGCTGGGACTTGCAGCGCCGCGCTCAAACGCGGCCAGAATGTCATCGATATCAGCTGGCTTGGTGAGATAGTGAGTGGCGCCGAGGCGGACCGCCTCGAGCGCAGTGGCGATGCTCCCGTAGCCTGTTAAGACAACAACGTTCGTTGCCTGATCGATTTGTTTCAGCTCACGCACGAGCACCAACCCGGAGAGCTCAGGCATGCGCAGATCCACCACAGCCAACTCCGGGCTCTCCACGCGCGCTAACGCCAGCGCTTCGGTCGCGTCTGCTGCGCCCCGCACTTCGAACCCACGTTTGCAAAAGCCCTGGATTAAACGCGTTCTGAAAGTTGCGTCGTCATCAACGACGAGCAGCGTGCGCGCCTCGCCTGTCGTCATGCTGCCTTCTCCAGGGGCAGCTCTATTGCCACCTTGGCTCCGAGCTTTGGCTCAGCCGAGAATGAAAACCGCCCACCCCAACGTTCTGCAAACGCTCTCGCTAGAAAGAGTCCCAGGCCCAGCCCTTCGCCTGGTGGCTTGGTGGTAAAGAAGGGCTCGCCCACACATAGAAGAAGCTCGGGAGCCAACCCTTCGCCGGTATCCTCGACAACAAAGCGAACACGCTCACCCTGCGCGTCTGCAGACAGGCGTACGGCTCCTTGGGTGTCACGGCTCGCATAGAGCCCATTCTGAAGCAAGCTGAGCAACACCTGACGCAGCCCTTCGCGCGGACACACGAACAGGGCATCGTTGCTGAGAATCAGCTGCACTCGCGTTCTTTCCTGAAACGTGAGCCTTTCATGGGCTTCTTCTAGAATCTGCGAAGCGCTCACCCTCTCGGGGATCTCGCCCATTGTCTGCCCGGCTTCTGCACTCATGCGTTGCAGTATAGCGCTACAGCGTTCGACCTCTGCTCGAATCAATTGCGCATCCTTGGCTGCCTCTTCGGGGGCCGTGTGTATCAGGCGTTCGAGCTCCTTTGCCACGACAGCAATCGTGCTAAGCGGGGTGCGGAGCTCATGTGCCGCTCCCGCAGAAAGAGTGCTTAAGGATGCCAACTTCTCACTGCGCGCCCTGGCCAGCTGGGCTTCGGCAAGCTCTGCTTCTCGCGCCCGTAATGAACGCGCAACCTGAGCGACGAAGTACGTGATCAGGGAAGCTGCAATCGCAAAGGCAATCCACATTCCCTGCAGATGGATGGAAAACGCGGTTCCCCCGTGATGCGCGTGCTCCATGCCAGAGATCGGCACGTTCCACAGGAACAACGCTGCGAACGAAAGGCATGAGAGCACCACGATCCCGCCCGCCCAACGCATGCCCAGCACGAGCGCGGCCAAGGTAACATGGACGAGGTAGAGCACACTGAATGGGTTTGACGGGCCACCACTCCAATAGAGGAGGGCCGTCAGAACTAGCGTATCCAAAATGAGCAACCAGCCGACGCTGCTCGACGAGACGTTGGGGCGCTTTCGCAACCCTACTGAAATGCCGATGTTGGTGCTTGCCGTGGCGAGCACCAGGAGGGCGAGAGGAATACGCGGCAACCCGAGGTTAAGGATCACGACACTAAACAGAATCGTTGCCGTCTGTCCGATAACCGCGCCCCACCGCAGGGTCACCAGCCATGCGAGAGTGATCGCCGTGGGCGAAGAATCAGGGGACCGAAGCGGAGGAACCATCGGTGACAATCTGGTGGAGACTACTGACGTGGATTGGGACGCGCCAGCCATTTGCTCTGGAAGCTCGCTACGCCCTCCACAGAATCTCCTTATAGGAAATCTTGCGTAGCACGATTGCACGAAGTAGGAGCACGCACGTGGCTCGGCTCCGCGATCGAAACACTGTCAACCGTTGCCTTGCAGCGCTGGTTGCCGCTTCTGGTGTTTCAGGAATGGCTCGGACATCGCTCGCCGAGCCCCTGTCCGTCACGGTCGCAGGCGATGCTGCACCGCGCAGTGCGTCGGAGGTCACTGTAAAAAAGAGAGTGCTGAGTGCTGCGCCGCACAAGAATGCCGGAGAGCTCTTGCTCGTGGTGCCGGGAGTTTCTGTGAGCCAACACAGTGGGGAGGGCAAAGCGCACCAGGTTTTCTTTCGAGGGTTCGACGCGGTGCATGGGCAAGACATCGAATTTTGGGCAGCGGGCGCACCGGTGAATGACGTTTCGAACATTCATGGGCAAGGCTATGCGGATCTTCATTTCCTCATCCCGGAAGTGGTCAAAGAGATCCGAGCCAGTGCGGGCAACTACGATCCCCAGCAAGGGGACTTCGCTGTAGCAGGAACCATGCGATATTCCCTGGGCTACGACGAGCCGGGCGTCACAGCATCTGGAGGCTTAGGCAGCTTCGGAGCGCGCCGCTATCTGCTTGTGTACCATCCGGAGGGAACCAGTGGCGAGAATTTCGGGGCCTCAGAGTTTGCGAGCAGCGACGGATTTGGGCCATCACGCGCGGCTCGCCATGGCTCGGCGATCGCGCAAACAACGTTCCGAATGAATGATTCCACGTCCGCCAGAGTGATGGCATCCGCGTACGCCGGGCGTTTCGATTCGGCGGGGGTTGTTCCGTTGGCAGCTGTGGAGTCGGGGAGCCTCAGTCGCTTTGGAACGTACGACGCCAAGCAAGGCGGTGCCTCTGCACGCACGCAAGTTGTGGCTGAACTCATGAGCCAGCGGCAGGGGGACGACGGGAGCCCGCGCGACAGCTCAGGCATGAGTACTTTTCTTGTGCTTCGGTCGCTGTCGCTTCGCTCTAATTTCACAGGCTTTTTGACCAGCAAAGAGGGGGATTCGATTCAGCAAACGAACGACGCCACGACGGTCGGCGCGACCGCATTTTACCGGCGGACACTGACACTGCTTTCCCGGCGAGACAGCCTAGAAGCGGGGATCTTTCTCCGGGCTGATTCGATCGAGCAGTCGCAACATCAGCTTTCGTTCCTGGATGATCGGGTAACCGATAGCTCGCTTCATCCTGGCGTTCAGGCGAGCGTGAGTGCGCTGAATGCCGCAAGCTACTTGGACGCCAATCTTCATCCCTGGCGTCCTGTCGTGCTGCGTGGAGGGCTGCGCCTGGATAACTTGTCCTACACCGCCCAAGACACCGGAACGGGAGCCGGCGGTCAAGCTCGCACGTCGCTCGGTGGCCAGCTTTCGAAGCGAGCGAACGTCGATATAAATCTAGTACCCGGGCTGAACGCACTCCTCAGCTACGGAGAGGGCTTCCGTTCGCCGCAGGCGAGAAGCCTTTCCGATGGCGAAACAACGCCGTTCACCCGCGTCGTCTCTTACGAAACGGGCCTCAGGTTTCGTGATGAAACGCGTTTCCAGTCGGCCATTGCACTTTACCGAACACGCCTCAGCGATGATTTGGTTTTCGATCAATCAAGTGCGCGAAATGTCTCGGTTCCGGGGACAGTTCGCACGGGAATTACAGCAAACCTCACGGCGGCGCCCAACTCGTGGTTCGTCTCGAGTTTGAGCGCCACGTACGCGCACGCAGTGTTTGCTGAACGCGGGGGGGCCTACGAGGTGGGTGACCTTTTGCCCTATGTTCCGCAGTATGTTGTGAGAAGCGATCTCGCCGTCACGCCCGTTCTGGGACGGGTAGCGGGGAATAAAGTCGAGTCCCAGCTTGGCGTCGGCCTCACCTACGAGGGCAGGCGCCCCTTGCCTTATTCCGAATTTGGGCACGATGTATTTCTGGCAGATGCCAGTGTTGCGGTTCGGGTGGGCAACGTGCGCACGAGCTTGGATGTCTTCAACTTGCTGAACCTTAACTGGTTCGACGGGGAGTTTGTGTACGGCTCGAGCTTCGCAGGCGCGCCATCCCTTGTGCCGACGCGCCACGTCAGCGTCGGAGCCCCAAGAACGCTGTTTTGGACTTTGACACTATTTATTTGAAGGGAAAATTCGAGTGAAAGAGATAAATCGAGCCATCGCCAAGCGTACACTGTTAACCATCATCGGCGGAACACTTATCGCATCCACAGGCTTCATTGGTGCGGCACTGCTGCATGGATGCAGCTCGGACTCTGGAGCCTCCACCGGCGGTCGACGGGTTGTCCTTCAAACCCGAGTGACGCTCGATCCCACTGCAATCTCGGCTTTTGTCACCGGATTTGGCTGGAAAGTAACGCTCACCAGGGCTGTGCTGGCCACGGGTGGCTTCTACTATTTCGACGGCGCGCCCCCGCTCGTGCTCCGTTCAAACCACCGCCCCTGGGAATTTGCCGAACGCTGGTTGGGGATCCGCGAGGCGCATGCACATCCCGGTCACTACCAAGCGGGCAACGCGGTCGGACAAATGCTTGAGCCCGCAAGCGTTGATCTCTTTGCCGGCCCCGCAGAGCTTGCCGCCGGCGATGGCATCAGCGGCTTTTATCGCTCGGCACGCTTCAGCTTCAGCGCTCCGCCAATGGGCGCGTTGGCGACAGCGCTTGGAGGGCACATCGTATTGACGGAAGGCCGTGCAGAGAAAGTTGGCGAGCCGCTGCGAATATTCCGTGCCACAGCTGACTTGGTGGATGTCGAACGAAGCGCCGCAGCGGGCCATGTCGAGGGCTGTGAGTTTGAAGAAACAGCGATCGAGAGTGACGGTGTCGTCACGGTCCGTATCAAGCCCCAAGTTTGGTTTGATCTGGTCGATTTTGCGCAGATCCCTGCAGGATCTGACGCCACCCCCTCAGAATTCCCAGCTGAGTCACAGCCCAAGATCGCCTTTGCGCAAGGGCTCGCTCAGCTTTCGGCTTACAGATTCACGTACTCGAAGCTCTGAACCTAAACCCTGAAAAGCGAAACAGACAACATATGAAACACTTTAGACCCATCGCACTTCCCATTGCACTTCTTATCAGCGGCTGGAGCGCACTCGGGTGCGGAAGCTCGGATCCGACGAGTTCCGACGGAAAAGGCAGCGTATCTTTCACGACTTGGGGCGAAGAATATATCGAACAGGAGATCCCGGTGGACGGGGCAGCTAGCGCTGGGTTCATTGATGGTTGGTCGGTGAAATACGAAAAATTTCTCGTCAATTTTCAGAATATTGTGATCGCCAACTCGAAGGGCGAAACGGCCGCTCAAATCGGGCGCTCGGAGCTCTTCAACAATCAAGTTCCGGGAGTGAAGCCTATTGCTCTCTTGGAAGGGATCCCCGCCAAAGCCTGGGACAGGGTGAGCTATCAAATCGCCCCTGTTACCGAGGGCACTGAGCTTAACTCAAGCGCGACCGCAGCCGACAAACAGCTGATGATCGATGGCAAATTTGCAATTTACGTGGCTGCCAACGCGACCAAGGGGAACCTCAGCAAGCACTTTGCTTGGGGCTTCGCCATTGCAACTCAATACAACGAATGCCACTCCGAACAAGACGGCAAAGACGAAGCCGGGCTGGTGGTTAACAACAATTCAACAATAGATGTGCAGCTCACGACCCACGGCGATCACCTCTACTACGATCGCCTTCAAGCCTCTCCCGATCCCGCGATCAAGACTTCGCTGCGTTTTGATACACTCGCGGCCGCTGACAAGAACAACGACAACGAGATAACGCTGGAAGAATTGAATGCGGCTCCACTCGATGTGAAGCTTTACGATCCGTCTGGCCTCGGCGCTGCAACGCAAGGTGCATTTGTCACCTCACTGGTTCGCACGATTGGGCACTTCCGAGGTGAAGGGGAATGCACCGTCAGTAAGCTGTGACGGTGCCCTACGTGGCCCTGCTCTAGACTCCCCCCAGCGGCGGCGCAGCCGGCGCTATGGGGGGAGTCGCGCCGCGCTGAGCGGCGCGGAGGGGGGCAGCGATGCGTGTGCGGTAGGTCGCCAGAGCGGTACCACTTGTTGCGCCGACGATCATTGCTGTGCGTGCCTGTGTGTGTTGGGGTACCCGTCTTGCGCACCTGGGACGACGTGTGCGCATTCTTATTTCCAACTATGCTTGAAGTTGTGCTTTTGATGGTTGAGAATGCCGGCGTGTGCAAGGAGGTGCGGTGTGAGCATCAGGTTAACCCCATTCCCCGTCCGGAGCCTAGTGAGGACGCTTCTTGTCGGTGGCGCCAGTCTCTTCGTTGGTTGCGGAACGTCGGGTTCTGATCTCTTTGCGTCTCGCGTCGGCGACTCATGGCCGGCGACCGGAGGCACGGGGCCACTCGGAGGCTCCACGAATGTTGGGAGTGGAGCGAACGTGATCGGGGCCCTGGGTGGGACCCTTTCGGGAGCTGGCGGAACGGACGGTGCGGCGATAGGTAGCGGTGGCAGTGGCTTGATCTTTGGTAGCGGTGGGCAAACGAGCCCAAGCGGCGGCACTCCAAGCACGGGAGGCGTACAGACTGGCAGCGGTGGACAAAATGCGGGCGGCGGAGCTTCGGCGCTGGGTGGTGCGTTCGCGAGCGGTGGAGTTTTAGCAGTTGGAGGAGCGTTCGGAACTGGCGGAGGTTCTGCGACGGGCGGAGCGCAGAACACAGGCGGTCAAGCGAGTGGCGGCTCATGTGTGGTTCAGAAGCTATGGGCGACAGGTTTTGCTGAGGACCCAACGCAGGTCGACGCGGACACCGACAACATCAAAGATTGGCGCCTGCGCGACGGCTCAACCTTTCAGGAAAGTGAACTCGATCAGGGAGTCTGGCACGCAACGCCACACAGGCTGTTGAGCACGAATCCTCCCAACGCCTTTTCCCAACGCGTGTTGGTGGACATTCGCTTGCGGCATCCGGGATCGGAGAATGACTCGGTGCCAACGCTATTTTGGATCAACGTGGCTTCCGACAATCCCCCGGTCGCTTCGATCGCGGTCGAAGTGCGCCACGTCGGTGGCTCGCAGACGTTGCGCTTGCTCACGCTGGATTCGATGAGCAAACCCGTCCAGCTCTACAAGCTAACGGGACTTCCCGATGCTCTGGTGGACGTTCAGCTGGATATCGACCCAAGTCAGCGGTTGGTCGAGCTCACCGTGGCCGGCATTGGCCGCGGCACATTTCAGGCAATCACAGGCGGCGCCTCTCCGCAGGATGCCTACGCCACGCTCTGGGCGGGCAATGGCGGCGCAGAGTTTGGAACGGTGTCCGTGAAACTCTGTAGCGATTAACCTGTGCCTTGGATCAAAAAGGGACCTTCATAGCTGGGGGCAGCGAGCGCC
>CAZSUA010000239.1:0-9066 GCA_964609655.1 uncultured Polyangiaceae bacterium | reverse complement strand
CCTGTACAGAAGTGAGTTATCCACCGCGCAGGTCGGACCTGTCATTGCTCTGAACGACTACGAAGTTGCAGCAAAGCTTGCTTTTGCTCTCAACAACACGATGCCAGACGAAGTACTGCTCGGCGTGGCCGCGAGCGGTGGACTCAAGACCCGCGAGGCTGTGCTCGCTCAGGCGCAGCGGTTGCTTGCAGCTCCGGCTGCGGCTTCCACTCTGGATAGTTTCCACGCCCAATTGTTGAGATTCGGGGGTCTCAACAATGTCACGAAAGACACACAATTATTCCCGCTGTATACGCCTGAAGTAGCCGCGAGCCTAGGTGCTGAATCTCTTGAGTTTCTACGTTGGGGGTTCAATGAAGGGCACGGTTGGAAGGATGCGCTGACTTCTCCGGTAAGCTTTGCCAATGCTGCGCTCGCTAGCGTCTATGGCCTGCCGGGAACTTTCACGAACGCGTTCGTCAAAGTAGATCTCAATTCCAACGAGCGCTCAGGCCTTCTGACTCGGTTGGGCTTTCTGGCCTCGAACGCCAGCCGCACCAATCCTTCACCGATCCGCCGCGGCTCCTTCGTTAACACGCGTATCTTCTGTAAAGAGCTGCCGCCGCCGGCGCCCAACGTTGCACCGCTACCACCGACCAACGGCACCGAAACCACCACGAACCGCGAGCGCGTCGAGGCTCATGTCGGAGTTGGCACCTGTGGGCAAACGTGTCACGCGACTATCATCAACCCGCCCGGATACGCATTCGAAAACTACGACGCCATCGGCGCCTACCGCTCATTGGATAACGGCCACCCCGTCAACGCCGCGGATACCTATGAATTTGCGGCCGGAATGCCCGTACGTTTCAATAACGCCATTGAATTCAACACCCTGGCCGCCGACAACGCCGACGCACATAACTGTATCGCCCAACAGTGGATGGCTTACCTGTATGCGCGCACGCCCGCGTCGGAAGATGCGGCGCTTCGCCTGTATATCGGCAACAAATCAAAATCCGGTACGCTCCCCCTCAAAGACCTCGTGCTCACGCTCGTGAATCACGACGCCTTCCTCACCCGTATTCCCGGAGGACAGTAAGATGACTCAACACGACAACCATGGACGCTCTCATCGTCGACAATTCTTGAAAGGGATCGGTGGCGTCACGCTCGGGCTCCCCCTGCTCGACGCCTTCACCAAGACGTCGCGCGCGGCAAGTGCCACCCCCACGCCGTATCTTGCCTTTGTGATCAACGCTAATGGCTTCCAGCAGGGCACGTTTGCCGCCTTCGACGGAACACCGGATGCGTCCGAGATGTTCTGGCCGGCCGAAACGGGTGTGCTCACGCGTGCGGCCATGGAGGAGCCCCGGCGCCTCACCGCAACTGAACCAAGGCCTTTTTCCCCAGCAGCAGCGCTGCGCGGAACTGCCGGTTTAGCGGACTACTGGGATCGGCTCTTGATGATTCGGGGCGGCATTCATGACTTCGACAACCCCTTCTGTGCGCATTCTGCCAATGATGCACAGGTTCTCACCGCGGCCAAGATCGTCAAGGGGCCCGGCCACGTCTCCAACGTACTCTCGATGGGAGAATCCTTGGACACACGCATCGCGCGCGAGCTGAATCCGAACGCACGCGAGCCCCTCACGCTCCACGCCGGCCAATATGCCGCTGGTGGTCAGGAATACAATGTTCCTGGCTTCATCTCCTACGTCGGTCCGATGCAGCAGCGCCCTGCGGAGCCTTCACCGCTCCGTGCCTACCAGCGCATTGTGGGGCTCGTGGGTTCAGGCCCAGCTCCGATGCCAGGCATGGCCGAGACGGTGACAGCGCGGCGTTTGAGCGTGAATGACCTATTGCGTGGGCAGATTTCAAATCTCTTGGCGCGCAAGGATCTCTCGGCTGGGGACCGGACACGGCTTCAGCAGCACTTCGATTCTGTCCGCGAACTTGAGAACAACATTACCGGTGCTCTTTCACCCTCGAAAGTCATGGACCTCGAGGCCGCCGAATCGATGCTCCACGACGAGAGCAACCACGACAAGATCATTCGCCTACACATGGACGTCATGGTCTTCGCCTTTTCTGTCGACTACACGCGCGTGGCCACCTTGAAGATCGGTGACCGAGAAGACGATCACCACTTCGGTTTTGCTGGGAATAACGAAAATTTCCACGACATCTCGCACGGCGAAGGCCCTAACCCCTTCGAGGCTCACCACATGGCGGACCAGTATCACGCCGGGCTCTATAAGCATTTCCTCGACCAGCTTTCCGCTGTGAGCACCCCCACAGGTAGCCTGCTCGACCAAGGCTCAGCCATTTGGACGAATCAGCAAGCGAATGGCGGCCATGATGTGAGTCCGATCCCGTTTATCGTTGCTGGAACAGCGCAAGGGTTTTTCAAGAAGGGTCTGTTTGTTGAACTGGGCAAGACCACCTCCAACGCTCGCCTCCTCAACACCTTTCTAACTGCCGCGGGTGTGCGAAAGACGGATGGTTCCCCCACGGAGGACTTCGGCGACGCGAGTTTGGCAAAGAACGTGCACACGGAGATCATGGCCTAGGGAGCCAACGCCTTGGCTATGCTAGCTTCCCAGGCGTGTTCCTGGTTGCCATCGTAGACGTCGAGCACATCCCCGATGCCGCCCGCGCCCCCTTGGCCGTCGCTCTTGGCACCACACTCTACGAATTGCGCCTCGTCCTCTCCGCAGGGCTTCCTGCTGTGGTGCTGACGACTCCAGAAGCAAGCCGCGCCGAAGCAGCGGTTCAACTGATTGAGCGGGAGGCAGGACGAGCCGTATGGGGAGAGCGTCGGGCCGTTTATCCCAGCGCGCGCATGCCGGCCATTCGAGATTTTCGTTTCCAGCCTTCCGGATTAACGCTGACCGAAACAGGGGCGGAGCTGCTCCCTTTCTCGGACATTTTCGCGATCATCCGAGCCACGCACAGCACGGTTACCACGAGCTCTACCGTGGTTAAGGAACGTAAACTCGACCCTGGGATGGCGATCATCACCGGCGGTCTCAAGATGTCAAAAACCACGAGCCGCGACGTGGTATCCCGCACTGACAATCGCCAACAGGTGCTCTACCTTTTCCGCATAAGCGGCGCCCCGCCCTGGCTGCTGCGCGAACAGAGCGCTCATTATGCTGGCCTCGGCAATGCGCTCGGCCCGAGCAGTTTAGGGAACTTTCGGGAGGTTGTGCGAGCGTTGCGTGAACGTGTTCCCAATGCGGCCTACGATGAGCGTTTCCTCGCGCATCGTGCGCTGCGTGGGATCTCCGATGGCATAGAAGCTACGGACATCTTGGTCCACCTGCTTGCCCTCTCGCTAGGCTACCAGCCGAATTGCTGATGGTGCGCAAGCAGCGGCGCTTACTCAAATAGTCCGCGTTGGATCTCCGGCACCCAAAGGCCCGTTCGTTCGTCCCAGCCTCGATATCCCGCGCCGTCGTCCCAGTAGGCCCAGCCAAACCCGCGGCGCTCCGCTTCACGCCGTGTGAACCTCAGAAACCTTTCACGCGACGCCGCGTCGGCCACATCGATCGCCCCAAACTCGCCCAAATACACGGCCCTACCGGTATTTTTTTGGTAGGCCGTCGCGATCTCAAACTGTTCTACAATCGCATGTTCTCCGCAAGGATTCTGGGGAGTGGGCAAAGAATTGTAGTCCCTCAGCCAGTTTCTCACCCAGTCAACGGCCTTAGCGCCAGCCACAGGCTCTATTGGCTGGGCTGGAGGACCCGGGAACACAATGCCACGGGTCTGATACTCTGGGCCCATCCAATGTGCGCCCTGGTGCGTGAACAGGAGTGGCTGATACATGTGAAAGGAAACGATGACATTCGGATCGTCCGGGAGCGCGAGCTCACGGAGCCCTTCTGCCGCTGCCCACGCGTAGCTGTCCACAATCACTCGGCGCGTTGGGTTCGTCTCGCGCACCACGGAAATCGCCTGAGCCATGAGTGGGTTTAGCAGCACTGGCGTGAGCTGCTTGCACGGCTCATTCAGAAGCTCAAAAGCGATCGTAGTGGGCTCAGTTTGATAGCGCTCGGCAAGTTGCTTCCAGATCGCCACAAAGCGATCAAGGTGCGCCGCAGGCGCCTCCATGAGTTCGTTGTAGTGATGAAAATCCAGGATCACCGAGAGACCGCGCACTTTCGCTTGTTCCAGCGCCCAGTCCACTCGGGCCATGAAGGCGGGCTCGAGACTAAACGGAGCTTCCGCGCCAGCATGCGCGCTGAAGCGTACCGGCAGGCGTACGTGGTCGAGTCCCGCACGTGCGATGGCTTCAAAGTGAGCTTCGCTCAGCTTCACCCCCCACTCACCTTCCGCTGGCGCATCCAGCGCATTTCCCAGGCTGACGCCGCGCTTGAAGGGTGGAGCCACTCGCTCCGTTTTAGGATCTCCAGCCGTAGCGCCGAGCTGCGGCAATGGCCGGGATGGGAACTTCGCCGGAGTGCGGGTTGAATCGCAACCACTAGCACCCCAGCAGGCGAGCCCTAGCCCGAGCGCGGCTCGACGATCCAGCTCCAACTCCGATCTTTCGCCGTGTGTGTGAAGGTTGGGAAACCTTCTACGCATGGGTCGAGCCCACCCGGCGCCACCACAACCATCCCGAAATCCAGCCCACGCCGAGGCCCGCATGCCCTGCGAACAAATGCAACAGATCGGTGCTCGGGCAATGCCAAATCAGCGCCAAATTTCCCACAACCCCAATGATCGCGCCCCGCAAGATGAGACTCTCACGGTCCGGGTGATCGTGTCGATCGAGCAGCAGTAGCATGAGAGCGAGGGGCGCCGAGTAGATCACCCCATGCGCGAAGCACCCAAAACCACTAGCCAGCGCTTCCACGTGGCCTAAATTCCCGAACCTGCCAACGAGCAACGACACCCAAAAGGGCGCCGCCAAAAGCAGCAACCCGCTGAACAATACCCTGGATCGGTTCGCCAGGACGCCGGATCGCAAATACAGGCTCACTCCACTCAGCACCAACAGCGTTAGCCCAGCCAAGACGGACCAGTTCTGGAGAACTTCTTCAACCCGCTGGCTCCGCGCAATCTCGAGCGCCAACACCCCTCCAACAACACACAAGGCCAGCGCAAAACGCACGCTGGTAGGTCGGCTCCGGAGCCACGCTCGAAGCCCTTTCTCGTTTTCGAGCTGCCCTTCGAGCCCAGCCAGTAAGTTGCGCACCTCCGCCGCGGAAGTGGGCACAGCCCGCTCCGGAAGGGTTGCTTGGGGCTTTTCGTCGCCGGGCTGATTCATGGCGTCTTGCCTTCTACGTCTGCAAGCGACTTGGGGTTACGAGGTGCCTCAGGATCGGGCACAACTGGGATCGAAACTCCGGGGCCAAGCTCTAGATCAGCCAAGATTTCACGAATTTTTGCGTAGCCTCGATGGGCGCGGACTTTCACCGCACTGAGCGTTGCTCCCACTACCTCGGCGATTTCGTGAAAGGAAAGCTCATCAAACCAATGCAGCTCGATCACCTCGCGCTGCTGTTTAGGCACCTGCTCGAGGGCTCGCGCCAACGCCTGCGCGGCCTCAAAGCGAAGGGCGCCTCGCGCGGCCTCTTGAGGCTCAAGGATCCCTTCGAGTGAAGTCTCGGGTCGGCGTTTCACCCGCCGAAAATGTTCTCGTTTCAGGTTCAACGCGATCGTGAATAGCCACGGCCTCAGGCGTTGGGTGGGATCAAAATCAAGACGTGCTCGGTGCAGTTGAAGAAAGCACTGCTGAACCAAATCCCCTGCCTCCTCTTGAGCCCGAAGATCGCGCTTCATGCTACGCAGGAGACTGGGCGCATGGCGTTCGAAGAGTTCCCGGAATGCGGCCGCGTTCCCCCCAACGTAGGCAGCCATGAGTTCTTCATCGGAACGCACCTTGGCCCCGAGCCTCTCAAGCTGACTGGCAAACGCAAGGGCCTTCTTGAGGCCACACTCGAAGGTTGAGAGGCCACACTCGAAGGTTGAGAGGCCACACTCGAAGGTTGAGCCCGAAGAGTGCCTTCAGACAGCTTCAGGCGCGTAGTGCGCCACCGCCTGATATTTCAGGAGGCGTCTGCAATCTGCTGTGCCGAGTTGGCCTCGACACGAGCTTTCGCCGGAAAACTCAACTTTACCACGAGTGAGTGCGCCCAGGATCTCCCGGGTGAGATCATGGCCTCCATCCTTGCAGCCCGTATCGCCGCAGTTCAGCTCAAACAGCGCAGCGGCACTCGGAACCACCACCACTCGCGTGTAGCGTGTCCCCGCCACCGCGCTTTCGGGATGGCGCTCCTCGATATCGAGCCGCAATTCTCGGAGGCGCGGCACCTCTTTCACGAGCCGGGGACAGCCGTCTTCGCGCTCGCGCCTTTCGCGAGCCTTAACCGCCGCCTCGCTCATGTACCGGTAGTTGCGCACCGGGCTAGACCGCTCTCTCGGAGGCGGGATCCCCATCGGAGAACCCATCTGGCAAAGGCTGCGGCCCTGGAATAATGCCCGCAATATCCGGATCTTCGTCCGAACTGCGCTCGGGCTTATCCACCTTGCGAGTGGCTCTCCGCTCCGCTTTGTCTTTCTTCCGATCCTGCCGCTCTTTTTCTTTGCGGCGTTTGTCTGCGCTGGCTCGACCCGTCATTCGGCAACTCACCTCGTTGCAGTGTCTCTGCACACGCAGGGAGAGAACCCCGATATGAGGACTTTTTCCTGCGGGAGCGCTACGAGTCCACCTGGGCCTTCACCGAATCTCTCCGAAAAAGCACCAGGTTCACATGAGGCCAAACCGGCCCTCTGTTCCAGAAGCGCGGCAGAACCGTAACACGCCCCCAAGCATTCCGCGAGAAGAAGTTCTCCCGATGCAACAATCCAGTAGGCGGGACAGGACTCGAACCTGCGACATCCGGCTTGTAAGGCCAGCGCTCTACCAACTGAGCTACCCGCCCTTCCCCGTTCAAGAGGATTGGCATGCGCTCCTTAGCTGCGAAGCGAGGCCCGGGCAAGACCTTTGCGCGCACCCAACGCGCTCTAACGGGGAAGGGCTGATCGCGATTACGAAATGCCGGGCTGGTCGACGGTCGGCAGCTCAACTACGGACGGACTGCGGACTGCGCCCACCGCTTCGGGCGGCACTGCTCCATCGATGAGCTCACCTTCTCGATACTCGAGCACCAGGCGGCGTGGCCCGAACTTCTGATCGGGGTTTTCTACCTCAAGCGCCTCGCGCAACACATCATCCATGTGGTCAACAAACACGATGCGCAACGCGGCTAGCACTCTTCGGGGAACTTCCTTCAAATCCTTGCGATTCTCTTTGGGGACCAACACCGTCTTGATGCCGTTGCGATGCGCCGCGAGGAGCTTTTCCTTGAGGCCGCCGATCGGCATCACTCGCCCGCGCAGCGTGATTTCTCCCGTCATCGCCAGCTCGTGGCGCACAGGCCAGCGGGCTAGCGCGCTCGCGATACCTGTCGCCATAGTAACGCCTGCGCTTGGGCCATCTTTCCGCACAAAATCTGGAAAGTGCACGTGCACATCCACCTTCTGATAAAAATCTTTCTCAAGGCCGAGCGCGGCTCCCCGTGAGCGAACGTAGCTCATGGCAGCCTGTCCGCTCTCCTCCATGCCCTTCTCCAAAAGGCCTGTGATCGCCAGCTTGCCCTTGCCCGGAACGACGCTGACCTCGCAGTCCAGAATGTCCCCCCCGTAGTCGGACACGCTCAAGCCATGCACCAGGCCGATCTGATTCTCTTCGTCCTTTTGGCCCAAACGGTACTTCGGAACGCCGAGGTATTTGGGGACATCCTCAGGCTTAATCGAAACCTTGACCTGCTTACCGTCCTTCACGACGCGCAGGGCGATCTTCCGGCACAGGCTCGAGATCTCTCGCTCGAGATTTCGGACGCCAGCTTCCCTGGTGTAGTGGTGGATCACCGTGCGGAGTGCAGCCTGCCCCAAATCCACCTCAACATCTTCGAGGCCGCATTCCTTCTTCTGTCGCGGCACTAGGTACTGTTGGGCAATGTTGAGCTTATCGTACTCGGTGTAGCTTGAGAGCTGGATGATCTCCATCCGATCTTGCAGGGGCAAGGGGATGCCGTTCAGCGTGTTCGCGGTGGTGATGAACATCACGTCGGAAAGGTCGTAGTCGATGTCCAGATAGTGGTCGTTGAACGAATGATTCTGCTCTGGGTCGAGCACTTCCAAGAGTGCGGAGGCTGGATCACCCCGAAAATCAGCGCTCATCTTGTCGACTTCGTCGAGCAAGAAAACAGGATTATTCGAACCCACTTTCTTCAGGTTTTGAATCAGCTTACCTGGTAGCGCTCCGATATAGGTGCGCCGATGCCCGCGAATTTCAGCTTCATCACGCACGCCACCGAGCGACAGACGTACAAATTTTCGCCCCATGGCGCGTGCAATACTCCGCGCAATGCTCGTCTTGCCGACACCCGGCGGACCCACAAAACAGAGAATGGGCCCCTTCAACTGCTTGGTGAGCGCTTGGACCGCCAAATACTCGATAATGCGTTCCTTGCACTTCTTGAGGCCATAATGATCCTCATCCAAGATGCGCTCGGCTTCTTCGATGTCAAAACGCTCCGCCGTCTTCTCGAACCATGGCAGCCCAACCACCCAATCGATGTAATTACGGACCACCGTAGCTTCGGCGCTCGTGGGGTGCATCATCTTGAGCTTCTTGAGCTCCCGCTTCATCTTAGTTTGAGCTTCTTCGCTCATCTTCTTGGTTTTGAGCTTCTCTTCCAGCTCCGCCAAGTCGCTCTTGAATTCATCCCGCTCCCCACCACCCAGTTCCTTCTGGATGGCCTGCATCTGCTCATTTAAGTAATATTCCTTCTGCGTCTTCTCCATCTGCTTTTTGACGCGCGAACGAATCTTCTTCTCAACCTGCAAGATCTCGATCTCAGCCTGCATCAATTCATACAAACGCTCGAGGCGCTTCTTTGCGTCGAGCATCTCAAGCAAGCCTTGCCGATCCGCCAGCTTAATAGTGGGCAAATTAGCGGCGATCGTATCCGCGAGCTTTGAAGGATCTTCAATGCTTTGCACAGCCATGAGGATCTCAGGCTGCACCTT
>CAZSUA010000238.1:0-9106 GCA_964609655.1 uncultured Polyangiaceae bacterium | reverse complement strand
CCTCCACCCCCGCTCAAGATTTAGCTCGCCCCAAACCCGCCCAGCCCAAACCGGCGCAAAAAATGACGATGGTGGGCCTTGCGGGGCCCGCACCCGGTAGCTATAGCCCGGAATCTGCCTCCAGGTTAACATCAGAAGCCTCGAATGCTCCGGATGCAAAGCCAAAGCCTCAAATCGGCTTAGCCGCAGCGCGCGGCGGCAAAGGCACCCTACTCGGTGGAATTCACACGCCCAAATTCGAACCACCGACACTTAGCGCACGCACCAGCAGCACCCCGCCACGGGCGTCCAGCAATCCCGGCGTCCAAGCTAGCCTCGCGCAAGTCTGGATTGTCGCTTTCTCGGACAGCACTCAGCGTGAGGTGAGTGTTGCTGAACTCAAGGAGCTCCAGAGCGCTGGGCTCATCAGCGACGAGAATCTTGTCTGGCAAGAAGGGATGACAGATTGGGTTCAGATCCGAACTCTACCGGCGCTCGTGCGCGCGCTCACCGGGCGCGCCTCTAGCCTGCCGCCGCCCACTTCCGAACCTCCTACCCAGACTGCGCCATCGCCACCACAAGCTCACGATGGCGTTTGGAGCGAACCTGGCTCATGGGTTCAACCGCCTTCCGACGGAACGCAAGCTAACGCTGAGCCCGCTTTGGGGCTCGGGGAAGAGATCTCTCGCGCTCTCAACACATCGGTGGCTGAGTCCGAAATGATCTCCGGCGAAACCCCGCCCACAACTACGTTCCAAAAGGCGCCACCGGCTCCCCGCGCGCCTAGCCCCGTGCCTGCCAAACCGGAGAGCGCGAAGCCGTTGCTAGCCGCACGCCCAGTTGCGGTCGGCGCGGTCGGGGCTGTCGGAGCAGGGGCTGCGGTCGGAGCCGTTTCTGTGGGAGATGCAGGGGTTGCCGTGGCGAACGAGAAGCGCGCACGGCGTTGGCCGTTCGTCGTCGTGCTGCTGCTCGGGGTGGTCGGTGGGGGCGCAGTTGCAGTTGTCTACACCACGAAAGCCCCCCCGGCGGCCTTTGCACTCCTCGACCAAGTCCTGCCGGAACCTGTGAAGCAGCTGCTCGGGGGTGCGCCTCAACCCGCAATCCAACCTGTTGCTACACTTGCTCCAACGGTTGCTACCCCACCAGCCGCTACACCTGTTGCCACCGAACCCGCAGTTCCCACAGCGGCTGCCACCGCGCCGGCGGCTCCAAGTGCTGACCTAACAGCGGCTCCCGTCGCGGCATCGGGAGCCACGGCACCCGCTGCTGGCGCCCCCCCCCCGCCAGCGCAAGCGCCCGCCACAAAAGCTTCACGCAACGAGCCAAAGCAACTCCCAGACTCTGCCAGCACGGACTCGACCTTCGATGAAGCTCGGGCCAAAGCCGTCCTAGCCCGTTTGGCGCTCGGGATACAAAAGTGTCGCGGCGCTGAGCCAGCCGGCAAGGGACAAGTTCGGGTTACCTTTGGTCCCGCTGGCGAAGCCACTGGAGCGTCAGTGGTCGGGCAGTATGCAGCATCGGATGCTGGGCTGTGCGTCATCGATATCTTTCGCCAAGCCAAAGTCCCCAGCTTTCAGGGCGAACCGAATACCGTCGCGCATGATTTCGCGCTCCAATGATTGCTACTTTTCGTTAAGGATGGATGTTCACCAGAACGCCCTCACCGAAGGGTCCTTGGGCGTAGGCGCTGTGCCAATGCTCCGGCACCTCAGGGGCGGACCACATGAAGACGTAGCGCGCATCTATCGGTGAAAGATTGATGCAGCCGTGGGAGCGTGCACGACCAAAATCATCGTGCCAGTAGGCGCCATGCAGGGCATATCCCGCTTTGAAGTACATGACCCAGGGCACATCGCGCAGCTCAAATTCGTGATCGGCGACGGCAGAGTCCATGGTGGTAGTGATGTGTTTTTGGAAAACTCGGAAGGTTCCTGTCGGCGTGCTGAGCGTCTTCGTAGGGTCCCCCAGCCCATCTCGCCCAGTTGAAACAAGAGTTGCGTAAACCGGCGTCGTGCCCTCCCAGAGCACCAAAACCTGGCTCATGATGGAAATGTCGATCCAGCGTGTGCCCTTCCGCGCGAAGCTTGGCAGCTGGCTTGGCTTGGCCGCGGTCTTCAGATCTTGGCTCCGAAGCCAAAGGCCAGTCCGAGTCTGGACCACACGAACTCCCCCCACCTCTCGCACGTTTCCATTCAGAGGCAGGAGCGCTCGGAAGCTGGCGCTGTCTTTGCGCACGAGCTGTCCACCCTCGTAGCTAAAGAGTGGCGTGTCGGGCTTGCCAGCGAAGGCGATCGGGAGCCCGACGTCGCGGATCGAAAAGCCGTGGAAGGGAGAGCCCGAATCAGCCTTGAGCTTGTCCGCTGGGAGCAAGCGTCCATCCGTGGTGACAGCAAAGCGCCGATTCTGAAAGCGCGGCCCAGTCACGAATGTCCCGATCAGCCCCGTACCCCCATGGCGACTGATCCGATTCGCGATGATCGCGTACGGAGGCGCCCGAAAGCTCGCAATGTTTGGAATACGGCGTTCGCCGTCCAACCACCACGGCACTCTGTCGTCGCCGTTGCCGCCGTACCGCTCACTCATATCCATAGGCACCGCGTGCTCCGGAATCGCCCCGATGCCAGCGCCTTCCTCGTTCAACGGAACATCGTTGGCTCCCACATCGAGCGCGTCCCACTTGGCTGCGAGCTTGCTGTAGCTGCGCAAGTGACGGTCTAGCCGCATTTCATAGCGAAACTGCTCTGTCTTGGTTGGAATACGAAGATAATTAGGCGCGACCGCGCGAACAAATGCGTATTTATAAGGCATCGGCCGCGCACGGTCCGGCTCCACCTGGATGGCCTTTGCGATGGGGTGGTCAAGCTTGATGGTCACCTCTTGGTTGATGCAAACAAAGCCAACAGGGCGGACCGCATACCAACCGTCGGCGCATCCCTTCCGGGACACGGGGAGCTGCGAGCGAGCAACCCGAGCACCAGCGCGCAAGTATCCAATTGTTTCGGACGCCCCATTCGGTGCGGCCCTGATCGGGACGACCATCGCCACCGGTGCGAGCTTCGGACCGTCAGCCGGTGGAGAGGGAAAAGCGGCCCAATCTGCCCCTTCCTGAGCTTCTTTAGTGGGTCCTGCGATTTCACCTTGGATGCGTGCCAGCGGAAGCTCCTGGTTCGCGCCATTTGAACGGCCACAGCCGAAAAGACTCGTCACGCTGGCAACCACCGCAAGCCCAGCGAGCGAGCGGCCAAGAATTCCATGAAGCATCCTTCATCAATGCCAAAACCCACAGAATCGGACCACAAAACGGCTGCTAGACAGGCACGCTCGGGCCGGCCATCCTGAGCGCCACCCGAGGGCGACGCTTCCCTCAACCAGGACCAATCCGCTGCAACGTACGAGAACCATGCCGAAAAATACCCTATCCATCACCGACAACCGCACCGGTAAGACGATCGAGGTCCCTATCACCGACGACACCATCCGCGCGATGGACCTCCGCCAAATCAAAGTCGATCCTGATGACTTTGGCATGATGACCTACGACCCGGCATTCATGAACACCGCTGCCTGTCGCTCGTCCATCACGTACATTGATGGGGATAAGGGTATTTTACGCTACCGTGGCTACCCCGTGGATCAACTTGCCGAGCAGGCGAGCTATCTAGAGGTGGCCTACCTCCTCATCAACGGCGAATTGCCAACTCATAGCGAGCTGCACGATTTCACACGCCAGGTAACGCTTCACACCTACGTCCACGAGAACGTGCGCCACTTCGTCAACGGTTTCCGCTACGACGCGCACCCGATGGGCATGCTGGTTGCCACTGTCGGAGCGCTCAGCACGTTCTACCCGGAAGCCAAGCACGTGGACGAGCCCGAGCTGCGCCGCGCCCAGATGATCAGGCTGATTGCTAAAATGCCCACTTTAGCCGCTTGGAGCTTCCGCCATTCGGTGGGCATGCCCTTTATCTACCCAGACAACGAGCTCTCCTACGCCGCAAATTTCCTGCACATGCTGAAGAGCATCGGCACACGCATCGAGATCCACCCGGAGATCGTGCGAGCCCTCGATGTGCTCTTCATCCTGCATGCGGACCACGAGCAAAATTGCTCCACCAATGTGATGCGCAGCGTCGGAAGCTCCAGGGTGGATCCGTTTTCAGCCGTCGCTTCGGCTGCCGCCGCACTCTACGGACCGCTGCATGGTGGCGCGAATGAAGCAGTCTTGAGAATGCTCCGAGAAATCGGCTCAGTGGAGCACGTTGCGAGCTTCATCAAGGATGTCAAAGGTGGAGCCGGCGGCCGCTTGATGGGCTTTGGGCACCGCGTCTACAAGAATTATGACCCGCGGGCACGCGTGATCAAGCGCCTCGCTGATCGCGTGTTTGATATCATCGGCAAGAAGAATCCTTTGCTTGAAGTAGCGCTTGAGCTCGAGAAAATAGCGCTCTCCGACGACTATTTCGTGCAGCGCAAGCTCTACCCCAATGTCGATTTCTACTCGGGGTTAATCTACGAAGCGCTCGGCATCCCGCTCGATATGTTCACTGTGCTATTCGCCATACCGCGCACCTCGGGCTGGCTCGCACAGTGGGAAGAAATGCTGATCGACAAAGAGCAAAAGATCGCACGGCCTCGCCAGATCTACACCGGCTACGACGAACGCAAGTTCGTCGATATCGATAGCCGCACCCTCGTCAGTCGAGGCGACGTGAGCGCAGCGCCGCCCCACGGGGATTGAGTGCGCCGGTTCGCAATCGCCCAGGTATGCTTGCTGCTGCTGCTAGCGCCTGGGCGCGCGGCGGCCGAATCAGGCCTCACCGGTGAAACGCGGGCAGAGTACGAAACTGCGCTATCCTTGCTCGCCGATCCCACCCGGGAGAACGTTGAGAACGCGTACGCTAGGTTGAATTCAGCCTACTCACGTAGCCACGCTTGGCAGCTCCTGAGCCAACTTGCATTTGCCGCTGCTGCACTGGAACGGCCAGGAGAGGCGATCCGCGCCTACCAAAGCTTTCTCCGCGAAGGCGGCGCGGAGATCGATGCTGAGGAACGAGCGCGCATCGAGCGCGACTTGGCCGCGCTGGTGGAAAGCACAGCATGGGTGAAGCTCCGCATCCTCGACTTCCCTGGCGAAGCTGAGCTCTCCGACACGCGTTCTGACCCAAAGCCAACCACAAACACTTACAAGCTCACGGCGGAGACGACCGAGCTTGGCCTGAGCCCAGGCCGGCATGAGCTACAGATTTTCGCCGGCGGACACAGCAAAAGGCTCACTGTTGAGCTCCTATCCGGAACGCACCGTGAGGAGCGGGTTTCGCTCTCTGCAACATCGCCAACGCGCGTGCCACCCGTTTTCCCCGTTCCAGCCACACCCGTCCGCGCCAAGCCCGAGCGAACGACAGAGACACCCCAGCAGGGTTCCTGGGTGCCCTTCTATGTCTCAGGTTCGATCACCGGGGGGCTACTCGCCGCGACGATTCTGACGGGCGTTGCCGCAGTCGATCAGCACGCTAAGTATGAACGGGTGAATGACGGGCGCGATCCGAACCGAGCCGCCGCACTGAGAGACACCGGAACGCAACTGAATCTACTGACGGACGGACTGATCGGACTCACCGCGCTAGGTTCCATCATTTCGGCGGCGATCTATCAGCACGCGCTGCACCCTGAAATCCGCCGCACGGAACCACCGCCAAAGCCCAGGCGGCGAAGCATCTTAGGGATCCAGCTCAGCTCAACGCGCGGCCTCACGCCCAATTTCGTCGCGCTGCGCGGCCAATTTTGAGTACGGGAGGCCAACAAACGCGGCACCTTTCGCAGGGCAACCGCTAACCCTTTGGGCTCTAAGACTTTGCCCTGGCGACTCCCAGTCCTGCGTGTCTAGACTCGCCCCGGATTTTCCACCCGAGGAGTTCTAAGAAGATGGCGACCGCCCGCGAGAAAATGGCCCAGATTGCAGAAAAAGTTGCCTCGCACCAGGACCGTGTGCGCGACCTTGGTGCCGTCTACAAATTCATTCTGGAGGGTGAAGGCGGAGGCACTTGGGTGCTCACGTTCACGGATCCTCCGAGCGTGGTTGAAGGCGAAGGCGATGCACAGTGTGTGATCAAGATGGACGCTCAGGATTGCGTGGACATGCTGGAAGGTCGCACGCCTGGGCAGCAGTTGTTCTTCACAGGCAAGCTCCGAATCGAGGGCGATATGGGTCTTGCGATGAAGCTGCAGTCACTGATAGATCTTCTCAAGTAAACAGCAGCAAGCGAGCATCGAGTGGCAGATAGAAGAGCCAACCTTGAGATCACCTGGCCGCTCTTCGAGACGGGCCCGAAGGGCGAGCCCATCCCGGCCAGTCCGATCCAGGAGCTTTCTGCCTACGCGCCACCGCAAGCGGAGCTCGATGAGTTGGAGCAGGGCGGCGCTGTTGATTCCGAACATGAGGCCCGCTCCGAGGCCGACGCCAGAGCACGCTCAACGAGCTTAAGCGATTCGCACCCGCCGGGGGCGCCCGATTGGATGCGTGCCGCACGCGGTTTGGCTGACGCCTTGGAGGCCATGCTCGCTCGCGGCAAGGTGAGCCCCGAAGAGCAAGCGGCAGTGGCGCGCACCTGGGCCGCGTGGTCACTCGGTGGAGTTGCCGAAACTCAGATTCTTAAGGTGAGCCACCTTGTGAGCCGCACGCATGCTGCGCTCCACGCGCGCCGTGACAACCCGCACTCAGTTGCTGAACTCCAAGCTGCTGCGGGCGTTTTGTACAACGGTCTTCCGGGCGCGCTGCGCCAGCGCATGCCACGCGAGCGAGTTATGCTCGTCGTCGAGGAACTCGCCCGCCTCCCGGATGCGTGGATTGCGGTTGTAGAAGGCAGCTCTGAGCTCTTGGGTTGGAAGCATTATGGCCGCGTGCACGCGGCCTCGGCGATTCGCCGTGTGATGGATCGGGCTGGAAGAAATGTCAGCGCCTGAGCCCACCCGCGTCAGCTACTTAGGGCCCGAGGGCACATTTACGCACCTAGCCGCACTCTTCGCTTTCGGCAAAGACGCCCAACTTGAGCCGGTAGCCAGCATCCAGGCGGTGTTCCAAGCTGTCGCCCGAGGAGACACACCGCGTGGGGTCGCACCGATTGAGAATTCCACCGAGGGCAGCGTGGGAGTAGCGCTCGATGGCTTGCTGGAGAATGACCTCCAAATCGAGGCCGAGATCGTGCTCCAGGTAGAACAGTGTCTGCTCGCACAGCACGCCGAGTTATCTGCGATCCAGTCAGTGGTTTCGCACCCGCAGGGTCTCGGTCAATGTCGGGGGTGGCTGCACTCGAATCTCCCGAATGCGGAGCTCTTGGTTGCGCAATCCACGAGCGCGGCAGCGCAAGAGGCCAAGCGGGATGCAACGGTTGCTGCCGTTGCCAGCAGCCTCTCGGCCGAGCTTTACGATCTCCAAATCGTAGCTAGGAACATTCAGGACGTCGGAGAGAACATCACACGCTTTGTCGTATTGAGCCACAGCAAGCCTTTCCGCACCGGCAACGACAAGACAAGCCTCGCTTTCACGGCGCCTCACGAACGGGGAGCTCTCCGACGCGTGCTTGAAGTCTTTGATGAAGCCAGCATCAACCTGACCCGAATCGAATCACGCCCCGCCAAGCAGCAAAAGCTCTGGGAGTATGTCTTCTTCGTGGACCTAGAAGGGCACGTCGAGGACGCCAACGTGAAACAAGCGCTCACGCGGCTCCAGCAAATGTGCGGCATGTCTAAGGTATTGGGCAGCTATCCACGGGCATCGTCGCTTCTCACCCGTCCCTAACTCTGAATCATTTCAGCGACTTGGCCGTGAGTGCTGAACGCCTGGACGGCACAACACTTGCGGAAGTAGGGTTGGCTCACCGTGAACGAAGACAGAGCGTCAAAGTTCGGCCAGATACCTGAAAGCGGTCCGCGCGCGCGCCATGCTTCCGACTTAGCTCTCATATTTCGCGGAAGAGCACTCAAGCTCAACTTGCCTGAAATCATTCTGGGGCGTGCGCCAGAAGCTCATATCCCGATTCGGAGCGCATTGGCCTCGCGTCATCATGCCCGTATCGTCGCGACGGCTTCGGGCCCGATGCTCGAAGATCTGCAGAGTCGAAATGGCACCTTTGTCAATTCGGTCGCCCTGCAACAGCCAACCTTGCTGTGCGCCGGCGATACCGTGTCCATCGCTGACGAAACGATGGCAGTGATCTCGCTCGTCTCGCATGCCAGCGATTCGAATCAAGCCACGTTGGCGCAGATGCCTAGGGTCGTCCCCAATGAAGTCGCGACACCCCACCCCCCGGAGAGCGGTTTCGTGTCGGGGACGCAACCCCACCCAACCTCCGATTTCACCGATGACAACGCCTCATCAGCTACACGTGCCGCGGACGTGTTTGAGCTCATCGGGAGCGTTGCAGACAAAATGCTGTCGCTGGGGCGCCAGGACGAAGCCCAACGCTTGCTTTCGGGCCACCTGAAAAATGCCCTCAGGGAAGCCCGCGCTGGAGCTCAGCTCAGCGACGATCTGTGCCAGAAAGCCAGCACTTATGCGCTGAAGCTCGCAGATGCCACGGAAAATCCGGAGTGGATCAATTTCGCGATCGAACTCTATTCTGCCCGCCGCATGCCGCTGCCGCTCCAAACGGTCGAGCGCATGTACACCTTGATCCGACGCGTCAAGGGCATCAACGTTACCACCCTCCGCTCGTACGTGACGCTCTTGACGTCACAGATCCACACGTTTAAGCCCGCTGATCGCTTTGTGCTGCAACGGCTGGAAGGGCTGCAGCAGCTCGCGCAATTAGGCTGAACCCAAAGCCCCGAGCCTAGCCCCTGCTAGAACGCGAATGGGAAAGTAAGCATGCTTACTATCTGAATTGTCAGTGAGAGGGCTTCGCCAGAATTTGGTGCCGGTTGGAAGGGCCCGCTTCGTCAGTCCGCTGAGTGTGCGTGGATCGAGGGTCCGCGGTTCTTGCGCGTAAGCCAAGAGTTCGTCTTCTTCGGCCTGGCTGGCGTCAAACCCCGACAGCATGCCGAGAATAACCCCCCGCTTCGGGTGCCTCTAGCCGAAAGGGCTCACACCCATCTCGTGGGCACCCCCCAAAGCCCGCCAAGCCCCCCAAGG
>CAZSUA010000237.1:2421-9154 GCA_964609655.1 uncultured Polyangiaceae bacterium | reverse complement strand
ACCGATCCAGCTGGCTTTCAGGCAAAGGAAACGTGCCCGCAAAATCCTGAGGGTTCTGCGTCGCGATCACGAAGAAGGGTCTGGGGAGCGGCAGCGAGCGCCCATCCACTGAGACTTGGCCGTCATTCATCGCCTCCAGCAACGCCGATTGGGTACGCGGGCTGGCGCGATTGATCTCATCAGCTAGCAAAATGTTTCCGAAGACGGGGCCGTGCTTGAGCACGAATTCTCCGCGCTTCGCGTCGTAGATCGAGACACCAATCACGTCGCTCGGGAGCAGATCGCTCGTGAACTGAACGCGTCGCATTTCGCCGCCGACAGCGTTCGCCAGCGCACGAGCCAAGGTTGTCTTACCCACGCCCGGGACGTCCTCAATCAGCACATGGCCGCGCGCGAGTAGCGCGAGCAATGCCAGCTCAACAACTTCAGGTTTCCCCTCGAGCGCCGACTCCACAGCACTCCTCAAGTGAGCCAGCTGGGGTGGGCTTTCATGCTCCAGGGCTAAAGCGGTTGAACTCATTGGGGCCATCGTAGCATGGGGTCCTGTCTCTCCCGCCACCCCTCAAGGCTTGTTCGTCTCACTTGCACTTTGACCTCAGCGTCCAGAAGCAGGCGCACTTTAGCCAGACCCAAGCAATTGGATCCTCAGCTAGCGAGAACAGCTCGCGTTTCTGTGTTATCTGGAGGTGAGTGGTTAAAATCCCCTGGATCGAGGTGCGCGAAGTCACCCGCTTGTTTGGCGCCACTGCGGCACTTCGGGGAGTCAGCGCGCGCTTCGAAGCGGGGAGCATCACCTTCATTCGAGGCTCCAACGGAGCAGGCAAGAGCACCTTGCTCGCCATCTTGGGCACGATGCTCTCGCCGACGCGCGGCAGCGTTTGGTACGAACCCGTCGGGGAAGACAAGCAGGCCATTCGCGGGCAGCTAGGCTGGGTCGCCCACGATTCTCTATGTTATCCAGAGCTGAGCGGGCGTGAGAACGTTGAGTTGGCCGCACGCATGTTCGGGGTGGATCCCAGCTTGGGCTGGCAACGGGTGGCAGCGCGCGTGGGCACGGAAGCGTTCGGCGAGCGACCTTTTGGCACACTGAGCCGAGGGCAACGCCAGAGGATCGCGTTGGCGCGAGCACTGGTTCATTCCCCAGCAGTTTTGTTGTTGGATGAGCCCTGGAGCGGCCTGGATCAGGCCAGCAGTGAACGGCTGGCAACGATCGCTCGAGAGGAGCGCGACCGTGGAACGATCGTGGTCATAATCGCGCATGGCGAAGAGTGGTCGAAGCGGCTCGAGGCGCGTTCAATTTTCGTGGAACGCGGCAAGATCGTTGAGGCCTAGCTAGCCCGCGCGTCGGGCTCAGCCGGGTTCATGCCAAGAGCGCGAGCTGCTCAGCCAACGTGGATAACTGCTCGGGGCGGTCTCTCTCAACCGACCAGAGCCCCGTTAAGGGCGAGAGCCCGATCATTCCCCGCAACCGCTGAAGCTCTCCCAGATTTGTCCCGGTACTCGGATCGGGCAGCGACGCCTGACTGAGAATAATGTGCTGCACGCTCACCCCCCGATTTTTAAGCGCGGGCACCACTGCTCCCACGTCGTGGAGCACCCCCAGTCGATCGGGCGCGACCAGGATCACGACGTCAGGATTGAGTGAAACGGCGAGGTCCACATTGGTGGATTCGGGAGACAAAGGCGAAAAAGCGCCGCCAGCGGTTTCGATGAAGCACCAGAGCTGACCCAAGGCGGAGAGGCGGACGTGCCGTGTCTCGTCGTCTGCGGCGAATTCCGCGCGAGCGCGGACAGCCGCTTCATTCCGACTGACCCAAGCCTGGATGGCTGGGAGTTCAATCTCCTGCCCGCTGCGTGCTGCTGCGAGGTGAGGGGATATGCCCTCCAGAAAACCAAAAAGCGGGTGCGCTTCGCGCAGAACTGCCCATCCACCAGCAGCTTCCAGTAGAGCCGCGTCACTCCCCGGAGGCGGCCGCTCTCCCACTCCAGGAACCGCGCTTAGGCCTGATTCGACTGGCTTGAGCGCAAGCACCTGCCCAGCTGATTGGCACTCGCGCAGTGCTGAGACGAGAGCGACCGTCACCCAGGTCTTGCCGACGCCGGTGCCGGCTCCAAGAATTACGACGCGTGGCATACTTCTGCGAGTTCCCTCACCAGACGTTCTGAGCTGGCTAGGCTGAGGGTCGCCTGGAGTGTGATTCTTAGCCGCTCGGTCCCGGGCGGCACGGTTGGCGAACGAATCGCCTGCGCCAGGATCCCGCGCTCCGCGAGTCGCGCTGCAGCGTTCAAGACGCGCTCGTTTGGCGGCATCAGGACCGGGATGATAGGTCCGAAAGATCTACCGACTGGAACACCTGACCGCCTGAGGCCTGCACGGACCTCCTGAGCCAGCATCGCCAGGCGTGCGCGCTCCGCCTCCATCCCGTTGAGTTGTTTCACGTGAAACAGGGATATCTGCGACAGCAGGGGCGACGGGGCCGTCGAGAAGACGAAACTTCGAGCCCGATTCCAGAGCAAGCTTCGAAGGCTGGCGGAGCCGGCCACGAACGCACCTTGGCTCCCGACTGCCTTTCCCAAGGTCCCGACGATGGCATCCGGGCGAAGCCCCGCGAGCGAACAGAGACCAGCACCTCCCGTGCCCATCACACCCAAAGCGTGAGCCTCATCTACGATCAATCCCGCGCCGTGGCGCCGGCAGACGGCCGCGACCCGGTCCAGCTCTGGACCATCGCCGTCCATGCTGAAGTAAGACTCGGTCACGAACCAGCGAGGCTGCTCAGGCGGTAGCTCGGAGAGCAGCTGCTCCAGCGCAAGTAAGTCAAGGTGCGGGACCTTGAGGACTCGGGCTCGACTCAGCCGGCAGCCGTCAACAATGGAGGCATGGTTGAGCGCGTCGCTCAGAATCACATCGCCCTCTCCAGCCACCGCCCCCAAGAGACCAAGGTTCGCGGCGAAGCCGCTACTAAAGAGCAAGGCCGCTTCGGCACCGACCCAGCCAGCTAGGGACCGCTCAAGGTCCACATGTGCACGGCGACTTCCGTGGACGAGCCGCGACGCGCCACTTCCCACAGGTTCTGAAACGGGGGTCCCTGGAGCCGCTGTTTCACGTGAAACAGCCTCTGGCGCTTCGTGCCCGGCAAGGCCCAGGTAATCGTTGCTGCTGGCATCAATGAATTCGACGCCGAGTGCCTCTGCGGCAGCGAGCGCAAGACGCCGCGTCGAGCCATCGTCCGGCACCCGCAGCAGGCCAAGTTGCTCCAAGGCCTGCAACTCCGTGTCAATGGCGTGTGGGTGCACCACCCGGATTTAGCAGCAGCGGACCGAAAGGGGTGATGGAATTTGAGGTGCCGTCACCATTAGGTCTTGCCTCCGGAAGCCAACAATTAAGGAGCTGTCCTAACTTCCAGAAGAATGCTGCCCCAGGCTCCTTTTTCGATAAGGACTCACTTGTCTTAATATAACATTCTTTAATTTCGAATACTTACTTCCCAGATCGGCCCATCCTGCACCGCACCCGTTCTTTCGGCGCAAGCGGAGCCGTTTCCCAGTTTCTAATCTGAAGCCCAGCTCTAGTCAGATCACGTGCACCTCCGTGATTGAGAAGATACCATCGTCTCTATGGAGCGCTTGGACGAAGAGCTGCTGGCACCCGGGCGCGGCCAACATGACCGGCTTCTTCCCCGCCTGGAGCGCAGCCAGCAGCAACGGAGGCGCTTGCTCCGGGCCGTGGCTATCTCGTTCTCGCAGCCCGCCGGCGCCACGGTGCAGTCCGTCGTGAAAGCAGCCGGAGTTTCGCGGAACACCTTCTATGAACACTTCGCGAACATTGAGCAGGCGCTGGCCGAGTCGGCGCAATTTGCCGGCGGGCTACTTGAGGACGCGCTCGTTCTCAGGCTGGAAGCGGAGCGCACGCCGGTAGCTCGCTTTAGAGCACTGGTGAGCGAGTGTTTTGCTTGGTTGCGAAGAGAGCAAGCGTGGGTGGAAATTCTGGGCTGGAAGCCAACGGCGAATGGCGCCGCCACGAATCTCACGGAGCTTGGGAGGGCTCTTCAGAAGACCCTGCTCTCGTGTTTGGAAAGTGCCTGGCGAGATATGCGGCTTCAGGGTAACGTCCACCCAGTGCGGCTGGTTGCGGCGGTCGTTGCGCTTGAGGAGCTCTTGCGCCTGTATGCCCACGCCAAGATCGAATCAGATGTCGAAGACGAAATCGTGGCCGTGCTGGTTGGGCTATTCCACTGAAGTTTCTCGGCTCCGCTGAGGCTACCGAGCTCGCTGCAGAGCTTCCAAGCTTTCCATTCTCGGGCCGGGGTGCTAGCGTCGACAGCCAATGGCCGAGAGCGCGATTGAGTTGAAGGTGGGGGGGCAAAGCTACCGCGTCGTTTCGCGCTCCACCGACGAAGAGCTGCAGCGCTTGGCCAAAGTTGTAGACGCCAAGCTCCGTGATTTGGTGCCAACCGGTCGCCAAATCCCAACCCAGGCTTTATTGCTCGTGGCGATAGCCCTGGCTCACGAAGTCGAGGCAGAGCGCGAACGACGCGTGGACGTCGAGAGGCGCTCCAAGGAGCTGCTCTCAAGCATGTTGTCGCGCATCGATGAAGCGATCGAGACCTGCGACCTGACGGAAGAAAAGCTACTGCGCGGACAGCCCGCGCTGGCCCCGCAACACGACGCCTAAGGCAGGGGTACGCCCACTCAGAGGCCGACCGGAGCCTGCTTGCAAACCGCGCTGCTACCCGCGCAAAGCCTGCAATCGACGGGTTCGTCCACACCGAACTGACAGGTCGGCTCGACCATCACGTCCGGCCCAGCCGTGCAGACACCCGTGTCATCCAAAGCTGCGGCTGGATACCGAATCAAACATCCGTTGCAAACTTCGATCGTGTACAGAAACTCGGCCGATTGAACGTCGACTCCACCGAGCGTCTTTCCAAAGACGCGGACGTGCGCGATGTAGACTTGACCGGGCTCGCCCACCTTGCCTGGAAGTAGCGTCGCGAAAAACACTCCGCGCCCAGGTTCACGACCATTGCCGGGATCGACAAAGCCAGTGCCCGGAGTGGTGTACTCAGCGATCGCAGCGCCGGTGGACGTAGTGACCCGAACAATCGCGCCTTCTAGGCTGATTCGCGACGTTTCCACCCGCAGCCGTTCGGGATCCGAACGCTGCACCAGCTGATTGCCGACGAGTAAAGCTGCTGTGTACGGGACCTCACCGAACACCCGATCCACCACGCCAGTTCCAAGTAGAGTGGAGCCGGCATCTGCCTTAAAAACGCAGGCTGGAGCCTCGGGCAGCAATACGCCCTGGATGTAGAGTGAGGTTTCTTGATCCGTACAACTTGCCACAGAGGCGGCGGCCCCGAGGATCAGGAATGAACTAGCTAGAAAACCTCGAGTGAGCGGATGCGCCATGGTGTCGAATCGTAAAGGCAAGTTGGGAGCGTTCAACGCCCTTCGACTAGAGTCTATCGAGGCTTTTGGGTGGACGCCAATATTCCGCGCAAGCGTACAGAGTGTGCTTAGCGAAGCACGGCCAATAAACGGCAGTTTTAAGGAATGGCTGAGCCATGCCCAAGGACTGGCACCCGGGCCAGAAGCCTTGTGTGCCGGTGTCGAACCAGCGGCGAGCGACTAGCCAGCAAGCGAATCCGCGAGTTCCGCGGTGAGGCGCTCCAGCTCGGATAGGGCAAGCATCACCGTGGCAACCTCGCCCACGCCTTTGGCGACCACGAAGCGCAGTTTGTCGCCTGCTCGTTTCTTGTCGCGCGCCAGGAGCTTCACGGCACTCCTCAGCTTGTTTGGGTCGAGTGTCGTTGGGAGCTGTAGCTGAGCGAGCGTGTGGCGTACTTCCGTCGTCAACGCGTGGGGCGTGAATCCAAGGCGTTCCCCGATCTTAAGGGCCGCAACCAAACCCAGGCTGACGGCTTCCCCATGGGTGAGCGCCGTGTAGCCCGCATCCGACTCGAGTGCATGACCAATCGTGTGGCCGAGATTGAGCGTCGCGCGCACGCCACTCTCCCGTTGATCGACGCTCACCACATGCGCCTTCACGCGTATGGAGCGGCGCACCAAATCTTCTACGCGAGCGGGCTCCCGTGCCAAGATCAAGGCACTTTCGTCGCGACAAATGGCAAAGAGCTCAGGATCGCCGATGAGCCCCGCTTTGACGACCTCGGCCAAGCCACTCACGAAGCCACGCGGCGACTCTGTGCTGAGCAGATCCACATCACACAGCACGCGCTTCGGCTGCCAAAAAGCTCCAACGGAGTTCTTGGCGTCCTTGAAATCGATAGCGGTTTTGCCTCCAACAGCAGCATCCACCATGGACAGGAGCGTTGTTGGCAGCGCCACCCAGGCCACACCACGCATCCACGTGGCCGCAGCAAACCCAGCCATATCCGTGACAACGCCGCCTCCCAACGCCACCACCAAGCTCTTGCGATCCAGCGCGTGCGCGTGTGCGGCGTCCCAGATTTGGCTGAGCCCCGCCACGTTCTTGTGGAGCTCGCCAGGTTCAAGTTCGCACACCCCAACCGCTCGGCCCTGGCTGACTGCTGCCAAGACCTCAGATCCGTGGAGTTGAAAGACAGTCCGATCCGTGACGAGCAGGGCGGAGGTGTGGCTTGCCAAGAGATTGGGCAGGCGCTTCGCGAGCAGACCCCGACCCACCTCGACCGCGTAGGAGTGCTCCTCGGCAGCCACGGCTATCGGATCGGTGCGCCAAACCTCCAGC
>CAZSUA010000237.1:0-2321 GCA_964609655.1 uncultured Polyangiaceae bacterium | reverse complement strand
CTGCCCGTACGCTCTGCCAGCCTGCGTCCAACACTGGACTTGCCGGAAGCCATGAAACCGTTCAAAAGCAGGGGTCGTTGCATCGCTCGATCCGAAATTGCGGGGGGTATGAGAGGGGTGGTTGGGACTCTCTACGCCGTTCGGCCACAGCCTGGAACTGGTTCGAACTAAAAAGCCCGCGCGTAGCCAGTCCGCCGGGTGTGTGGCACACTCAGGCCCTGCCTCATGTCTCTTGTGTTCACCAAGTACGAAGGGCTCGGCAACGATTTCATCGTGGTCGACGCTAACGCTGCCAGCGTAACGCCCGAGCTGGCACGCAGCTTATGTGACCGTAATTTGGGGATCGGCGCCGACGGCGTGCTCCTGGTGTTGCCTGCAGAAAGTGCCGAAGCTCGTGCCAGAATGCTGGTTCTCAACGCCGATGGCTCCCGCCCGCAAATGTGTGGCAACGGGCTGCGTTGCGTCGCGCTCCACTTAGCCCTGAGCGATCAACAGTCGAGCGTGAGCTACAGCATCGAAACCGACTCTGGCCTGCGGCGCGCAGACGTGGTGCGCAACGGAACGCGGGCGGAAGTGAAGCTTGGGATGGGCAAAGCGCAAATCTTGGGCGAGCGCCGGCTCCAGGTGGATCGCGGGCAGTGCACTTTTCTTGAGGTTTCTGTGGGCAATCCGCACGCGGTCACCTTCGAGCCCGGCTTCGATACGATCGCCATTGATCGCATCGCGCCGCTGATTTCTTCGAAGATTGAGGGCGGAGCCAACATCGAGTTTGTCGTGTTGAAGGACCCGGCACACATCGATCTGGTGGTTTGGGAGCGCGGGGTCGGGCGGACCTTAGCTTGCGGCACTGGGGCAGCAGCGGCGGCAGCAGCGGCGGCTGTGACGGGTCGAATCCCCTTCGATCAGGCAGTGCAAGTGAAGCTCCCGGGCGGCGTTTTGGAGCTGACGGTCCACGAATCGAGCCTGGAAGTGGATCTAAAAGGGCCGGCACGTCAGGTGTTCAAGGGCGAAATCAGCCTCGGTTAGCCCCGCTTCAATCGCTCAAAATTCGGCCCAATTGGCCCTGGCATGTTAGCCGCCTACGGTATGCATGAGGACCGATCTATTTTGGGTGAGCCCGCACGTGACGCCCGGACCGAGTTTGTCGAAGGCTTCTCGCGCCGGTTGGTTGGCCTGCGTGAGGCACTCTCTGCCCTAAAGTCGCGCCCGGACGACAAATCCATTCGAGACCATCTCCAGCGCCGACTCCACGCAGTCGCCACGGCCACTCAGGTTTTAGGCCTCTCCAGTGCGTCGGAGGCTCTGCTCGACGCCGTGCGTCTGCTCGAGCAAACCGCGCGATCGGGCGTCAGCCCCGAACAGCTCCAGACCCTCACGCGCGTGCTCGAAATTGTGCCCCAATTGCTGCACGAACGCCCTCCGCCCGCAGCCGAGGAAGTGCCCACCGCGAGCCCCATGCACGTGCTGGTCTTCGGGGCGCCGTTCATCGTGGCAGGCCTCACCGAGGGCCGCCGACGCATCGAATGTTTCCTGACCGAGGATTTCTCTGAAGCCCTGGAGCACCTGCGAACCCACGGCCCCAACGTCGCCATCGTGGACAGCGGCGCACGCCAAGCGCGCCAGCTGATTCGGGCGATAACCAGCGACGGATCAACAGAAGCTATCCCCGTGCTCGTGCTCACTGCCCCCGGCGAGGGCAACCACCAGCACTTTATCCAAGCGGGGGCCGCCGGTGTCTTGCGGCTGCCGTTGAGTCCAGAAGACCTGCGAAAAGCCCTATTCTCCTTCGGCACCGTTAAAAGCTCGGGACTGAGCCAAGCGGGCCTTGGCAGCCTGGACCTCCAAACACTCTCCAAGAAAATCGCTGAAGAAATCCAGGCGGGCCTCGTGGATTCTGCGCTCACCGACACCGATGAGCTCGCGATCGATTTCGGACAAGGGAGTGAGGTCATCGCGGCCGTTTGGGGAGCGTTAGCCAAGGTCCGGCAGGTCGTCGCGCTCGCCTCCTCGGGGCAAGTGCGGTTCAAGGAAAGCGGCCCGCTCGGTGGCGTGGTGCTGGAGAGCTTGTCGAGCCGTGGTGGGGTCGCACGCGAGGCTGGGAGTTCTTCCCAGGTTGAGCTGAAGGGTCGTAAAGTTGTCGTGGCGGACGACGATCCCGCGATCGTCTGGCTCCTCTCAGATGTGCTGCGAAGTGTCGGAATGCAGGTGTTTGAAGCCAAGGATGGGGAGCAGGCGCTGGAACTCGTGCGGGATAACTGGCCGGACCTCCTGATCACCGATGTCGTGATGCCGAAGCTGGACGGACTCGAACTGTGCCGTCA
>CAZSUA010000236.1:0-9256 GCA_964609655.1 uncultured Polyangiaceae bacterium | reverse complement strand
TCTGCGCCAGTTGCGATTCGGCTCAGCAGCTTCGCGTGGCCTCCGCGGGCCAGACTGGGTGCGCGCCTCAACAAATAGAGATCACAGACGACGTTTCTACCTTTGGTGCGCGGTCTTGGGTCGCGTGGTGCGGGGCCGAGCCGTATCAATGCTCAGCCGCTGGTAACTCCGTCAGCTGCAAGGGAACGCCAGCGGAAAAGGACCCCCCGCCTAAACGAAAACCGAAACAAAAGTCTGAAGTTGCTTGGGCGAGCCGCGAGGTCCGAGAGTGTGGAGTTTCTGCTGATTTCCCCGCTCCACCGGCGGAAACGCGGGAGCGGGCGGAGGGCTCGACTCGAATTTTCGATGCGACGCTGGAGCTTCCCAATGGCGCTGGTGCGATGTCGGTGAGCTGCAGTGCCCGGCTTCCCAAGAAGGCCTCTGCGCAAGGTGCCTTGGATGGCGCGCGTGACGGCATGTTGAAGCGTATCGGTGCTCGACTGGTCAAAGAGCGTGAGATACTTGGGGGGCGCGAAGTGTTGTTTGAGCTAAAAAACGAACAGGGAATGGCCCGCTTGTTGTTTATTGACCAGCGGATTGTGGTGGTCCTAGCAATTCCCGTGAGCGCGTTCGGATCCGCGACGGCGCAGCGGTTTCTGAATAGCGTGGAGCTGCTTGAGCAGCGTTGAGGAGGAAGCGGTTAAGGCTTATTCTTCTTCGGGCTCTTCTGAGCCTTGTCCCCGGAGGGCATTTCACGTTCTTTGGCTCTGCTGGCTTCTCTTTCTGTGGCATCCTTGGCGGCGCGAGCGTTCACACGAGCGAAAAATGATTTGAGCTGTTCCTGTGCTTGTCCGGTCACCTGCCAAGTGTCCTTACAAACCCCGATGGCGGGTGCCACTTCGGACAATAAGCCCAGCTTAGCGATAGGCACCTTGCCGCGCTGAGTGATCTGAACAGACTGAAAGGTTCGCTCAATCTTTGCGGTGAGCTCCGAAAGTTGCTCAGTTTTCTCGCCCGCGCTCACGAAGCTGCTGCCGCAGTTGGATTCGGTAGTAGCCAAGGGAGCGGCTCTCGAAAGCAACATTGTCAGAGCCTCGGCGTCTTCCGCTGGCCGAAACGCCAGGATCATCCGGAGCGAGCCGCGTTCCGCGCTCGGAAAGCTGGCACTCAGAGAGAACAGGCCATTCTGTTCCGTGGTGTGGACGGTGGCCATTTGGGGTGGCGGCTTCGACGACTGAGAGGTGTCGGAACGCCCGGCCTGCGTTCTGACATCGCCACTACTGGGTTCAGCGCCGTTCCGGGTTTCTTCTTGCGGAGTACCTGCATGTGCGCTTGGCCAGATGGAAAGACCGACGAGAAGCCCGAGGCTCGTATCAGTTGACTTGAGCCTGGCACCGTCCGGGCCTCGGGAAGCCGAGCCTAACGCACCAAAGACATTCGCATCGAGAGATAACCCGCTTCCAACGAATCCGTGCACGCCAAACTCAAGACCTGCACGCAGCGCAGTTTCTCCCGCGCTTTTGCTCACTGCATTCCCGTAGCCAACAAAAAGACCCGCGTAGGGAGTAACAGGGCCCGGCGCAAACCAATATTCGACGTTGGGTTCAACTCGCGCAGCATCAACAAGCTTTATCCCCAAAAGCACCTGCTCCGACAGCAGGTAGCCAACGGCTAGTGTGCCCTTGCCCAAGAGGCCAAACTGGGTGGTGGATGCTTTGGGAGGCGCGTTGGGTCCGTCCGTTTCAACAGTGGTCGATTGGACAACGGTTCCTCGAATTCCAAGCTGGACTTCGCCCGCGCCGGGGTTGGCCGCAGCGACACAAGTGGCCGAGCTCAGCAGGACAATTGCGCAGCTCGGAGCGATGAACCTTTTCGGATGCGTCGAGTTTCTCATGGAGTACTGGCGGCACGCGTACCATCGGGGAATGGCGTGGGCAATTGGCGGTTCCGTAACCTGCATCGAACGCAGCGAGAGTTTCCCAATCGAGCGGGTGCGGGGTAGTGTGGAGTCCGCATGCCTACCGTCGCCACCAAGCCGACTCTCGAAAGTGTGCTCTCGGAGCTCTCGCGCGAGCGCCTTTACGATCTCGGTCGGGTGATGGGAGCGGGCCTTCGGGAAACCAAAGCTTCAAGAACTCAGATCGCGCGCAGTCTCGCCGCGGTTCTCGGCAACGAACGCCTTCCCGCAGTTCTTCACGAGCTCGGTCGGGATGAGCTGCGCGCTTTATGCAAAACGCATGCGCTCGAAGATTCGTCTGTGCAACGCAGGCGCCTCATGGAGATCCTGTTGGAGGCCGCCGGTTACGATCCGCGCGCTTCAGTTCCCGCACCGCCGCTAATGCATGATGGCGTGCCGCAGCCGGGTCAGGTGCTCTCGGCGCGGGGGCGCCAATGGATGGTGGAAAAAGGGAGCATGGGGGAAGCGAATCATTCTCCGCTGCTCACGCTGGCGTGTTTAGACGACGACGCGCCTGGGAAAGAGCTGGAGATGCTTTGGGATCTGGAGCTCGGTGCGAAAGTCATCGAACCTAGGAAAGAGGGCTTGGGAGTTCCGACCAAGCTCGATCCACCGGCTCATTTCGGCGCTTATCTCCATGCCCTGAAGTGGAACTCGGTGAGTGCCGCGGATGCCACGCGCTTTCAAGCTCCCTTTCGAGCGGGCATCAAGATAATGCCGCATCAGCTCACCCCGCTCATGAAGGCGCTGGAGTTGCCACGCGCCAACTTGTTCATCGCTGACGACGTGGGCCTCGGGAAAACGATCGAAGCGGGCCTGGTGGCGCAAGAGTTGATCCTTCGGCAGCAAGCTGGATTTGTGCTCGTTGTTTGCCCAGCCGCAGTGTGTCTGCAGTGGCGAGATGAAATGATGCGGCGCTTTGGCCTGCGCTTCGAAGTGATGAGTCGCGCTTTCTTATCGACACGCCGACGCGAGCGTGGTTTTGGCATAAATCCTTGGTCCACGCACAATCGGTTCATCGTGAGCTATCCGCTCATTCGACGACCTGAGTACCGCGATTCGCTGCTCGCGCACTTAGGCTATCGAGCTGAAAAAGGCCTGTTGATTCTGGATGAAGCGCACGTCGCGGCTCCCGCGAGTGCCAGCAAATACGCGGTCGATAGCGACACGACGCGAACCGTTCGTGATCTGGCGCCGAAGTTCGATAACCGCCTGTTTCTAAGTGCCACGCCCCATAACGGCCACTCCAATTCCTTCAGCGCCCTGCTTGAAATACTCGATCCGATCCGCTTCAGCCGCGCGTCGAAGATGACCGATCCCAGCCGTCTAGAACCTGTGATGGTGCGTCGGCTGAAGCGAGATCTTCGCCAGCTCGGCACGGAAAAGTTCCCCGAACGGATGCTGTGTCAGCTCGATCTGCGGCACGGTCCAGAAGGTTGGGACGTGACCCAGCTGCGCTACAGCGCTGAAACGGGGCGCAAAGACGAAAAATCGCCGCTGGCGGCCGGTTTGGGCGGTGACGCCACGGAGCTGGAGTTGTCGGAGCTTCTGGCCCGCTACACCGAGCTCTGCGCGCCCCCGCAGGGACAGGGACGGTACGCGTTCATTAACCTGCAGAAGCGCCTCTTAAGCAGCCCCGAAGCCTTTGCACGCACCATCGAGGTCCATGCCAGCAGCGTTGAGCGAGCGGGTGGCGTGAACGCAAAGGCGAGCCTTGCACAGGTGGAGCTGGCTGAGTCCCTCGATCCTGAAACCTACGGTGAAGATGACGACACCGTCCTTGCCGAAGAGCTCGAAGCGGTGGCCCGGGCCTCGGCGCAATTGCCCTCCCCCACCGAGGAGGCGACGGGCTTGCTCGCTAAGATGCGGGCCTTGGCTGAGAAGGCTCGTGGCCGCCCCGATGCCAAAACACTGGCACTATTTGCCTGGCTTCGAGCCAATTGTTGCGCTGGCTTGGGTGATCCGAAAGCGCGCAAGCAAGAGTGCGCCTGGTCGGACCGCCGGGTGATTCTTTTCACCGAGTATGCCGACACCAAGCGCTATCTCGTGGAGCTCTTGAAAGAAGCGATTCGCCACACCGTCGGCGGTGAAGAACGCATTCTACAATTTCATGGCGGCATGGGGGACGAGCAACGCGAGGAGGTGCAGCGGGCCTTCAACTCCGCGCCCAGCGACCACCCGGTACGCATCCTGGTGGCGACGGACGCCGCACGCGAAGGCGTGAATCTGCAGGGGCACTGTGCGGATCTTTTCCACATTGATGTTCCCTGGAATCCATCGCGCCTCGAACAACGCAACGGTCGCATCGATCGTACGCTACAACAGGCCGATGAAGTGCGCTGTCACTACTTCGCCTACGAGCAGCGTCGCGAGGATCGTGTGCTCGAAACGCTTTTCCGCAAAGTGCAAGTCGTGCAAGCGGAGCTGGGCTCAATGGGTGCGGTGCTGCTCGACGAGATGGAAAGCACGCTCGCTGACGGCTTGCGCCCTGACACTGCGGATCGGATCAACGCCGTAGGGAACGACGGTCGCTCGAAAACAGCGGAAAAAGAGCTCGAAACCGTGCGCAAGCAGCAGGACCAGATTCAGAAAGATGTTTTGCGCGCCGGGCAGCTCCTGGATCGCTCAAAACGCGCTTTGGCGGTCGAGCCGGCAGCGCTCCGCGGAGTGGTCGAAGTGGGTTTGCAGTTCGCGGGAGCTCTGGGCCTGGCCACTGGTGAGCCCACACGTGAAGGGCGAGCCACCTATGTGTTGCCTCGGCTCGATGGATCTTGGGATGTCACTCTGGATACGCTGAGGCCCCCAAGAGGACGGACTCAGAGCTTTTGGGAGTGGCGAGATCAGGCGCCGCGCCCCGTAACCTTTGAGCCGCTGACATCGCTTTCTTCGGAGGCCGAGCAGCTGCACCTATCGCATCCGCTCGTGAAGCGCATTCTCGATCGCTTTGCGGCCCAAGGCTTTGGGGCTCATGATCTTTCACGGCGTTGTGCGGTAGCGGTGCCGGGTGAGAGCGTCGCGCGTGTGATCGCCTACGCGCGGCTGACGCTCTTCGGCTTTGGAGCAGCGCGCTTGCACGACGAATTGGTGGCGATAGCGGCGGCCTGGACGCCAGGAGAAACACCCACGCCGTACAAGGATCCGGTCACGGCTGAGCGAGCTCGGGAGGTGACAGAGCGGGCCCTGGCCATGGGCGCGTCGGCTCCGAAGGCGCGGGTGATCGAGCAGGCGTTGGCGCAGTCACAAGATATCTTTGCTGCCCTCTGGCCGCACCTGGAGAGCGAAGCAGAAGCGCGTGGCGTGGATGCAAAAAATGGGCTCGCTCGCCGCGCACGCAAGGAGAGCGAAGATCTGAAGACACTGCTGTTGCGTCAGCAAAAAGAAACGGAAAAGGATCTTGGGGAATTGCAGCAAATGACCCTTGAGCAAGTCACTGAGAAGCAGCAACGGCGCCAGGTCGAGCTCGATATCGAAGCCACCAAGCAGCGCCAGTCGAACTTTGCTCGACAGCTTGAGGAAGAGCCAGGAAAGATCGAAGCGCTCTATCATGTGCGCATGATGCGCCTCACTCCGGTGGGCTTAGTGCTCGCTTGGCCGGAGAGCGCCTGAGATGGCCACCGACGCACAGATCCGCTTTCACAAAGATTGGCTGGGGTTGGCTCAGCCCTACGAGGGACTCGTATTCTCGGTGCCAGTGCTCGCGGATGCGCAGATCGTGCCCGAGGTGGGTGCCGATCTGACCACCCGCTTTCGACGCGCCTTGGTGATGCCCGAAGGTACGGATAGCGGGTTCATCGGCGATCTGCGCGCCTTCTTCGAGAATTTCCTGGGCTACACGCGCGGAGGGGCGCTGGTTTCGCGGGCTCTATTGTCGGCGGATCTGCATTTCTACGCGCAGGAAGGCCAACAAGACATCCGCCCGAGTTTCGGCATGGCTCGGTCCCCCACGCACGCTTCGGATGATCCGTTCGGCAACTTTGGTGATGCCCCTGCAACACCCGCGAAGTCCGCGCCTAACGAGCATCCCTTCATTGCCCTCGTCTGGGATGTGCGAGATGAAGCTGGAGAGGCAGGCTTAGGGCTGGATCTCGACAAACCTGAGGCCCTCACCGGTCCCTGGCGCTATCCCGCAACAGCCAAGTTCGAGCGCCTGTTGCGTGCCGTTGGAGTCCCGGTGGGGCTGCTCTGCAATGGCCACGATATCCGCCTGGTTTACGCGCCGCCCGGCGAGTCCACCTCGCACCTGACGTTCCGCGGTGAGTTCATGCAGCGCCCCGATGGGCGCCCGATCTTGGCAGCCTTCGAGCTCCTGTTGAATGCGAGCCGCACGTATCAGGCGGCAACCGAGTACACATTCGAAGGTCTCCTGAAAGAGAGCCGAAGTCGCCAGGCAGATGTCACCAAAGAGCTGGCATCACAGGTTTTCGAGGCAGTGGAGCTCTTGCTTTCAGGTTTCGAGACCGCCTCCAATCGCGATAGCTCAAGCGGCCGCGTAGATACCTTGCGCGAGGCGTTGGAGGCACCGCACGACCACGCGTACCAAGGCGTGCTGAGTGTCGTGCTGCGGATGGTGTTCCTGCTTTACTCCGAAGATCGCGGGATTTTGCCGGTCAACAACGAGACGTATGCGAACCACCTGAGCCTCAAGGGTTTGTACGACGAGCTGGTGGAAGATGCCGGGCAGCACCCGGAAAGCATGAATCATCGCTTCGGAGCCTATGGGCGTTTGCTGTCGCTATTTCGCGCGGTGTTCTTTGGGGTGGAGCATGCGGAGCTGCTCCTTCCACCCCGCCACGGCCGGCTTTTTGATCCGAATACGTTCCCGTTTCTCGAAGGGGGCTCACCTGGCACCACGTCAGCACGCCTGGTGCCCGAAGAGCGCGCGCAAGTGCAACCACCGAGCCTAGACGACGGAACCGTGTATGAGGTGCTCCACAGGTTAATCTTCTTCCAGGGCCAGCGCCTGAGCTACGCAACTCTTGACGTGGAGCAGCTGGGCTCTGTGTATGAGTCGCTGATGGGGTTCCATATTCTACGAACCGCTCAGCCGGCAGTGCGTTTGGGCAAGAACGGCTTGTGGGTCGAGCTGGGAGATCTCCAAAAATCAAAAGCGACTGATCGCACCAAGTTGCTGAAGGAAGAAGCCGGGCTCACCACGCAACAGGTGGCGCGGGTGGAGGAGTTGCTCAAGGCTCAGGCTGACAACAGCGCTCTCGGCGAGGCCCTGAATGATCTCTCCCCTGGAGGGAAAAAACAGCGTCACCGGCATCGCGCCAGCGTGGGGCGCTTGGTGTTGCAACCGGGGCAGGAACGCCGACGTTCTGGAAGCCACTACACGCCGCGCTCACTGACCGAAGGGATTGTGCGGCGAACGTTGGAGCCACTTTTGAAATGCCTCGGGGAGCATCCAACTGAAGAGCAGCTGCTCTCACTGAAGATTTGCGATCCGGCGATGGGATCAGGGGCATTTCTGGTGGAAGTGGTGCGTCAATTAGCGTCAAAGCTGGTGGAGGTGTGGACGCGGGACGGGCGGCTAGCAGAGCTGAGCGATCAGCATGTTGATCCGCACTTGCATGGGCGGCGGTTGGTAGCTCAACGTTGCGTGTACGGGGTGGACAAGAACGCGGCCGCCGTCGAATTAGCGAAGCTTTCGCTGTGGCTGGTGACACTGAGCGCGGAGTTGCCGTTCACATTTGTGGATCACGCTTTGCGGCACGGGGATTCACTGGTGGGGCTGAGCCTGGAGCAGGTGAGCAGCTTTCATTGGAAGCCCGATGAGCAGGTGCCGCTGTTGCGGCGGGTGCTGAAAGATTCGTTGGATCAGGCTTTGGAGCACCGAGCGGAGTTAGTGGAGCTGGCGAAGGATGACAGCCCGCGGAGCCAGGAAGAGCGGCGCCGTTTGCTGGATCACGCCGAAGAAGCGACGGATCGGATCCGGATGATTGCGAATTTGTGCGTGGGGGCTTTCTTTTCTGAGGAAAAGGACAAGGCTCGGAATGCCGAGCGGACGCGGCGGATGGACCTCGTCGAGCGATGGCTCAAGGGGGAGTCCTCTCTGGAGGCGGAGCTGCGCGGGCTTGCAGAAGAAACTCGCGAACAGCTTTCACCGTTTCACTGGATGCTGGAGTTTCCCGAGGTATTCTACGCGGAACGGCCGGATCCGTTGGATGGAGGGAGCGTGAATGGGGCGGCGATGATGGATGGGTTTGTGGGGAATCCTCCGTTTTTGGGGGGGAAACGCATCTCCACAAGTTTTGGCGATGCCTACGCCGACTGGCTGGAATCCATCCACAGCGCGGGAAAGAACGCAGATCTCTGCGCTCACTTCTTTCGCAGGGCAGCCACTCTGCTAGGGGGCCACGGCACGATCGGTCTGATCGGCACGAACACGATTGGCCAAGGTGATACACGGGAAGGCGGATTGGCCTATCTTATCAGACAGGGTCTCCGGATCTCAGACGCGACGTCGAATATGCCCTGGCCGGGAGACGCAGCAGTCACCGTTTCGGTGGTGCATCTGGGGAAGGGAAAACTCTCGCGCGGTGGAGCTAGTCAATTGGATGGGCGAACTGTTGCGTCCATCAATTCTCGACTCCGGCCCAAGCCGGAGAGGGGGAATCCGAAGGTCCTCGTCGCAAACGACGGGTGCTCTTTCGTTGGTAGCTTTGTGAATGGATCAGGATTCTTGTTAACTCCCGACGAGCGAAACGCCCTTATTTCGCGGGAGCCGAGAAACAGAGAACGGATCTTTCCGTATTTGGGAGGTGAGGAGGTTAACACCAGTCCGACTCAGGTACACGATAGGTATGCGATTAGCTTTGGAAACATGTCTCTGGCAGAGGCCGAGCAGTGGCCTGAGCTACTTAAGATCATTCGAGAAAAGGTAAAACCGGAACGCGACAAGGTGAAGCGAGATGCCCACCGAAAGTATTGGTGGCACTATGGCGACAAGCGACCGGCGCTGTATGCCTCGATTGCGCCGCTGTCTCGGTGTTTGGTGACGGCACGCGTTACGAAGCACCTGTGCTTTTCGTTTCAGCCCACGTCTCGCATCCTAAACGAGAAGATTTACGTTTTTCCGTTCGAAGCAAACAGCGCGTTCGCCGTGCTTCAGTCCCGGATCCACGGATGCTGGACGTGGCTTCTGTCATCGACAATGAAGACCGACCTCAACTATTCCGCCTCCGATTGCTTCGAAACCTTCCCCTTCCCGGCCGACGACCCGCGAGCCGTGATCCCGGAACTCGAAAGCCTCGGCGAAGCTCTGTACACCGCTCGCGCGCAATACATGCTCGCAACCAATCAAGGCCTCACCAAAACCTA
>CAZSUA010000235.1:0-9259 GCA_964609655.1 uncultured Polyangiaceae bacterium | reverse complement strand
GCGCCTTCGCGAACGTCGCGAACGTCGAGACCGGATCGTGCTCGGGAAGATCGGCCTCGATCGTTTCAGCTGGGTTTGTCACTGGCAGGTACTCCTGTTAGGCAAATCAAAGCCGTTCGCGAAGCCTAGCCGGCTCGCCACTTTTAGGCGAAGTTCGCCCGCTCAACCAGCCAGCTTGGTCATGATCCACTGATTCAGACGAGGCGGAATCACTTCGCCGTGACGCTTGGCGCTCTTGATGAGTAACGAAAGCACGTCGCGCCCATTCTGCACTGCTTCAGTCGGCGTCGTGCCGTGGGTGCGCGCGTTCGGCCACGCCGGCAACGTAACGACGTAGCATTGATCCGGTTCGGACCAACAGAGAACCATTTGGTAGTCGTCAGGGCTTGGGGGTTTGGCGGACGGCTCGGATTGCTTCTTCGACTTGGAGTTCCTGGTAGTTTTTTGCATCGTCGCCTTCGTTTCCGCTCGTGATGAGGAAAGAGAGAGTCATCGTATCGCGCAAGTCCATTGGAATCGACCCGAAAATTGGCCCCCTGATAGAGAATTGCGCTTCATTTCCTACCGTGGTAAGAATTGAGAATGTCAGCGTCAGCCGCGAAACTCTCCATCAGCCTTCCCGCTGGTCTTGCCAAGGCTGTTCGGACTCACGTTGGCACCCGTGGCCTTTCCGGATTTGTTGCTCGGGCAGTTGCTCATGAGCTTGAACGCGAGCAGCTAGGTGTTTTCCTTGCCGAACTTGAGGGACTCCGCGGGCCCATCCCAAAGCCTCTGCTTGCTTCGGCCAGATGCGTATGGCCGAAGCGCTAGTTCTCGATTCCGAGGCTCTCAACGCCATCGCGAACCCTTCCACTCGAAGCGTTCTTGCTCAACGCGCTCGTGCCATACTCTCCATCGCGTATGATCGCCGCGCTCTCGTCCGAGTCCCGGCCCCTGTTCTCGGCGAAGTTTGCAGTGGTCCTCGTTTCGACGCTGCTATTAACCGTGTTCTCAACGGCCGCGGCATTCTCGTCGAACCCCTAACGCAGCAGATTGCTGAACGCGCTGGCGCACTTCTCTCCGAAGCCCGTATGTCCTCCAGAAACGCCGTCGACGCTTTCGTTGTCGCTACGGCTCTTGAATTCGATAGCGCCATCATCGCCACGGGTGACCCAGACGACATTAAGCGCTTAGTCGCACGCCACGCTAAAGTCCGCGTATTCCCCATCTAACCGCGCCATCGCGATCCAACAAGCGCTTGTGGCAGACGAGCGCCTCTGGCCGCCGCTTTGGGTTGCGCGCCGCCGCCACCGGACGGCCCAGCCTACGTTGTAAACAGCATTGACATGTATCTCGCCGCCGGGTAGCCGATAAGGCTGCGGCACATGTTCGAGGAACGAAAAGACCTGATTCGCAAGGTGGAAGGGCTCCGGGGCGGTCGGAAGCTGATTTGCTTCCTCAACTTTGACCGCGTGAGCCATCCAAAAATTCCTGATCTGGGGCTCGACATTTCCTTCGACGCTGAGGCGAAGGAAGCCTTCTTCCGCGTGCTCAAGGAGACTGGCTCTCAGCACTTCGACGTTTGTATTTACACACGGGGCGGTGACGCCAATGGCGTTTGGCCGCTCGTGAGTATCATTCGGGAATTTGATCCGGACTTCGAGGTCCTGGTCCCCTTCAGGTGTCACAGCAGCGGGACGCTCTTTGCACTGGGGGCGCGCAAGATCGTTCTCACTCCGCTGTCTGAGTTAAGCCCGATCGACCCGAGCACCGGCAATCAGTTCAATCCACTGGACGAGAGCGACAAGAAAAACCGGCTTGCGATCAGTGTCGAAGATGTCCGGGCTTACCGAAGCTTCATCCTGGAACAGTTCGGCGCCGACGAGTCCCACGCTGCGCAGTACCTCGCCCCGTACCTCACACGCCTAACGGAAGCGGTGCATCCCCTTGCGCTAGGCAACGTCGACCGGGTGCATCGGCAGATAAAGCAGCTGGCCCGCAATCTGCTGAATCTGCATCCCGTGCCCGGCCGGGACTGCGACAAAGTCATCGAGGCGCTCACGATGAAGTTCTGGTCTCACCTACACATGGTGAACCGGCACGAGGCGCGTGAGATCCTGTCGGAGGAGCATGTAGTCTTTGCCGACCAGCCGCTGGCTAGCGCCCTCGACGATTTACTGAGGGCGTATGAGGATACTTTTCACCTCCGTCGGACATTCTTCCTGGCCCAGTTCGGCGCCGATGAGCCTCAGAAGGACGTCAGATTCATCGGTGGCGTTCTCGAATCAGAGATTTGGAGTTATCTGCACGAAACCAAGGCCGTTATACGACAGCATCCAGTGCTCCCGAACGGCGTCCAACTTCAGCTTCCTGCGGGCCAGCCCCTCCCAATGATCCCTGGCCTTTCGCGTAACTATCAGGTAGATGTCAGCTCGCGTGGCTGGGTACGCAACAAGGCTCCGATTGGATTCGACAGATGAGCAAATTCGTTTCCGAACAGTTTTCGCTGTCAACGGCGCAGGTTGCCGCGAGCTACTTCACGGGGAGTTTGCGCTCTGATTTTCAGCCAGAGCCCCAGATTCTTGCTCCAGGAGTTTACCGGGTAGTGAATGGCGAGGTTCGGCAGGTCGTGCCCGGCCTGCCTCCTGACCTCGCCGGGCGTGTCGCGGCTCGGACGACCTGACGCTCAGCCGGTACCTACACTCGTGGCTCGGGCGCTGTATGCCAACGCGGTGCTGATCGACACGTCGGCATGCGTTGCGGCCTTCGACGAGGCGGACGCTCTGCACACGGAGGCGACGACCACGTTGGCTCAACTGACGTCCGACGGTCATTACCTGCTGTGCGCGGTCAATGTGACCGCCCACGAGTCTTTCACGCGTATTCGATACAATGCGCGTCTCAATGCTGGTCTTCTCGGCTATTCGTGGTTGCGATCGGAAGGGCTTGAGACCATTCAGTTCTCGGATGATGACGAGCGGGAAGCCCTGTCTCTGATCCGCAAGTATTCGTCGGTCAGGCTCAGCTTCCATGACGCGCTCTGCGCTGCTGTGATGCTGCGACTCGGTATTTACCGCATCTTCTCATTCGACGCAGACTTCTGGGCCTTTGGCTTCGAGTTGATCCCCGGCAGCTATCAGCGACGTTGACGTTCGACACATTGCGACAGACCACGCGCGAGGGGTTCGGCCAACCGTTTCCGGCCCTCCCCAAGGCTCTCTTGGAACCCCAATCGCACGGCCCAATCGCACGGCCTTTCGTAACCCCCCGTAATCATCCCCCATTCGGAGGTGAGGACGGGATTCGAACCCGCGTATAACGGTTTTGCAAACCGTTGCCTAACCACTTGGCTACCTCACCGAAAGGTCCGCCATTGGGCGGGCTCGGTATGTTCCACTTGCTCCTGGTGCTGTCAAGCACTCGAATTCCTGCACTCAGATGCAGGCGTGGCCGAGAAACGGATCCTCAGCTCTCTTCAGCGAGGTCTTCCGCCAAGTAGCTCAGGATGACCTCGTCGAGTGACTTTTGGCTCACGAGATCGTCACCAAAAATGGAGCGGCTCGCGCCTCCTGGCATCCCGCCAAAGCTTGCGGCGGGGCGGCTGGCTTGCTGGGTTGGCGGCTGGTTATGCGTGACGCTCGGGCGTGGCGGCGGGGGCCTTGGGAGACTCGATTCGACTCGGACGGGCGCGTCTGCGGTGGGGCTGATCTCTGCGACGTAGCGCCTTGAGTTGGGGACGGTGTCCGATTCGGGCTCAGGGTACGGCCCGCAGCTGGAGATCACGAGCTCGTCGAAATCACCCGCGCGCAACGCGATGAACATGGAGCGATGTTGCTCCTTCATGAGACCTCGCACCGTGGGAACTAACTCGCGGCTGCCAATGTGCGCCGAGTAATCCGTGCGTGTGCTCTTAATGATGCGCCCGCCATCCGCAAACAGGTGCGTCATCAGGCGCGCGTGGCGCACTCCCGAGTCCTCAGTTTGGATGTGAAAAAGCCTGCCCTTGTGACGGACGTTATTGTTGAACCCCAAAAGCGGAGGCGGCTCAATCGCGGCAAACGATTCTTGTTTCACCTGTCTGAGAGAGTATCACGGTCTTGACGCTCCCACAGCCGGTGTTTTCAGTGATGAACAGATGTGCACAGGTCGGATAGTTACTGATGTAGGGCGGCAGTCATACTAACGCGCACCTTCATCCAGCCGACGCATGCCCTCCAGAAGTAGAGCTTCGGGGCTTTCTTTGATCACTTGTTGCGGTGCACGGAAGTTTGGCTCTAACGAAAAATCGCCTTCGTTGAGCGTGATCATCGCGTAGAAGGCATCTGCGCCCCGTACTTTCGCCCACATCGCGTTGTAAACGGAACCATCCACGAAGTGGATCTCACCGCGTTCACCGTTGGCTTGGATCTTGAGCGACCCCGTTTTTCTGCCGTGCCACAAAACCTGCACGATGTCCGGCAGGCTCATTTCCTGAAGCGATCCGCTGACACCCCGAGCACCGCCGGCGCCCGCCGCTGAATGCTCAATCAATTGTTTCATCTTTGCCACCAAGAGTTCAGCACTCACGGGCTTCGCCACCACGTCGCTCGCGCCGAGTTCGAAAGCGCGCTGAGCCTCTGCTGAGACCGTGCGGCCGGAGAGGATGATCCACGGCAGCTTCTGACCCCAGCGTTGCTTCCTGCCGTGCTCAAGCAAGGCCAAGCCGTCTTGAGGCTTCAAATCGAGTTCACTACAAACGATCTCCACGCCGCCTGCTTCCAGGATCTTGAGCGCTTGGTCGGAGGTTGAAGCAAGCTTGACTTCAAAGCCACGCTCAACCAGACGCAGCTCGAGCACCGTTGTTTCCTCGGGATCGGGATCAATGATGAGCGCGAGCCGCCGATCGGCTAACAAGCGTGCTTTCAGATCTTCTCCGGTCACCGTGAGCTTGAAGAGATCAACCAGGTTGGGATCAAAGATCTTGCTCTTGTTGGTCGCGAGAACCTCACACGCCTGGGTTGGCTTGAGCGCTTTCCGATACGGATTTTTCGGGTTTTGTGTGAGATCTGCGTAGGTGTCTGCGATGGCCAGAATGCGCGCACCGAGTGGGATCTCTTTGCCGCCAATGCCGCGTGGCAAGCCTTGTGCATCGAAGCGCTCGTACATGTTCTCGACCGCGGCTAGCACTTCGCTCGGCAGGCGGATGGCTTCCACTAAACGCGAGGGAGCCTTGAATTGTTTGGTGGCCGATGAGCGATGTCCTTCGTAGTCAGCAACATTCAGAGCCGTCAGGTGGTACGCACCCATTTTCCCTAAGTCATGAATGTAGGCCGCAATCATCACACTCGTTCGCTCGATGTCGCTCAGTCGCAGGCGTTCACAGAGCTTCTTCACCAGGCGCGCCACCTGAGCCGAATGCCCGCGTAGATCTGGCCGCGAATTCTCCACCAGGCTGATCAGCACGTTCAGCGTTTCGAGGTAGGCGGCGCCTTCAACTCCGCCTGGGGTCGCAGTGCGCCCGTGCGTGGTGCGGCCCATTTCTTCTGCGGAGAATGTGCGTTCGCGCTGGGTGCCTTCATGGGCCAGCGACGCGACAATGCTTTCCTCAGAAAGCAGACGGCGCTCGAAGACATCCATCATATTGCTGAATTGTTGATGGGCTGTGCGGTCCAACTTCGCAAAAGCATGGATGTCGCCGCCGTAGGTCTTATCGATGGCCGCCAGGATAGCTTTGGGTCTGCCCACGAAAGCCTGAATCTGTTTGACGCCCGAGACGGCTCGGACATTGTCGAGGACACCCATGTCGTCCGGGTCCGGTGTCACCACGCTTAAGGTCCCCGTAGCCTCGGCGTAGAGCACCGGAAAGACGAGGCTCCGTTCTGCCACTTTGCGCGGAATTTTCTCCAGCACCGCGCGATCAATTTCTGCCTTCGCAAGTTTCTCAGTTGAGACGAAGCGCGTCTTATAGGCAGCCGCGAGGTAGCGAAGCAGATCGGCCTCTGGGAGCGCATCGGTCTCAATCAGGGCTTCCTCAACCCGCTCGCCCGTGCGCGCGATCCAATTGAGAGCGGCCTCCCGCTGCTCGGGGCGGATGACTTCCTCTAGGACAAGCTTGTCGAGTAGTTGCGAGGCTCCTGCGCTCATGGGTGGGCCCAATTAGTATAGCCAGCGGGCTGGCCCAGAAGGCCGAGAATCGGGCTCCTGGGCGGACTTCCTTCCTTCCGGGGGCGCTATGGACTGGCAACTGCCGAGCGATTGGGTTATGCCCCGCGTCCCTTATGGGCGAGCCGAAGGACAGCGTTCTCGAGGTCTTGACCAAGGGGCGGTCTCCCGGTAGGGAGCCACTCCCTTTTTCTGCATGCATCCCGATAGGCCAAAGATGAAGACGTACGTTCCGAAAGCCGCAGAAGCCCTAGCCGCCCGTAAGTGGTGGGTCGTGGATGCCACTGGTTTGCCGTTGGGCCGTCTGGCGAGCCGCGTGGCGACTGTCCTTCGTGGAAAGAACAAACCCACGTTCAGCCCCTCGGTTGATACCGGCGATTTTGTGATCGTGGTCAATGCTGGGAAGGTAAAGCTCACTGGGCGGAAGGCCGAGCAGAAGCTTTATACCAGGCATTCCCGCTATCCCGGGTCCCTGAAGCAGGAGTCCTTTCAGTCAGTCATCCAGCACGCCCCGGAAATGCCGATCCAGCAGGCCGTGAAGCGCATGCTTCCAAAGAATGTGCTCGGGCGAACACTCCTCGGCAAGCTCAAGGTTTATCCAACCGCTGAGCATCCGCATTCCGCCCAACAGCCACAGCAGCTCCAACTCAAGACCGCGTAAGGCAACTCCGACGATGACCACCGCTCAGACATTCTACGCCACCGGGAAGCGCAAGACCGCAGTTGCTCGCGTTTGGATCTCCAAAGGTGAGGGAAAAATTAGCGTCAATAAGCGCACGATTGAGGATTTCTTTCAGCGCGAATCTTCCTGCATGGTCGTCCGCCAGTCACTTGAGCTGTTAGAAGTCAGTGACAAGTATGACGTGCGCGCCACGGTTGCCGGCGGTGGCAACAGCGCCCAGGCTGAGGCGATGCGTCACGGAATTTCCCGAGCTTTGCTGCTCGAAGACGCTGAGCGTCGACTTGCGTTGAAGCGTGCAGGTTACCTCACGCGCGATAGCCGCCAAAAAGAGCGTAAGAAGTACGGACGCCCTGCTGCCCGTAAGCGCTTCCAGTTTTCCAAGCGCTAAGAGCCTTCCTGGCTTTGAGGGGACGCCCTTTTGCCCTAAGGTGTGGCGTTTTTCGCCATGGGTCGTCCATTCAAGCTTCGTAGCGACTTCCAGCCCAAAGGCGACCAGCCTCGGGCCATTGAAGCCTTGTGCAATGGGTTAGATCGCGGGGCACGATACCAGACACTGCTCGGCATCACGGGGAGCGGCAAGACGTTCACCGTGGCCAACGTGATCCAACACGTCCAGAAGCCTACGCTGATCATCGCGCCGAACAAGACGCTGGCAGCCCAGCTGTACGGAGAAATGCGCGATCTCTTTCCGGATAATGCCGTCGCTTTTTTTGTCTCCTATTACGACTACTACCAGCCCGAGGCCTACCTCCCCACCACCGACACGTTCATCGACAAAGACGCCATCATCAATGATCAGATTGATCGAATGCGTCACGCTGCGACTCACGCCCTCTTGTCGCGTTCAGACTGCATCATCATTGCGAGCGTGAGCTGCATCTATGGCATCGGTTCGAAAGAGAGCTACGCAGGCCTCCTGATCGAGATTGTGAAGGGCGAGCAATGCCGTCGGGATGAGCTCTTGCGGCGCTTGGTCGATATTCAGTACTCGAGGAATGACGTGGATTTTCATCGCGGGACGTTTCGCGTGCGCGGTGATGTGGTTGAGATATTCCCAGTCTACGAAGAGTCAGTCGCGATCCGCGTGGAGTTTTTTGGGGACGAGGTCGAAGCGATCAAAGAGGTGGATCCGATTCGGGGCAAGGTGCTGGGCGAGCTACCACACTACTCGGTCTACCCAGGGTCCCACTACGTCACCCCGCGTCAACAGCTCAATCGCTCCATTGAGGCTATCCGAATCGAGCTTCGCGAAAGGCTTGATTATTTCGATAAAGCGGGTCGCTTCTTAGAGAAGCAGCGCATCGAGCAGCGCACGATGTACGACATCGAGATGCTCGAACAGATGGGGTTCGTGCAGGGGATTGAGAATTATTCGCGCCACCTTTCCAATCGAAAGCCGGGCGAGCCCGCTCCGACACTCATTGATTACTTTCCCGAAGATTTCCTGCTCATCCTTGATGAATCCCACCAGACGGTGCCGCAGATCGGTTCGATGTATCGGGGCGATCGCTCGCGCAAGGAAACCTTGGTGGAGTACGGTTTTCGCCTGCCCAGCGCGCTCGACAATCGGCCACTGCAGTTCGACGAGTTCGAGAAGTACATGAAGCGCACGATCTTCGTGTCCGCAACTCCCGGAGCTTGGGAGCTGGAGCATTCCAAATCCGAGATTGTCGAGCAGCTGATTCGCCCGACGGGCCTCATCGATCCTGAGATCATTATTAAGCCGATTGAGGGGCAGGTGGATACTCTGCTGATTGAGATTCGTAAGCGCGTTCTATGCTCCGAACGCGTGCTGGTGACGACACTCACCAAGCGGATGGCGGAAGACCTGACGGATTACTACACCGAGCTCGGCGTCAAAGTGCGGTATTTGCACTCGGATATCGAGACTTTGGAACGCATTGAGATCCTAAAGAATCTGCGGGCTGGGGAATTCGACGTCTTGGTGGGGATCAATCTCTTGCGCGAAGGGCTCGATTTACCCGAGGTGAGCCTGGTGGCGATCTTGGATGCCGATAAAGAAGGATTTCTAAGGAGCGCCCGTTCGCTGATTCAAACGATCGGCCGTGCTGCCAGAAATCTCCACGGCCAAGTTATCATGTTCGCGGATCGCATCACGGATGCGATGGCTTTTGCGATGAGCGAAACAACCCGCCGGCGTGCGATTCAAGAAGCGTACAATCTTGAGCACAACATCACTCCGGCCAGCATTCAGCGCGCGATTTTGGACATCAGCCCCGCGAGCGGGCAATCGGACTATTACGCGGTGTCTCGCGGCGCACCTCAGGCGAGCGCCCCTACAAAAGCCGGGGCCAAGCAGAAGCCCGGCGCGGCCCCCAAACAGGCTTCGCCCGCTGATCTAGCCGCCATCAAGGAGCAATCGGAAGCGCTCCGCCAGGAGATGTTCTTGGCCGCAGAGAATCTGCAGTTTGAAACTGCGGCTCGGCTTCGCGATCA
>CAZSUA010000234.1:0-9271 GCA_964609655.1 uncultured Polyangiaceae bacterium | reverse complement strand
AAATCTCAAATCTCAAATCTCAAATCTCAAATCTCAAATCTCAAATCTCAAATCTTTCCACTAGTTGCCTGCGTGGCAATTGGATGCTCAGGGGGTGACGTTTCAGGGGGCGGCGGGGATGAGAAAGGGGTCGCTGTTGAGCAGCAAAAGCTCTCGCTTCAGCCCGCCGCCGCGCAGGGGCGCAGTTCGGGCGCCGCTCAATCAAGCCCGAAGGCGCCGCCCGCGGCTTGCCAGGTGGTTCCGCTGAAAGAAGGTGGGGAACTCCGGTATCAGGCCCCGGTAGATGTGAGCGTACCCCTCGAGATCCCCGTAAAATCGCGCGAATGTGGCAACACCTCGGCGATCCTCACCCTGCGCGCCGGTTCCACCGAAGTGGTGTGTCGGTATGCCGCGCAGTCTGCGAGTAATAAGGTGAGTGCCTCCAACACCAAACTATCCTTCGTAGGATGCTCGCCCTCAACAGCGGTTGGGGTGGCGGTGCAGGCTGATTATATCCGGCTTGAAACGGTAATTGACAGCACCCACGACGGCGCAGACGACGACGACGACCGGCACGGAGACAACGACGGCGCAGACGACGACGACGACCGGCACGGAGACAACGACGGCGCAGACGACGACGACCGGCACGGAGACAACGACGACGCAGACGACGACGACGCCAGACCAGAAGTTAGACTGGCACTCGGGTTAAGCATTTGCCCGCACGTGGACGCGCCCACCAACATCCAGTGGGCTGAATCCCCCGTGGACCTCAGGGCAACCCGATTTTACCACCCCGATAGGGCAGAAGATGCGACGGTAAATCTCGCCGAGCCCGTAGAATTTGAGATCCCGAGCAAGCTTCGAGTCATCGAGGGTGCCTCGGGGGACGGAGCGGCCACGCTTACCTTCAAGGATGCAACCACGCAAAAGCAGTTCGTCTGCACGTATCGCGGGGGTGCTAACGACGAATGCCGAAGTGACGCGGCGTTAAGGGCCGCTAGGTCCCGCTTCTACTATTTCGACGGCTGCCAGAGGGGCTATCAAGCTGGGCAGCGCGTGCGCTCCAGTTCCTATGAGCTAAAAGTGCGCGGCGGGGACGCGACGGCGGCGATTGGCCGAACCACCGTCGAGGTGTTTCTGGGTGTTCAGGGCTGTAGCGAGCCGCTCGACCAGCCAATTTCCGCTGAGCAAAGCATTCGTATGCGCCGAGGCTTTTCCTGGAGCAAGACGCGTCCTGTTCCTGAAACCTTGCCCGACGGCAAGCCCACTCTTTGGTACGCGAGCATTTACGTTCGCGATCGCGAGGAACTCGCTGGTCTCGACGACTTGTTGATTCACCACCAGAATCGCCCGTTATTCCTCACCGAGATGGAAGGCTATCGGGGCCGGTGCGGGGCCATCGAATATGACGGTGACGGCGCGGGAACATTTGTCTTTGCGGTGCTTCCCGGCATCACCTACAACCTGATCCGTCAAGCGGCGCTTGCGGACCCCCAGAATCCCCTTTTTGAGGCTCTGGTTTTGCGGGATATTCCGGCAGCTGCGCGCGCGCGTGGCGGTTCGCTGTCGTGGGATGCGTTGAAGCTGGCGGGTTTTTATTATCGGGATCTCAGAACCTTCACGTTGAGCAACGAAGCTCAACAGCCCTTCTGGAACGCGCTCAAGCGTCGCGTCGCCAAGACTATTGCCAAAGTCGTCCAGGTGGTCGTCAAGACCGTGGTGGATGGGTTGGGGGAGATTGATAAATTTGCTTCAGGGAAAATTGTCCAAGGCATCGAAGTACACATCGCCAATCGCGATCCGGCATTCGCCTCTGCGACGATGACACAAGCCTGGGGCGCACGAGCGGGGCAGGAACTCCGGCTGGACGGCGTTCGAGTCGAGGTGCGCCAGTGGGCGCAAAGGCTGTGGTCTCTTGGGATCCCGCTGCCGACGAGCTTTAACAGCACGCTTCAGGATGGGGTGGCTTACCTCGAAGTTGCGAAAGACGCCTCCCCGCGAGATGGCGGGATTTGCATAGAGGTGAAAAATGCGGGTGCCGAGCTCACCACGTTCTTGCTCCCGACCGAAGTGTGTGACTTCGGACAGCAGTTCAAATTGAGCACCCAGCGGGACAATGTGGTAACCTTCACAACCGGAAGCTACCCTCTCCACACGCTCAATATGCTGACCGACGCTTACCGCTACTCTCAGAGTGTGGTCGGCTATTCGCCGCATCAGGTAACCGTTGCGCACGGATGGCTGGGAACCCTTCTCGGCGGATTTGATGGTAAAATCTACGCTCCTTGCTTTGGGTTCCCCAATATTGCACAGGACACGATTGTAGCTGCCGCGGCAAGGGTTGTGCCCGTTGCGGGCGAGATCATCGGCACCTTGAGCGCTGTGGACATCGTCATGCCAAACGTGATTCGTGCGCGGAAGTCGCGGGGAATCATGGTGCATGAATATGGGCACTACTTCTTGTGCAGCAGCCTATTTGATGCAAGCCCGACCGCGATGACGGGCTTTACGGCAGCGAGAGTTTTCGAGCCCGGAGATTTCGGGCCGGATGACGAGAATGCGGTGCTCAACGAGGCGTTCGCCGACTTCTTTGCGCATCAGGTGGTGAGTGGAACGAACTATTTTTGGGCTTGCGGTGCGACGAACACTACCTGCAGTACCGATCCCGGATGGGGTCCGTCCGACTCAACAGCTTCACAAAGCATCGGCTACTGCAATGGAACCTTGATGAGCTGCTCGGACGGCAATGCTACCGGCATCCAGGGCAGCGGGGGTATCTTCGCATACAAGGAGACGATCGACGAGCCCGACTATGCCGATCTTGCCGTGGCGCAGGCCACAACTCTGTTCCACGATGCGTTTGACGGCCGGCAGTGGCGCGGTCAGAACGTGCCCACTAACGGCGATGCGTGGGTCTCGAGCGGTGGCAAGCTGGAGTTCAACGCATCCCTCCCCTACGGGGACACCTCAGACGAAGTGATCACCCTTCCAGGCTCCTCAATCGCTGGTTGGCTTCAAGGCTGGGCCAACAAGGGGACGGTTACCACGCTTAACCGTGATGATTTGTTTTTGTCCTTAGCTGAGGTGATTCGGGGACATAGCTGGTGCGAGGTCTGCGATCTTTTCGCTCTGCATCAGCCAGACGTCGGGCCTTCCGCAAGAGATCGAATGACAGCGTGCACCGCCTCGCCCCTCGCGGCCTGGGTTGGCGCACCTCCTGCTCCCCTATCTCGGCTGGCGGATAGCTGCACAGTCTGTGCGCCCACGGAAGTGCTCTCCGGGGGTGTTTGTGTTGCCTGTGGAGCCCGGGAAATCGCAGATCCGTCTGGGCTTGCGTGCACATGTGCCGACGCGAATGATGTTCAGGTAAGCGGAGTGTGCGCTCCTTGCACTGCGGGTCAAGTTCCAAACCCAGATCGTACCGCGTGCCTTGGCTGCGCTGTGGATGCCACTCTGGACATCACACCGCCTGGTGGCTGGGATAGGTGCAGGTTTGCGGACAGTCGGGTTGTAGCCGGCGGCGGTCCAACCACGTGCGACGGCGTTCATATCGTAGACTTCCTAGGCATACAAGAGAGCCTTCCGTTGGCTGACGGTTGTGGCGTCACCAACTTTCCATTTCGCATAGACCCAGTGGCTGCAAACCGGGCCGAATGTGAAGCTGTGCGCGGGCAGGTGACCATTGATCTACTATTCGTAGATGGCCGCACGCTCCGAATTAGTGATCAGTTGCGTTCCGGCGTGTATCATGACTTTGGCACGAGCTGCGGTCGCGACGCGAGCTGTTTTCCTCTTGGCTCCAGCTGCGGGCTTCTGGATTTTGTGCTCAGTCCAGCACAACTGACTCAAGTTGAGCGCGTGAGGGCGACCGTCAAGTCCACCTCAGGCGTTTCGTTCGACTCTTCCGTTGGATACGTAATAATTAGATAGGAGTAGCATTGGGATCAACTCGGAGAACTGGGGTGTTGGTTTTGGGCTTTCTAGCCTGTGCCTCTTGCGGGGTAGGAAGTTCCGATACCAACGCTGGCAGCATCGTCAAACCCGCGTCCGGTGGGACCGACGCTGTTGGGGGTGGAGGTGTCGCAGCAAGCGCCGGCGGCCGCACGAGCACGGGCTTGGGGGGCAAGCCTGGAGACACCGGCGGATCAACGGGAGGCCTTGCGGGGGCAGCCAACGCTGGGTCTGGTGGCATGGCCGGTCAGCCGCCATCAGCGGTCGAGGCATGCATGGCATATTGCCGCGTTCAAAGCATGGCTGGCTGCCCAATTGGGCCGACAATGGAGTCTTGCAACACGGCTACTTGCGATGGATTCCCGCGCGCGGAGGCGTGCAAGAGCGAGTACTATCTGTTGCGTACTTGCCTGATCGCGCTCGGCCCAAGCGGCCAGGAGTGTATTGATAGGGGCACCACCAACAGGCTCGATGGGTGTAAGTTCGAAACGGGGAACTTGGGAAGGTGTATCAACCAATGATCGCGAGCCGCAGCCGCAGCCGCAGCCTCAGGGCGGGGCTCTCATGCGTATTCTTGGGCCTTTCGTGTACCCCTTGTGACGACGGATGCCCCACGGGGTGGTTCAGATTGCCTAGGTTGCAGTCGGTTGAACCGGTGAAGGTGACCATTGACGGTACTGGCTTGGAACCGATCACATGCACATGGAATGGTGCCTGGGAGTGTGTGCCACGCCCGCGCTCACACAGCGGCGACTCCCCGAGCCATGATACTTTCGTATACAATGAACTGGGCCAGAAAAACTCGTACCTCGTGCACCTCGAGGGCCCCCTCGGTGCAATAGATTCGAGCCTCGTTCTAGGGTCTGTCATACGTGAACAGAACAGCTGCGAGTGCAATTTTCAGACGCTAAACTTCCTTTCCGACGATTTTCTGAAAGTCGGAGCCATCCCCGTTCCACTCAAATGATCGCGAAAACATGTCTCGGTCTGTAGTCGGCTCAATGGAGCATGGCGCGTTGCTGAAGGCGAGGGGACGCAGGCTGCTGAGCCGCAGCCGCAGTGCGGGGCTCTCGTGCGTGTTCTTGGCGATTGCCTGCAGTGACGATGGTTGCCCCATGGGCCAGTTGGGGTTGCCCAAGTTGCTGTCGATCGAGCTGTTGACGGTAACGATCGGCGGGGTTGGCTCGCAGCCAATCACGTGCACATGGAATCGGGATTGGGAGTGTGTGCCGCGCGCAGGAAGCCGCATCAGGTACTCCGCGACTTACGATCAATTTTTCTTTGCGCAACTGGGGCAAAAGGCCTCGTACCCCGCGCGCATCGAGGGCCCCTTGGGCACTGTAGATTCGACCCTAACCGTGGGGATAGTGATACGTGAACACAACAGCAGCGAGTGCACCTACCAAAGCCTAAATCTCCCTCGCGAGGATTTCGAGAAAGTCGGGGCCGTTCTCGTGCCAGTCAAATGACACCCACTGAGTCCCATGGCACGGCGGCGATGAGTTCAGCGCGGAAGCCTATAGGATAGCTTGCGGCGTGTGCATCCCGCGAGTATTCTTTTCAGTTGAAGGTAGGCGGTGGTTTGTGCGTGAAGCGATCCTGATAAGTTCCTTGGTGTTCGCGTGCTCGGCCATCGCGTCGTGCGGCGGTGGCTCGTCGGAGAACGGAAACAAGCCGGAAATTCCTCGCTCCGGTGGCGGGGGCTCTGGGGTAGCAGCGGGAACCGGCGGTGCGGCTACGGCAATGGGAGGTGGGAGCGCGAACAGTGGTGGCCTAGGTGGAACCCCGCAACCTCCTCTCGTCGGGGGCTACACAGGTGTGGGCGGCCTAGCGGGAGCGGCAGGTCAGCCTCCGTCTGCAAGCGAAGCGTGCGTGGAGTATTGTCGAGTCCAAAGCATGGCTGGCTGTGCGATGGGACCAACGATGGACTCCTGCAACACTGTCACCTGCGATGGTTTTCCGAAAGCTGAGGCCTGCAAGAGCCAATACTATGTCTTGCGAAAGTGTCTCAGCGCGTTCGGCCCGAGCGCGTTTGAGTGCATGGCGGATGGTCGAGTTATTAACAAAACGGACGTTTGTCGCTCTGAAAACGGTAGCCTGAAAACATGTCTCGGTCTGTAGTCGGCTCAATGGAGCATGGCGCGTTGCTGAAGGCGAGGGGACGCAGGCTGCTGAGCCGCAGCCGCAGTGCGGGGCTCTCGTGCGTGTTCTTGGCGATTGCCTGCAGTGACGATGGTTGCCCCGTGGGTTCGTTGGTGTTGCCGAAGTTGCTGTCGCCTGAGCCTGTGGCGGTGACGGTTGACGTGGTTGGCTCGCAGCCAATTGCATGCACGTGGAAGGGTGCCTGGGAGTGCGTGCCGGGCCCGCGCAGCCGCATCAGCAACTTTGGGACCAACGATGCATTCGTCTACACGCAACTAGCGCAAGATGAGTCGTATCCCGTGCACATTGAGGGCCCCCACGGTGCTATAGATTTGAACCTTACCGGACACGGAGTGGTACTTGAAGAGAACAGCAGCGAGTGCAGCTACCGAAGCCTAGCCCTCCCTCGCGAGGATTTCGAGAAAGTCGGGGCCGTTCCCGTGCCAGTCAAATGACACCCACTGAGTCCTGTCAGTTGGTGGCCTGTAGTGGCGATTGCAATCCTTGCCGGCGGGGAGAGGTTGATGTTCCCAATTTGGTGCAACAGGCAGGGGTGAAGGTCACAGTTAGCGACGCGATGTCGCCGAATCTGTTGTGCTCTTGGACGGGGTTGGCTTGGGAATGTTCGGGGAGCGGGGGGCAGGTGTTGCCAGGACGCGTTGGTGAGCTGATCACGACCTTCTCGGTAGTTGGGTTGGGTTCACAGCCGACCTACCCGGTCCAAGTCGATTCGGCAGCATCGACGCTTGAGAACAGGGGCCAGTTGAACTCACCGAATAGCTGTGACTGCGAGATTGTGGCTTATCGAGTCCCAGATGAGGTCTTTGAGCGCGCCGGCGTTAAAGTCCGTAAGTAGGCGTGTTGCACCTCAGGCAACTCGCCCTATGGCGCGCGGTGGAGGCATTCAGCGTCCTGCTTGCGGTGGTCTTCATGTCTCAGCCATCGCAGGCATTCGTTCAATCGCGCTGTGAGAACGCCGAATGCAACATCACGCGCGCTACGGCCCAGATCCACTTCGTGCTCTCCACCAGTGAGCTTCCCCGCGGGATGACTGCAACAGAGGTGGCTGCTTCCGCGCGTCGAGCGGCTCGACTTTGGACGGCTCCCTGCTCTTCTCTAACAATCGATATCGCCACGGAGCCCACCTACCGGAGAACTGCGGAAGACGGCGTGAGCAGCATAGCGTTTCGTCGAAGAGCCTGGTGTAGGGATGGGAATAGGGACGCCGCGCGGTGTTACGAGCCCGAGGCCCTGGCGATGACGACGCTTTATCGGGCCAATAAGCAGGGTACCCAGCAGATCGTCGAGGCCGATATAGAGCTCAATGCGTTCTATTTTGACTGGGCAAGCGGGGGTGCTGGTGAAAAGAAACCACTCGACCTCGTGCTTGCCCATGAGCTCGGACATTCCTTGGGCCTCGCCCATAACTGCGACGATGGCGCCGAGATCCTACCGTTGCATTCAAGCTCTGGCGCTCCCCTTGAGCGCTGCGAAAAGGCGTCTGCATCTGTGCGCGAAGCGCTCATGTTTCCAAGCTACGAGTTGAAGGGACGCCCGGCAAACGCCCCCGCCAAACTGCCCCCCGATGAGGCACGGGCGCTGTGTTCCCTGTATCCACTCACGATAGCGAATCAGGCCCCCGGGTTCGGGTGCGTTTCAAATGCCGGGCAAGGCTGCAGAATGGGCCGCGGTGCTACGTCGCCAGGTGTTATTGGGGCCCTTGCATGGATGATGTTGCTGGGCCTCGCGCGAAGACGGCTGGGTTGTCAACTGTGAGGTCACCGAAGCCCTCGTGATCCCACGGGATTGCATCAATCACCTTTTGGCAAAGGACGAGCGTTGATTACACATCGCTGGTGTGTAACTATTCAAGCATGCAACGGGCACAGATAGTTCTCGACGAATCAACAGCCAGCCGGCTTCGCGGGGTGGCGGAACGATCGCACCTGAGCATGTCCGACATTGTTCGTCGGGCGCTCGCGCTCTATTTTGATCGCCAGGAGCCCGACACCAGTTGGATCGGTTCCTTGGTGCCGACCCCGGGCGTCAGTCACGACCTGAGAGACATTCGTGCCAGCGTCGAGAAGGCCCGGAAACGCCGCAAGCGATGAAATTTGGCATCGATACGTCGGTGCTTGTGCGTCTGCTGGTGGGCCAGCCGTCGGCAACAGTTGCCAAGATTCGCGAGCGCCTTTTGGAGGCGCACCGATTGCTTGCACCCGTGACAGCCAGCGATGTGGTCATCGCGGAGGCGTACTACGCGCTGAAGTATCACTATGCACTTGATTCAGCAGCGATTCGCCAGGCGTTGTTGCTCACTTTGACCAGTGGACTCATTCGGCCGGAGGCAGGCTCTCCGGTGATCGAGGTACTTCGCTCGAAGATTTCGAACAAGGCGGGATTTGTTGATCGGTTGATTCAAGCCCGATACGAACGTGCCGGCTTAGCCACCCTCACCGTTGATCGGGCACAATCGAAACTGGGTAACGCGCAACTGATCCGCTGAGGTCTTGGGCTGAGAATCTCGAGCGTACCTAGAAGGCGCCCAAAACGTCGTCCAGATCCCGAGCCGTTAACACGCGCTCAGCATACGTATCTAACTCTACCGGAGAAGCATTGCGGATGCGTTCGGTGTTGACCGCATCCACCGTACCGAAGCGGAGGGTTAACTGTTTGAGCACGAGCTCCGCTTTACCTTCGGCTTTGCCTTCGGCTTTACGGTCACGGCGTGACACGGCTAAGGAGTCCTCGTACATTCTGATGGAATCTTCGCGCTCTTGGGCACGCCTGCGTGCGAGGGGATCGCTGGAGATTCTGTCGAGTTCGTTCACTGCGTTGGCCATGATGGGATCTTCCTTCGCCAGTGTATCAAATTCTTGGTCGGAGGCTGCGCTTAGAAATCTGGCCCAAAGGGACAGCTTTTTTGGGGTGTCAGAGGCCGCGGCGAGGCACGGCAACTGGAGTAGGTGGAGCTGGAAGTGGTTGGCCGCGGCCGAGGGGCTCGGTGTAGCCGCGTGCCCAGTAGAAGAGAAATCGAGCGGGCAACGCCAGGTGCCCGTATGCCTGCATTTCGACATTGAAGATGGAGGCGTCCTCCGAGCGGGCGCGCACATCGAGCCGAATGGCTTTGCTGCCCGCGAGATCACCAGGAATTTCTGGGTCCAGAACCTCTAACGACGTGATCGGGGAGCTC
>CAZSUA010000233.1:0-9289 GCA_964609655.1 uncultured Polyangiaceae bacterium | reverse complement strand
TCTTAATATGAACGAGCGTCTGCCGTGACTTGCCAAGCTCTCGGGCGTTCTCCAGTACCGTCCGAACGTGTTGAGCTTTCACTTTGTCGACTGACACCGAACCCATCGAAGGGAAGACGTAGGCGGTTAGGCGTTGTTCCCTGTCCTTCCACGTGGCCATGCCTTCTTTCTTCTGCTGGTCAACGACACGCCCAGCCGCTTCCTGAAAGGTTTCAGGCCGCGCCGTGTCCTCTTGCGTGGGGTTCGATGAAGCAATCAACCGCTCAAGCTTGCGCTTCGCCACCGCCTTGTTTTCGGTGTGCAGGGCCTTGCAGATGCGCACCCGCTCACCTTCGACGATGGCATAAAAACGGCCGTAGAAGCCTAGGCCCTCGCGGTGCGTGAGCTGGCCCTTTTGTGGTTTCTTAGACATTGCGTTACTCCTCAGACCGAAAGGCATCTACTGCCTGGTGTAGCCGTTCGTTCCTGGCTTTCCGCCCCGAATCCTTGGACCACTTTCCGCCCTCGCTCACGCAGTCGGACATCTCAAGGCCATCCGCGCTGCTTTTGGCTTCGTAGTAGTACATGGTGATTCGAGGCGTCGTGCACGTCGCAAGAACGGTGCTGCCCAACGACGTGCATGTTTGCGAGAGCTTGACGACTTTTGTCCCGCTTTCACCCTTAGGCGCAACCAGGGCCGCCGCCTTTTCCGGCGTGGTCATCGCCTCAAGGCAGCTGACGAGAACATCCTTCTTGAACGTTGCGAGGCTGACAGCAACCTGCGCAGGCTGTGCGCTAGCGGTTGGCGCCAGTTGTGCGGGAACCGACGCCGTGGCGGCCGGGACGGGCTGCTTATCCGATTTGGGGGTGCCCTTGCAGGAAGCCATGCTCAGCAGTGCGAAAATTCCGACCATCCAAAGTTTTTTACGAGACATTGTTCTTGCTGCCTTCCAGTTTCCCAAGTTTGAGTGCGATTCCCAGGCTCAGCTGAGCCACCCGAAGCAGGCCAGCGAAGATGGCCGCCGTTGTGAGCACGGGCGATCCTGAATCGACACTTACGACCTCACGATTCGCGTACTTGCGCATGGCGAGCGCAACTTCCTGAATTTCGCTAGCTTGCGCCGCAATTTGTTGCGCTAGGTTTTGGCGCGGTGAACCAGTGAGCGGGCTCATTATCCCGCCGCCAATCGGTGGCCGGCGCCGGCGTGCTCTAGGTAGAGCTCCAAAAAGAGCACGTGGTCGCCTTCGCGCCATCGCTGGTCGTAGTGCGCCGCTTCCATCGGCCCGGTGGCCATTACCGCAACCAGCGCGCTCCAAAGCCTGGCGAGCTCGGCCGGGTCGAGATTCGCGGGCGCGTGCCAGCTCAAGCCATTGTTGAGTGAGATCATTCGGCCCCTGCCGTGGCGAAGCAATCAAGCTCGTAAAAAGCGCATTGCAGCTCCGAGTTAACAGCTAGCAAGCGGTCAACAACGAACATATTGGCGTCATCGGTCGCACTGGCGAGCAACTCCAGAAGCACCAAGCGGGCTTCAAGAACGCTGGCGCGCGCATTTGCTATGTGTTTGTGGGTGGCATTCGGTTTTTGTGGTGTGTTACAGTGCATGAGTCGGTTCCTTCTGTAGAGGGACTGGCCACGGGCTCGGCTGCTTCAACAGCGCGGGCCCACTTCATGGCTAGCGGGTTTTGGGTTTGGTTTTCTTCGGCGAGGCGTTGAACCTGTCGGCATAGGCCTTCCGAATTGCTTGGCGCACTACATCCGAAACGCTCAGGCCGGTCTCTGCGGAGATGTTCTCCACGACATCCGCCTCAACGGGCGTAAGTCTCAAGGCTATCCGTTCGCTTCGTTCACCATGCACCATAAGTGACAGCCATTGTCAGACAAGAGCGGACGCTGTGCAAGGCAAATCGGATCGCCCCCCTGTCGATTGTCGGCAACCCCGCGGAATCGTTCCATTCTTGGCTAGCTGATTCCAGCGCTTCGGACAAGCGGCAAAAGAGCACGTCTACCATGGTAGACAGCATTGCTACACAACGCAGGAGTTATCTTGCGTACGGTGGTACTCAGATGGAGACCGGGGTGCCTAGGCTTCGAGTCGACTAAACTTGGCCAAACTTGCTTTCTCGCTCGCCGTTGCCACGCGACCTCGGCGTAGGGTAGCTTGCGGCGGCGGGGGCCAAAAAGGGAGATATAAGATGAAAACAACTAATGACATTGACGTACCCGATGGGTTCAGCGAAGCCTATGAGAGCCTGCGAACGGTTGAGCTCGTGAGCGACCACAGAACATTCCGAATCGAGGTGGTTCGGAACCTCCGGACGCGAGATCTGCCCTTCTCGGTCAGGTACACTGAGCAGTGTGACGACGGCCCGTGGGTTAGGCTCCCTGACATGCCTTCGGTCCGCCAAGGCACGGAAGGAGACGCCCTTCGCCAGGCGATGAGTTGGCTTAATGGGCGGCTTGCGCAGCAAAAGCGTTAGCACATCCGCCGGCTTGCCGCGCTTCGAGCAAGCCAAGGTAAGCCTCGGTTACGAAAACAGCATGTTTCCCGCCTGCTCCGCCATTAAGGACCACCAGCTCAGGCCACAAACACTAGAAAAGCGACGGGCCCGGGGCTGGAGGCGACACAGCACAAATGCCGAGAAAACCGATGGTCCCAGAATTGGACATGGAACAAGTGCCGGCAAAAGGAGCGGGCCCAGAGATTCGGCTCACTCGTTAGCGGCTCCAGGTTAACGTGTAGCCCTCACGGCGGAAAACATGCTGGTTCATGGCTGGCCAGAGCGGACGCAGAAAGGCGCTTTTGGTGCTCCAAAACGGACCATCAGGCCGAAATCATGCTGTTTGGCAGCGGACGCAAAAGATCCAAGCAACTCGCCTCCGCCCCGGCCGAAAGGGGGGAATGCACGACTGCCAGTGGTGGGATAACGCTCAAATCGAAGGCTTCGAGACCTAGGACCACTGGTCGGGCGGCTCAGCCTTCTCACCCTCGAATAACACGCGCAGCGCGCTAGCAAGGCGTCGCCGGATCATTTCTTTCGTGACACTGGATTTTGGCTTGTGACACGTCTGGTCGCTGTTTCGAAGGGTCCGGATCTCAGAGTGGCTCTCGTTTCCGTTCTCGGGGCAGTGAACTACCCAGCAGGAGTACCCGGTTTCACCATAGTCGCCAGGGAGTTCTCCGAATAGTAAACCCGCAACGGCGACGTAGCGATCTCCATGGCGCTTGAGAGACGCTTCCTTGGTGGTGCAATTTGAGCGATCTACCGAGCACTCTGGCAGCTTAATCGCTTCAGGCTCGACTGATCCATCATCGCGAACCCATGCCCGCATGAGACACCTGAACAGGTACTCATCGTCCCTAAAGGGCGGGTTCCCATCGGCTTGCCGAGCCATTCCTTACTAAGCCGCAAGATACGAAGCCAACAACGGGACCGCCTTCTTGGGAGGCACGTCTTCACAGTTCGCCATGGCCTCAGCGCCGCTCTTGACGACGACAACCCCGTCGTTTTCGATTTCAATTCTTGCGTGCTTCCCATCCAGTTCGAAGGTGAAGCATATTCCACCGTCAGCGACGGCCATAATCTTTCTTGGTTTAATGCCCTTTGAGCATAGTTCGGTTACCATCTCTCGCGCCGTTTTGAGCACCCATTCATTGGCCGGTTCGCCCATTCTTCCGATAGCAGACGGCAGTGAATCGATCTTCTCAAGTGCGCTGGAAAGCCATGCTGGCTCTGGCTTCGGTGGCTCGTCTGAAGGAGGCACGAGTCTAATATGCGTATGTGTCCCCGTCGAGAAGTGCCGGTAGGCTTGCGGCTTCTGGCTGTGGATAACCTGATATCGAATTTTATCCGCCCGACGTGGAATCATTTTTGCTCCGGTTCCATTTCTAGAGGTTGAGATTGAGGCACAAGCGCTTGCTCGAGCGCCTTGTGCAGGCGTCTAGCATGCTCACTTGTGATCAGCATTCGCGCAACAAAGTGGGTCCTGACAGAACCCTCGTCCGCCCCGGGAGCCTCAGGGTGGATGCGAAAGAAGTCGAGGTACACTTCCTGCTCGCCGGCACTGACTTGGATCAGGTTGGAGTATTCCACTTTCATATCTTGTGGGGGTGGATATTCCGTCACCAAGTAGTGTGCGTTCGCCATGGTTGCCTCCACAGCCTACGACGCAACTGACCACTCGACAATTCGCAGGCCAAAAAGGCGACCGGCAACCCCCATGATTCTCACTATGAGAGCAAACCGGGCCGCTGGCCGCCGTGTGAGGCACCGTTTCGCGCGTCGCCGCCGAACGCGTTGAGCGGGAGCGAGTCCCAAAAAGCACGCAGCTCGTCAAACTCGATCAGGCCTCGAAGCCACACCGCCAAGCCCGCGGGCGCCGTCGGGTCCGCCAAGCTCACCGGATGGCCGTCCGTCAGTCTCGCGAATATGGCGGCCTCCCTTTGGGCGTGCACCGGCAGGCCATTGAAGAACTCCACCGCGTCATGGTCGGGATGGATCACAATCGCGTGGATGCCTTTCGCTCGCAAGCCTGCAACCCATTCGGTCATATTTGATTCTGTTTGTGAAATTAGGTTAACTCCTCACTTTGTGGGATTGGTTGGCGAGTCGCCACGGTTGGGAAGCTAAAAATCTAGGGAAAGACCAAGCGAGCCCCCGGGAGACGCAACCCATGTGAAATCCCGGGGGCTCAAGCTCAGCGCGCTTTTGGGTTTCTTCGGTCGCGACGTTGACCTAACTCGAACGTCATGCCTGCCGCCCGAGCTCCAAGAAGCTTAGCACACCCAGGTTAAACCCAGGCCAACAAATCACCGTTGCAGATTGCGGGGGTGCTTGCGGTCGGCGGATGCAACGCTGCTTCGATGGCGTGATGCCAGGGGCTCATTTCTCCGCGGACAGTTGCGCCCAGAGGGTCTGAACAGCCATTCCCGCCATTGGCTAGCGTGGCCGCCGATGAAGCGAATTTTGCCAAGCCGAGACGCTTAATCATCAAGGGCCCAAGCAGCTGCGCATACTTCAGGCCTTCGGCTTCCACCTTTCGAGCAATCGCAACCGCAAGCTCTGAGGACCAGTGGCTCATCTGTCGATTTGCCAGATCGGACGCCTTCTCAGCCTCGATGAGTTTGATCTCAAGCTGCTCTTGGCGTGCCTCTTGAACCGGGTAGTTCTCTTGGATTTCTTTGTAGGCGCTTTTGGCCTCGGCTATCTCAACTGGACTGCCAGCCAATCCCATTTGACGACGGGCGCTGGCGGCCTGATCCGTCAACCCGACGAGTTTTTGGTCTTGGATGCCGATGTCCTGTCTAAGGGAGAGAACCAGCGTCCGCGCTGCTTCGCCGTCGACCATGGCTTTGGTGAGGGTTCTCTTGAGCTCGTCAATGTGGCTCAATTTTGCGGGCTCGGGTGTCTGCATTTGCTGTGCTGCTTGGCTTGTCATTTACGCTGCCTTCGGGGGAATGGGGCTGTGGTGGCCGTTGGGGCTTTGAACGGTGATGTTATGGAGTTTTGCCAAGAGCCCTTCTCGTTCGATGGCTCGCGATGCTTTTTGCTCGGGCGACAACCCTTCGGGCGTCATCGCATTCATGGCGGTAATCCTGGCCAGCATATCTGCCCGCTCAAGGGCTTCGGTGGTAACCAGTTGGGGCGAGCCAGAGGGAACGGCCGGCGTTGATTCTCGAATCGCAACCAGATCGGAAACCAGCTTGTATCGCTGTTCGGCGCGGACTGCCCGTTGTTGGGAGGTGAATTGCTGATTAGCGTTAGCATTCAATTGCTCAAGCTGTGCCTCGATGCCGACTTTTTTCATCTCGCGAATGATCGCCTCGCTCGCCGCGTTGAAGCCCGAGTGGTCTTTGTCGAGCGCCGCATATTGCGAGACCAATTCGTCTCGGCGTGATTCCGTGCTCACTCGCGGAATAAAGTGGTTCGCGAGTCGTTCGGCGGCGTGTTTTCTGTTTTCGGTCATGTTGCTTTTCCTTTGGGTTGTTGTTGGGGAGTTAACTTAATGCTAACCCTTTAGACGTTGTTCCAGGCCTCGTCGGGGAATGAGCGCCAGTCAACGCCGTCCCCACCGGGGTTGTAGCTCGTCAAGATGGCGTCGATCTGGGCTCCTCGTTTTTCGAGCGCGTCCCGGTCGATGTAGGTGGCGTTCGAGCCAATCGAGTTGGCCAGGGCGCAGGCCAGCGCAGGCGCATAGTCAGCATGCCGATGGCCCGAGCTGCCAAAGCGAATAACGTATCCCGAGGCGGTTGCGCGTTTCTTGATTGACAGCAGGTCATCGCGGAATTGCGTATCGGGCGGAAGCTGAAGCAGATCCGTGTGGAGCAAGGTCGCCATGTTGGTGTAGCGCTCCAGGTTCACAGCTTGGGATGCTGCTTTGGCGATTACTTCAAGGCCATACCGCTTGGCCAAGTCGGTGTTTGCTTGGCCGCTGTAGGCATCGGAAAGAACGGTCGTGACCTTGTAGCGCTGGCAGGCTAGAGCAACCTGGCGAAGTATTTCATCCGGGCCCCCGAAGGACCACTGGCGCGCGCATGCCACAGCGTAACTCTGAGGCTTGCCAGGCGGGTCGATGCGGCGAAGGATTACCAGCGTCCAGGCGTTTTTTCCTATGCCGTCGCTCGGGTCCATTCCCGCAAAATATTTCCCGGGCGTGGGCGGCATTTCAAGAGGCGTTGCCCTGGTGTTGCGGACGATAGCGCCCATATCGAGTAACCCCGTCTCGGAGTCGATGAATTCGCCAAGCGCGTTGATCCGCCATGCAGTTTCGTCGCGCTCTTTCAGGCTCGCCAGACGCTCGGGCGTCCAGTAGCTCGGGTTGCCCGCGGGCCCGGTTGTGCGCATCACAACGGTATCGGCCGTGGGTTTGCCAAAGAATTGCTCCACCACGCGGAATGCCGTCGAATCAGGCGACCACGGAGAACCTATGGCGGCAATCTGCGCACCGGGAATCAGGCGCTCGCGGGCCACCGAAAGAACGTCATCGATATTTGTGACCTTCTCATCACGAGAAGACATTTTGGGCGCCTCATCGAGAATCAAGCCGGCAGACCACCGGTTTGCCAAGCCCGAGCCCGCGCTACCGCCGGCAACGACCGTGACCTCGATGAGCTTGCCACGTAGATTGCGGATAACCAGAAGCCGTTCGCCGTCGCGCCGGTCGACCAATAACGGAGCGAGCAAAGGGTGCTCAAAGGCGGCGCAAAGCTTTTTGTAGGGCACGTCGCTAACATCGATCTTGAGGCTGACAAGGGAGATTCGTGGCACTTCGCCCGGGCCCATGGTCGAGAGGTCCATGCTGAGGGCATCCGCGATTGCACCAGCGCAGGCTAACGTTGTCTTTGCGGTTCTGGCGCTGGCGACATTCCAAAACTCGGCGGGCTTAAGGCCACGTTCGCTCGGGAGCGCAGCGATGGCTTGGGCGCCACCGAAGGCCGCAAGAACGGCGGGGTCGGAGGCGAGATCAAGGAGAGGTAATCCGTCGCGAGCCCGGCAGGCTGCCCGCTGGACGGGCGTTGCGGGAATGCCGTAGATTTGGGTGAGGATCACTTCGGTGCTGAACTGGCGCGTCTCGATAGTCATTTAGGGGTCTCCCGTTTCACGCCGAAGGCGGCGATTAAGGCTCGGGCGTGAGCTTCATGGTCTTTGGGGCGGGCTGCTGCCTCACGGGCGCACCCTTCGTGCGCAGCCAGGATGCTTTGGCGGGCGTCATTGGCCAGCCTGGAGGCGGCAAGCATCGTGGCCGGGTCACCGGTCTGAATGCCGAGATCCGAAAGCCACCGGCTGGAGGCCAGCTGGATTGCGGCGTTCGCGACGATCAAGGCAGGTCCCGGGCCGACCACCCCGCCACCCACGCTGGCCGCTAACGTCTCCATGTGCGAAGCGCGCCACTCACGGGCCATCCGCGCATAGGGCGCGTAGGCGTGCCCCTCAGGGACCGGCCATAGGCCTAGGAGTTGATCCATCTGGCGGGCCTCAGCGGCGGCCAAACCACCCAAGCGGGCAACGGCGGCGGTCCCGGCCCCTGGTTGGAAGCGACCTGCGCCGTCCCGGGGAGCCACTGGACGGGCGGGACCCGGTAGGCCGGCGGGAAGCTCGTCAATGGGCAGCACTTCAACGCGAGGCACGCCCCGGCCGGCGCCGTGGCCCGTTCTGAGAGCCATTTAGAGCGCCTCCGAGGCGGAAGCCGGGCCAACCCCAGCCGAATCGCCCAAAGCGCGCCAGGGAGGCGATGAGGGGCCTTGCTGGATAACCGTGCCCTCACGATGAGGGGTTGGTTCTTTTGCGGCCTTTGTGCCGTCGTTGACCGTGGGGACATCGTGTCCGATCGGTTCTTTCGCGGTCTTTCCCCCATATTCGGCCGTGCCCCGGCGTGCGGGGGTCGGCTCGACACATTGGGCACACGCCGTGCGAGAAAAGCGCTGAGAAACGGCCAAACGCTGGCCATGAAGCGGGCCTAGGTGCCCAAGGTCGTGATGAATCAGCATAAAACAAGCCTTTCGGTGGTGGAGTGGCCGGCTGACTGAGCCGGTGCGTAAGGGTCGAAGTGGGGTGGTGATGGCGTCAACGCCGCTGGAAGCCGAGGCGAGCAATCCCGCAAGCGACCGGGTGGCCGGGGTGGCGACCGCGTCTAGTGCCGGTGCGTTCGCCAAAGTCGGGGAATTGCCGCTGCCCGTGAGTGCGTTTGGCTTGTGAACGCCTTGTGAACGCGTCTCGCTCGCGGAAATCCTCGGTATTTTTTCGCCAAAGACAATGCTTTCAGCGCGAATTCTAGGCCTTTTCGGCTCGTTTTGGGCTGCGATGCCTCGAAGGGAACTGGATTCGTGCCCGCCGAAGTGGTTCAACCAGTTGGTTCCGGGCAGGTGCGTAAAAGCGTTCGCAGCGGCCCTCCAGTACCCCATCCAACCCATACCAGCGTCCCTCCCCCTCAGCGCCTCGCTAACGCGTTTTCGTCTCGCCATGCCCCCAGAGGTGCTCCGAGGTCCGAAAGCGAGCTGGCTGGCCCGTGGCGCTTGGTGGGTGGCAGGAATCCCGCGGGTTGGTGAGTGGCCCAGAGCAACGGCTAGCGGGGCCATAGGTCCACCACCTTCCCTGGCAGGCCGCCGGCCTCAACGATGCGCCGCACGATGGCATCGCCGTAGCGCTCGATGAAAGCCGCCCGGGTGAGCCCTGAGGTCACGTAGGTGGGTAGGCCGCGGTCGTAGCGCGTCGCCAAAACCTCAACGCAAACATCATCCGCCCCCGCACGCTTGGATTCCCAGCCCAAATCATCGATCACCAAAAAACCGGCGCTGGTCGCGCTGGACACGAG
>CAZSUA010000232.1:0-9303 GCA_964609655.1 uncultured Polyangiaceae bacterium | reverse complement strand
CGCCGCTAACAGTTCCACCGGTTGACCCGTTCGGGCCGACCTGCTCATCAGAACAACCCCACGCAAGCGCAAGGCCGAGGGCGGTTGAAGAGAGGAACAACAAGCGGTAGCGAGTTTTCATCGTTGGGTCTCGGGAAGGGCGATTGTGTCCGCGGTGCGGAGGGATGGCAATCAGGGAGCCCAAAACGGGTGTAATGAAGGCCGCTTGGCGATCCCCGTGTCGTTGGGGTGCGGGACGGTCAGGCGGGTGGTCCAAATGCTGACGCAAAAGGTGCAGTTCACCGTGCAGAAACATTGCCCGCTCCGGATCTCTTCGTGCACGCGGCGAGCGAACTTGGGGCACACATCCGATGATTGTGTTGTTATCGAGGACTCGCCGTCTGGCGTGCTCTTGCGGCTGTCGCAGCAGGCATGAGGGTGTTTGGGCATTCAGGCGTATAACTCGGTTGCCCCCTCGGGCCGAGCGGAGTCGGCCTGTCTCCCCCAAGCCTGTCGCTTCACTCCAGCCGGGGGAGACACGTACAGAAAAAAAGTAGTTCGCATGCTTACTATCTAGATCGTTGCAGAGGCGCGTCCCAGCCGGTTGTTGTCGCAGCGCGTCCAGGGCGTGCTGGAAAACTTCTCGACGCGAAGAGCTTTTTTTCACCCATACACTCAAGCCAGGGCAATGCGAGTGCGATACTGCCTGCGCCGGTCAGCAGAGTGCGTCGATGCAGCTGGTTCTTTCCGAGGACGTCCATTAGCGCACCGTCGGCAAGTAGTTGAAGGTGTCAGTTTCGGTGAGTTCGACGAGCAAGTTTTTAACGTTGTAACCAGCGCCTTTGAATTTTTCCCAGATGCTCTGGAGAGCGCAGGCATCCCGTTCGCCTAAGGCGCAGTTGATCATCGTTTAGACCAGGGGTGTTGTATTTGTGTTGTATGTTGTAAAAATGTCGTTCATTATTACAACATATAGTCATGGTGTTGTCGCCGAAATCTCTAGAGTGGTCACGGCTCCTGGTTCCACCCGCAGTCAGCTTCTTTCTGTTTGGTCCACGAGGGGTCGGGAAAAGCACCTGGCTCCGCCAGCACTTTGGCTCCGCCGTGACGCTGGATCTCCTGCGCTCCGATCTGTCTATGGAGCTGGCCCGACACCCCGAAAACCTCGAAGCCCATGTGGGCAAGAAGCCGCCAGGTACCTGGGTGTGCATCGACGAGGTGCAACGTGTTCCTCTGCTCCTCAACGAGGTGCATCGCCTCATCGAAGTGAAACGATGGCGGTTCGCTTTGTCGGGTTCCTCCGCGCGCAAGCTCAAGCGTGGTGGCGCTAACCTGCTAGGGGGGCGCGCACTGACTCTACAAATGGGACCCCCGGTGGCAGCCGAACTCGGCGACGAATTCGATCTTGAGCGTACCTTGGAGTGGGGAGCGTTGCCGTTGGTGATCCAAAACCAGAAAGATGCGGCACGGCTTCTTCACTCCTATGTTCACACCTACCTTCGCGAGGAGGTTCTGGAGGAAGGACTGATCCGCAAGGCCGAGCCGTTTGTTCGGTTCCTCGAAGTGGCCGGCTTGGTGAACGGTCAGATGCTGAACATGGCGAACATTGCGCGTGACGCCGGCGTTCCCCGAGCCTCAGTCGACGTGTATTTCTCGATCCTGCGCGATACCCTTCTCGGGCAGAGCCTGACTTCCTACCGCCCCGGAGCACGCGTGCGTGAAGCAAGTCATTCCAAATTCTACTGGTTTGACTCCGGTGTAGCGCGGGGGGCTGCGGGCTTACTCGATGATCCGGTGGATCAAGTGTGGAAAGGGTTCGCGCTTGAGACTTTCCTCCTGCATGAGTTGAGCGTTTACAACAGTGTCTTGAACAAGAATCGCCCGATTCACTTCTGGCGAACCGGGGCAGGCGTTGAAGTGGATTTCGTGATCGAGACGGCGCGTAAGACGCTGAACAGGAAAGCCGAGGTGGTCACAATCGAGGTAAAACGTTCGTCAAAGTGGGACCGTCGTTGGGAAGCAGGTGCCCGCGGCTTGCTAGATTCAAAAGTGGTACGCATCAAGCGCATGATAGGCGTGTATTGTGGCCGCACACGTTTGACCTTCGATGGGTTCGATGTCTTACCGGTCGCGGATTTTTTAGAAGAATTGCAGGCTGGTGAGGTTTTTTAGCCGATTGAGTGGCCCGCGGGCGCCACATCAGACTAACCAAATCACCGAGGCTGCGATCTGGGGGCGCGGTGCATCGTGACTGAACTAGATAGTAAGCATGCTAGCATGCTTACTATCTTTCGAGGAACAAAAAGGAGCCCAAGGCCGTGCTTCGCGGGAGCTTCTCGCGTGAGCGTCGTCGTTGATACCTCGATTTGGATCGAATATTTGCGTGGCACGGGGGCATCTGAGCTTGAGTCGCTCCTTGACGATGGGCTTGTTTTGCTGGCGCCAGTGGTGGCGGCAGAGCTCACGAGTGCTCCGCTGAGTCTTCGGGAGCGCGCTTCCATAAAGCAAATCCTTGAAGACCTGCCGCTTCATCCAACACCGCTCAAGCATTGGTGTTCTGTTGGCGAGCTGAGGAGTACCTGTCGCCGAATGGGGCTCTCCGTCTCAACGCCCGATGCTCACGTGGCACAGTGCGCACTCGAAGCGGGAGCAGCGCTTTGGTCGGCCGATGCCATCTTTCGCCAGATTGCTCGCGAGGTGAAGCTTCAGCTTCATACCGGCGAGATGCCTGTCGATCTCAGGCAATCGTTCCCCCAATCAGTGTCGTTCCTCGGGCCCCATCATCACAAATCCCGAAGCCGAAGCCTTGGCTAAAAGCGCTACGTATGCAGCGTCGCGCGCTTGAGTTTCCACCCTCAACTCATCCATGAGCCCTTGGTAGAACCCACCGTGCAGGTCCTCTTCACCGCCGATAACAATGCGGTCGCTCGGCGTGTTCATGAAGGAAGTGCTACTCCATTCCGTTCCAAGCTTGGCCCCTTGTTGCACGCCATCCACGTACAGCGTGATGGAGTTAGCCCTGAGATCAGCCACTGCACTGATGAAGTGCCAGGTGCCCGCACTCATGCTATTCGCCGGAGTTTGTGTGGTTTCCCAGCTTCCCGTGCTGGCGGTGCCGATCCCGAGCAGGATCCCTTGATCCGGTTCCAGGTCGGTGGGCATCGTAGAGTTAACCCACGCGGACACCGTGACTCCGGTTGCGCCGGCTACCATGGGTAAACCTTTGACCAGACCGATGTGCTGGGTCCCCTTCAGGCTAATTCCGCTTGCCACGTGACCTGGTACGAAGTCGACTTGCACGTCAGCACCGTTGGCGCCATTTTTGGTGGAATCGGTCGCAGATTTTTCGAAGTGCCACACAGCTGCGTAGGAGTCCGGCCAGGTTTTCTGTGAATCCGCGAGCGATATCGCAGGCGCTTGAGGTTGACCGAAGTACACGTAGAAGCCGTCGTTTCGAGCCGCAGCCACATCTTGGAGACGCACCCAAACGCTGTTGGGCCCGTTCGCTGACCAGGAATCTACTTCGAAGTTGAGTGCATGGCCCGTGTAATCGGTGAAGCGCAACCCCGAACCGTTGGCTCCAGCTAAAGCTAAAGGAATGGCACCCGCCGGGATCGCCACGAGGGTCACTATCTCGCTCGGTTCGCCTGGATTCGCATTCCCCGCTAGTGTGAGATGCCGCCGATAACTGAACGCGGCATCCCACCAGGCACCTGGCGTGCCGACGGTGGCTGTTCCGCCTGACGCCTGCGAAGAGCCGCTTCCTCCTGAGCTCAATGGTCCTGTACCACCCATGGAATCGTTGGCGCTGCCTCCCAGGGCCAGGCTCGCGGTGCCACCCGCAGATTGGTGCGCTGCGCCGCCACTGGTTCCCTGAGAAGCGTTGGTCTGTCCGTCGTTCACGGTAACGGCGTTCGATCCACCAGAGCCGCTCCCCGGCACATTCGAGGTAGCGTTGGCAGGGTCTTGGCGTGATGCTTCCGCTTGCGTGCAGGATATGCCGAAAAGGGCCACCAGGATGAACGACCCACTGTGCGACAAGTGCAGATTCTTACCCATAGAGCCCCGGCAATGGACCCAGGTTCCACTGGGCCGCGCCCTGCATCGTCTTGTTGTATCCGAAGCGTTTGAAGGTCTCGACCCACAAGTCGGCAAAGGTGCGGCCCGTGTACTGCAGATAACTGCCGCCATTGAGGCCGAGCGATTTGCCGCCGAAAAGCGCCACGGGATTGTTCTCGATGCTGTGCTCGGCTCCGATGCAGCAGTCGCTGAAGTACACCACGAGCGTGTTGTCCAGAAGCGAGCCGGTCCCGTCCGGAGTGTTCTTCATGTCGAGCAGGAATTTGGCAGTGATGTCAGCGTAGAATTTATCGATCTGGCCGAGTGTGCTGAATGCCCCACCATGCGAGAGCGTATGGTGACCCTCATTGACCGAAATAGGACCAAACATCCTGACATCCGAGTTTCCGTAACTAAACGTTAGCGTGGCGACACGCGTAATATCGCACAAGAATGCTGAACGGATGATCTCAAGCTGCTGCTCTGCAACGGCCCGGTGCTGCACATCGTCGAGGTTGAGGTTTTCGCCAACAACGGCCGTGGGAAGCGCAGCCAATACCGGCTTGCTACAACTCGCTGAGATGCCCGCAACCTGCGTTTCCAACGCTCGGATCGCTGCCAAGTGGGACTCTAGCTTGGGAAGTTGAGAGGTCGGTACCTGCGCTTGCAGACGGCCGAGATCAGCCGTGATGAAATCGAGAACGCTCTTGTTTCTGGCTCTAGCGTGGTCCAAGGCTCCCTGATCAACTTCAGTGACGACGCTTGCGAACACGTTGTTGAAGACGATATCAGGGCGCGTTTCTGGCCAAAGCGCTTGGTTGAAGTCCGCATACGACAGTACGCGCAAGCACTCGGGGCCTGAGCCTTTGGCCGAGCCCGCGGAAGCACCCAGCTGCAGGGAGCCGACGGACGTTCCCTGCAGTGCCGGCACGTTTCTGAGCAACTCCTGGTCAACTGAAGGGCCAGTGCCGGTGAACGCCTTCCCATCTGCGTCGGTGACGTCTTCCCCCGAGCTGCCCGGGATCAAGGGGAAACCGTTGGCTGGAGGGGGGCACATCACCGATACCAACCCGGCACCATGTTTGTCACCGTTCCACTCCGGGTTGCGCGCTAAATCGATGCCCTTCATCACGACCATATCCGAGCGCAATGCATCGAAGGAGCTCAAAATCGGCGTGGTACCCCAATCTTTGACTCCGCCGGTGGTGGGAAACCAATCTTGCGGGCTGGTACCGCAAGGACGATGGATGATGAGAAGCCGTTGCGGCCCAGTTGCTTGAGCTTCCGCATTGAGCAGCGGACGAAGCAACGTTGCAGCGCCAGCCGTACCGAGGCCAGCGAGAAATGAACGCCGTAAGAAGCGCGAGGCGGTAGGTGTCATGGTTCGATTCCTCTCAGTTCAACTGGATATCTCGGATCCCGAAGGCGGGCGAAGTGAGTAGCTTCTCAAACAGAGTTCGAAAGCTGCCCGTTTGAGCAAAGGCGTCTTTTGCGCGAGTGAGATCGCAGGACTCCACTTGCGTCGAATAACCGAGGGCGTATTTCGTGAGGGTTTTTGACGAGCAATCGGCCGAGCGTCGTCCGCTCGTCAGGCGCAGTGCCAGGTCCGTGATGCCGGATACGGGACCGTCGAGATCCGCACCGAAACCTACGAGTATGGCATCGCCAGATAGCGCAGCACCTTTCGCATCGGTGGCTCGATAGCGACCGATGGGGTCAAATTGCTCTAGAGGTAACCCGAGAGGATCGAATAGGGCGTGACAGCCTGCACATGTTGGCAACGCGGCTCGTTGTTGAGCCAGTTCGCGTTCCGTGCCCATCATGGTTTTTGCTACATCGGTCGCGTTGGCTGGTGGTGCCGGAATACTGCCGCCGCAGACGAAAGCGTTGCGAATGAAGAGTCCCCGATGGATCGGATCCTCAAGCGAACGACGTTTGTTGGTGGCCGCCAAGATGCCCGGCTGAGTGAGGAGCCCCGCAGCCGGGACTGCCGTTGGTAGCTCGACCGGTACCAACGCCGCCCCGGTGACGCCCGTGAGCCCGTAGACGGCCGCAAGTCCGTCGTTAACGTAGACTTTGCGCGAGGTGAGAAGGTCCGAGAACTTCCCACTCCAAACGACGTCACGCACAAACGCTTGGGCACCCTCATACAAGCTCGCTTTGAGAGTCGCGGTGTACTCGGGGAACAGCTCTGAGTCCTTGGCGCTCCCGGGGATCTTCTCGACGCCCGCCCAATATCCAACCAGGCGGCTTACCTGGTCTTGTGCGGCGGGCAAAGCCAAGAGGCGGCTCACCTCGACCGCAAACACGCTGTTGTCGCTCAATGTGCCGTCATTCGCCTTCGCCCACAGTGCACCGTCGGGGCCTGAATTTAGCAACAGAAAGCTCAGAGCGCTGGCGCGTTCGTGGGCGTTCATCGTGACGGGTGCAGTCGATGTCGCCGCATTGACTCCGAGTTCTCTCCTGTAAATGAATGACGGTGACTCCAGCACCGTTTGGACGACCAAACTGAGCGCTGAGTCAGCTCCGTCCACCGTGGCGTAGTCGTTGTAGATCTTGAGCAGCTCTGCGACCTCGTTCTCAGCCAACGGACGGCGCCAGGCTCGCGCCGTCTTTTCACGAACAAATTGCTCCACGCAGGCCGGGGTGACGCTCGCTCCACAAGGCTTGGCCAGGCTGGCGATCTTGAGCGCCGCACGCTGGTAGCCCTGCGCGGCCGCCGCATCTACCTTGAACGCTTCCGACTCGTTCGTGTAGTTGCCGCTCGTACTCGCAGCGGCCGTGATTTGGGCATCGTTTCCGGTGAGCGCGACGCCGAGCACATCGTTCACTACGTTCACATACTGTTCGTCCGTCAGCATCCAGACTCGGGCAGGGGCGAGCGGAGTGCCTTCGGTGCAAGCAGATGCTCCAGTCATGCCGTTGCCGCCAGTCGCTCCGATCGGGGTCGAGGAAACACCGCCCGGTGAGCCACCAGAACCTGACCCGACGCTGCTCGTCGAGCCCGAGTTGTTAGGTGCTCCGGGTGCTCCGGGCGTGCCCGGTGCACTACCGTTTCGATCTGCGACGTTCGTCGAACAGGCCAAACCGGAAGCGGCACAAACGATTGCCAATCCCCAAAGGCGTAGTGGGGCCAAAAGAGTCATGTTCTGCTCCTTGATGACGGACTCGGTCTTGAGTCGTCTTCACCACAAGTTACAAGCTGGGCGGTACCGCGGCCATTCCTTCTTGAGGACAGAACTTCGCATTTTGCGACAGTACGTCGGCACTTTCGCGTGCCAGGCTGTGCGCAAAGACAGGAAATGAAGCTATTCTAAAGGCATGCATGTAGGTATCGCACTCTACACCCTGAGCGGCTTCCCCCAGGACTGCCTGCGGGGCGTGGCTGCTTTTGCGCGCCCCCACAGGCCGTGGACGTTCGATTATGCGGGCCAAAGCCTCGAAGGTGTCGAGGGCCTGTTGCGCCAGAAGCCCGACGGGATCCTCGTAAGCAGCGCTGACCCAAAGGTTCTTCACCTGCTTCGGGACGCGGGAGTGCCCACCGTCAACATGCATTATGCGGCCACCCCGAAGGAGCTCGGACATCTGCGCAACGATGACGTCGCAGTTGGAAAAATGGCCGCCGCGTATTTCCTACAGAGAGCCTTCACACGGTTCGCGTACTACCGCCGAACGGGAGACGAACAGGACGAGAGGCTGGAAGGCTTTGCGACAGAGCTTCATGCCAAAGGTTTCGCCTGTCACTCGTTTGATGAGGCCATCGCTGGGAATTACGACACGCAGGGTAAGATTTTCGAGCGCAAGTTGGCAGAGTGGCTTCAGGGGCTCCCAAAGCCGATTGGCCTCTTTTGCGTCGGAGACCATCACGCTTGGATCATCGCGGAAAGGTGCCAAAGATTGGGCATTCGTGTGCCAGATGAAGTCGCGATCTTAGGTGAAGGCAACGACATCACGCTCTGTGCTCTCGCCAATCCGCAGCTCAGCAGTATCCAAACGGCCCACGAACGCATTGGCTATGAAGCCGCCGAACTTCTCGATCAAATGATGAACGGAAGGGCTCCCAAGAATCTGCACTGGAAAGTGCCGCCCGTGCGCGTCGTGGAGCGAAGATCCACCGACGGCGTCGCGGCGTCGGATAAGGCGGTAGCCGCCGCACTCCAGTACATGAAAACGCACTTGATCGACTCGGAAGGGTTACTCGCTCTATGCCAACGCCTTCATTCTTCGCGTCGGGCACTCGAACGCAAGTTCACTTCTACTACCGGAATCAGCCCCGCAGAAGCCTGGACGCGGTTTCGAGTGGAAGAAGCACGGAGGCTTTTAGCGGATACCGAGCTGCCTATTGCTCAAGTCGCTGAAAAGGCGGGTTTTACGGATGCTAAGCATTTGTGCCTCGTGTTCAAGAAGTTCGTGCGGGAGACACCGCGTGATTTTCGGCGCCATGCGTCGCCTTAGGGGAACGCATACTCGAGTACGTAAAAGAACCACCTCAGCGTGGCTGATCATGGTGGCAGCTCCGCTGCTTGCGGCGGTTGACCCGCATAGAAGCTCACCTCGTCTATTTGCACATCGAACTTCGCGCCATTCATTCCGAGGTCAAGTCCCATAATGAGGTCGCGCCACGCCAACGGTGGAGCCCACGAGGGCCTCTCGGCCTTCGCAAACGGAACCGCAAAGAAGCGCCATTCCGGAGTGAGAGCGAGCCAAACGGTGTGGAAGTTGTAGCAGTTTCCCAAGCAGTCGCCGCCATATTGTACCGGCAAAAGCTCGGGTGTGGAAAAACCCACCGCCAATGTCGTCTTAGTATCGCTTTTTGCCCAAAGGACGATTCCATCGAGTGCACTCACGTCCGTGCAGGGGGAACTGAATAGGAAGGCAGCGATTTCCTTCGCGCCCGAGCTCGTCACACGAGCGGCTGCAATGGTGGTATTGGCGCCAGGTTTCTTAACACGAAAATCCGCCGTCCCGGAGCTGCTGTAGGACGTAAACGGAGCAAGAGCCATGTCGTCGAAGGTGGCGATGGTACCAACGATAGGGGTTTTAACGGGTGTCAACGCTCGCGTCGCGCCATCGCAGACGGAGCCACCACTTACTTTCCCTGATGCGCTTCCCGCCGAACCCGAGCTCGCGAGAACCGAGGGGCTGCCGCTGAGCCAACGCTGGGTCAGAACGGCTCCCGTCAGCGTCGCGATCAGAAGAAGGCCGTAGAATTTCAGACCTGAGAGAGAGGATGCTTGCATGCCAGCTGATATAGACCTATATATC
>CAZSUA010000231.1:0-9321 GCA_964609655.1 uncultured Polyangiaceae bacterium | reverse complement strand
TGTAGAGCGTCGTCGGCTAGGTGGCCTGCTCTTGCTTCTGCTCCTCCTTCCGATCGATTTGGCACTTCGAATGTCTTATGCTCGAGACGCCGTTGCTAATGCAGTTACAAGCTATCAATATGATGTTCGGGGGCACTTCTGAGCGTGGATTTGCCGGACGGCACCGCCATCGACTACGTCGTGGACGCATTCGGGCGGCGTGTGGCCAAACAAGTGAACGGCGTGCCCACCAAAGGCTGGATTTACAAGGACTCGCTCAAGATCGTGGCCGAAACAGATGGCGCAGGGGCGCTCGTGAGCCAGTTCACCTACGCCAACGGCGCGCCCGCCTCCCACAGCCCGGAATTCATGCTCAAGGCTGGCCAGACCTATCGCTTCGTGAAGGACCAGGTGGGTAGCGTTCGCTTAGTAGTTAACGTGCTGACGGGCCAGGTCGTCCAGGAGTTAACTTATGATGCCTTTGGACGAGTGCTCACGGATAGCAGCCCTGGGTTTCAGCCGTTTGGGTTTGCGGGCGGGCTGTATGACGCGAATACCGGGTTAGTTCGCTTTGGAGCTAGGGATTACGACGCTGAGACAGGCAGGTGGACGAGGAAGGATCCGAGGCGCTTCAACAGCGGGGACGGACCAAACCTCTTTGCTTATGCGAACAACGACCCTGTGAACTTCCATGATCCAAACGGCAAGAGCGCAACAGCGGCGGCACTGCCGATTGCTGGGGGTGCAGCCGTGCTTGATGGGCCCCTTCCAATTGGCGACGTGATCGGAGCGGGGTTGCTGGTATGCGCGCTGATCTACGACGCACTAACGGATGATGATGGACCGGTTGAAATACGCGGCGAAGGGAAGGAATTGGCGCGTTGGGCTGATGAGACAGGCCTTGGTCGCGACGGCCTCCGAAAGGCGATTGAGAAAATTAAGCATGCCGCTAAGCTTCGCCCGAATGAAAATGTTGACGTCCTCCCGGATGGCACAGTCTTGGACCGAGTAGGGGGCGAGGAAATTGGAAACGTACATGACGAAGAAGGAGACTAGCTCTGGGGGAGTACTGCGACTCGGGGGGCCGATAAAGGCCGCTCATGCGTCGCTACGTATTTCGGGAAATGAACTTGATCCCGATGAGATCACGCGATTGCTAGGATGCCCTCCGAGCTACTTGCATCGGACTGGTGATCTCGTTTCTCCAAGATCGAGCGCGCGGAGAAAATTTAGCATGTGGTCACTGGGTTCGACACTCCCTCGGTCCGAGCCGCTTTCGGATCACGTAGCAGCTGTCTTGGCGCAGCTCCCGGATGATCCGCAATTGTGGGACAAAATTATGTCCGATTTTGAGGTGGACATGTACTGTGCCATTGATGTGCGTGTGCCCAACAGCGGTACCGAGCTTTCAGCATCAGAAATCCAAGCCCTAGCAAAAAGGCGACTCGTTTTGCAGCTGGACTTCTACGCTTTCGGTGAAGACGAATCCGAGTAACTTTGGGCAAGTTGGCAGGCAGGGTAGCATGGCGGCCGAGCGCAACTGAGCGCCGGCTACGACTCGCTGACGCAAGGTAAGGTGTTCGTAACCGACGGGAATACGCCCATTGAGGACCACGTCTACGACTGCACATCGGCGGCAAGCGGCGTGTTCTACCTGACCGGATTGATCAACGAGGACATGGACTTTGGAACAGGGCCTACTGTCTCTGTCGGAGGCGGCGACAGCTTCCTTGCAGCATTGGCGGCGAACGGTCAAGGCCTTTGGACCCGTTCGCTGGGCGGCGTGGGCAAAGATCAAGGCCGAGGGGTGGCACTCGCGGAACAGGTATCCGTCCTCTACGCGCTCGACGAATACTCGGATGTCCTCACGCAAGGCGGAACAGAACGAGCCGTAGGGCTGCAGGACATCTTGATCACAGGCCATGATCCGACGACGGGAGCGCTCAAGTGGTCCTTGCCGATCGGCAGCCTGTCGAACGATGGTATCTACGCGAGTGCCGTCGATGCGAGTGGCAACTTAGTGTTTGCAGGTTATCATCGCGCGGCCATCAGGCGCGGAGTGACCTCGGCCGAAGGAAGCCTGAGCGGGCTTGGAACGTTTCTCGGGAGCGTGAGTCCAGAGGGCAAGCTCCTTTGGGTAACGGATTTGGCAGATCTCAAGGTTTCCGATATGGCAGTCGCGCAGAACGGCGACATCTACGTGGTCGGCGAAACCGTCGATGCCATTGTTACGCCGACGCAGACGCTATCACCCGTTAATGGCGCGGTTGATGGCTTTCTTGTCAAGCTCGAGTGGCCTTAGGGGCTTGAATCTAAGGTGCCGCATGGCGACGAAACCGGAGCGGCGTAAGCCCAGTCGCGGCGCGCACGGCTTTCGAAAAAAGCTTAGGGGTGTTGAGGCCACACAGCTCGCCGACGAGAGACAAGGGGACTTCGTCTTCCGCGAGCAAGCGAGCAGCCTCCTCGGCTTGAAAACGCAGCCAGGCGTCCGCTGGAGCTAGTAGTGTTGTCGCCTCGAAGCGCCGTTCAAGCATGCGCCGCGAACAATTGAGGTGTTGGCTCAGGCGCTCGATGCCACGGGCGTCACTTAGGCGCCTTTGCATGTACTCGAGAGCTCGTCGCGTGAGCTCGTCGCGCGTACCCATGCTGTCGGTTGACTGCCGAGTGACTACCCGCACGGGGGGCACTCGCAGCGTCACCCGGCGCCGACTGGTACCGTTCATCATCTGGTCGAGGATCCGAGAGGCCTCGTAGCCTATCTTGCGTCCCGCCGTTTGGACGCTGCTCAGCGCTGGATTTCCGAATACACAGGTGACAGCGTCGTTGTCCGCGCCGAGCACCGCCGCGTCCTCTGGAACGGTGAGGCCTAGGCGCATGCAGCGATCCACCACTATCCATGCGTCTTCATCGCTAGCGCAGAAGATCCCCACAGGTTTTGGCAGACTCTGCAACCACTCTGAGAGCAGCGATTCCGCTTTGCAAGTCGCAAACGCACTGTGGATCTTTTTGCCGTCGAAGAAGGCGCAGTCTTTTCCGAAAGCCTCCGCCTCCGCCCGAAAGCCAGCTAGGCGCTCGTTCCGAACTTCACCGGATTCACGGCCAAAAAATGCAAAATGCACATGACCGCGATTCACGAAATGGGCGGCAGCCATGCGCCCGACGGCCAGATCATCGCTGCCGACGAAACTCATGGGCAACCGCTTTGGGCATGCATGCAGATTCACGATTGGGATTTTGAACTTAGAAATCCAAGTCAGAAGAGCAGGGTCCGAACTTCCCACAAGGATCCCATCCGGGCGTCTAGCCACGAGCTGCGAGAACTGCTCGTGCGTCGAGTAACACCGATCAAAAGTCCAAGGACGTTTCGGGCGTGCGTAGCCCGCGATGCCCTGTACGAGAGCCTCGTCGAAACCAGAGAGCCAGCCCAGTGCAAGTCCAATCCGCATGGCGTTAGGGGGCCACCCGGTGCCGAAATTCGCCGGGAGTTTGACCATTGAAACGCTTGAACACTTGGGACAAGTGCCTGGCTTCGGCAAACCCACTGAGCTCAGCCACGCGCGCAAGGTTCAGGTCCGTTTCGGCGAGTAGCCGCTGCGCTTTCTCAATGCGGAATCGATTCCAAGCTTCGCCGAGCGTCAGTCCAGTGGCCAGGGAGAAGCGCCGCCCAAGGACACTTCTCGAGCAATGCACCGCTCGGCACAGCTCGTTGACACTGTGATGTGATTCTAGGTGCTCACGCATGTAGCAGAGAGCCCTTTCAGCCACCTCGTCGTTGGCAACCAGCGCATCGGTGGAACGGCGAGCAACGACCCGCACGGGCGGGACTCGGATCTCAAGGGACGCTGGCTGCGCGCCCATCATCAATTGCTGGAGCAAGCCTGCGGCTTCATAACCGATGCGCTCGGCAGCCACCTGAACGCTGCTCAGCTGGGGCATCGCTAGAAGGCAGGTGGTAGTTGTATTGTCGACCCCAAGCACGGCAATCTCGAGCGGAACTCGGATCTTGAGTCGAGCGCAACATTCGGAGGCGATGGCGGCGAACAGGTCGGTGGCGCAAAACAGAGCCACCGGCTTAGGCAGCCCGAGCAGCCAACGGCCAAGATCCTCTTCATTCGCCTCGAAATTGCTGAACTCGGCGGGTAGTACATGAACTGACTTTCCTGCAGCGTTTACCCCCTTCTGAAAGCCCTCCAACCGCTGATCGAGAAAATGGTGCGTGATGGGGCAATAGGCGAAGTGTTGGTAGCCTCGCGTGAGGAAATGTTGAGCCGCTAGTTCGCCGATTGCCAAGTCATCGTTGTGCACGATACCTATCCGCTCCTGACGATGACAGACCATGTTAACGACGGGAATATTGGTGCGCGTAAGCGAGGCCAAAATGCTTTCGCGCCAGGTGAGAATCAGAATTCCATCCGGGGATTCAGCCAAGAGACGTTGAACGCCTGCTTCAGACTCAGAATCTCGGCTTAAGATCCAATCCGGTTGTTGTCGTGCGTAGGCCGCGATTCCGCTCAGCGCTCTAGCTGCATAACCTTGAAGACTTTGGACCGCGACGCCAACTCGCACGCTGTGAGTCTAGACCGGCTGCAGGATGAGGTCTCGCTCACGGCCTGTCGCAAATCGAAAATAATCTAACCAGAGAACGAATTGCGCGGAATTCCAGCTTAGTTACACTGCTCTCCAGTGGACCTCAGCGCACCCTGTGTGCCGGGGCTTGCTTTGGCCAAAAGGACGCTCATGACGGCATCTAACACTCGATTTCCAGGGCCCATCGGAGTTACCCCGTGAACAAAGGGCGCGCTGTCGTCACCACCGCCGCACTAGGACTCCTGTGCGCTTTCTCGTCTGTTGCGACGGATGCCAGAGCTCAAACGCTCACACCGGGCGCCCGACGCTGCACGCGCCGAAAAGATTCTGGATATGGGCAGCTGGAACTGCGAAGGCGACAACGACATGTCCATGTTTGACGTCGACGTGGGCCAGGTGGTGCAAGCGCGTGCTTTCAGAGATCGCATGCAGGCACTTGGCGCGAAGAACTATCGTTATCAAGAGTTTCCCGGTGAACACGGTGACGGCTGGGCATGCGTTTTCGACCCAACAATGGCCGATTGGATGTTTGGTTGGGTTAAAAGTGGGACGCCGGGCGGCGGCACCGGCACGGGGGGCGCCTCAAGCAGCGGGGCAGGCAGGCGCAGCCTGGCGGTAGTTTTGCTTGGGTAGCGCTTTCAATACTTGGCGCGAGCCTGATTCGCCGTCACAGACTCTTGTCATCAGACGAATGAACGAACTCGGCCTCGGATTCGACCGCTAAACCTAGGAGAACCATCATGCGATTTCACAAGCCACTCAACTCTCCACCTTGGGCATCGATCACGCGCGTCGCGTTGGCGATCTTCGGCAGCATCGCTTGCTCCAATACCCCCACGCCAAATCGACCCAACTCCGACGCCACTGGGCCTGGGAGCACGAGCCCCGGTTCAGGCGCTGGCAGCCTGGTTCCTGGCAGCTCGGGTTCAAATTCCCAGAACATGCCCCCGGGTTCGGTACCAACGACGAGCCCGACAGCGAGCGCACCACCCGTCGACTGTAGCGCTGGCCCTCAACCAGGCGCTTCGCCCATCCGACGGATGACTCCGTTTGAGTACGACAACACCGTTCGTGATCTAACCAGCGACACGGCTTACCCCGGAGCTCTACTGCCGGTCGAAGGCGGCGCCGGATTCGACAACAATGCGGAAGTAGGTGCCGTTTCGAGATTAACGGCGCAGAAGTACATGGAGGCCGCGGAAAGCCTTTCTGCGCGGGCGACTGCGAATCTCCCCGCGCTGCTCGGTTGCGACCCGGGACTCGGGGAAACCGCTTGTGCCAGCGCTTGGGTCCCGTCGTTTGGCAGTCGGGCTTGGCGCCGTCCGCTCGATGCCACAGAAGCGCAACAGATGGTGGATGTTTTCACTTCCAATCGTTTGGTGCGCACACTTCAAGAGTCTGTGCAGGCCGTCTTCGAAGCCTTCCTCAATTCGCCGCACTTTCTCTATCGCGTTGAGGTGGGGGAAATGGGAACTGCTGTCAAAGTTACAGATTATCAGCTCGCGTCTCGGCTTTCGTATCTCCTTTGGGGCAGCATGCCCGACGCTCAGCTGTTTGACTCTGCTTCCAAAGGGCAACTGGCTCAGCCGGATCTCATTGCGGTGCAAGCTCGCCGCATGTTAGCCGATCCTCGGACCCGCGCGATGTCGCAGCGTTTTCACGAACAATGGTGGAACTACAAGGACGCCCGCACGATCGACAAAGATCCCGCAGTTTACCCTGATTTTTCGCCTGCCATCAATGCGCTCTACGTCGAAGAAACCAATCGGTTTCTCGATGCGGCAATCTTCGAGGGCGACGGCTTGCTCTCGACACTACTCACCTCGACGCGCACATTCGTGAATCCTGCCCTCGCCACCTTTTATGGTGTTCCCGCGCCGGCAGGCACCGACTTTGCCCCGCTCGATGAGCCCGACCGGCGCGCTGGCCTCCTCACACAAGGAGCCTTTCTGGCCACCCACGCCAAAGCCAACCAAACCGCTATCGTGCAGCGCGGAGTCTTCATACGCAGTGGGCTCTTCTGTCAGTCGCCGCCGGCTCCCCCCAAAGACGCAAACTTTATGCTTCCAGCTCCGCAACCCGGCCTTTCGACCAGAGCACGGCTCGAACAGCACCGACAGAACCCTGTGTGCAATACTTGTCACGCTCAATTTGACCCACTTGGTTTTGCGTCGGAGCACTACGACGCCGTGGGCCGTTGGCGCGATACGGACGGCGGAGTGGCGGTCGACTCGACCGGGACGCTCACTGGCACCGATGTTGATGGCCCTTTTACTGGGATTTCTGAGCTTGCTAACAAGGCCGCCAACAGCGAGCTCGTCAGGTCCTGCGCGGTGACAGAGTGGTTTCGGTACGGCTACGGACGTCACGATACAGCCGCCGATGCCTGCAGCCTGAACCAGCTCAATGCCGCATTCAAGGTTGCTGGTTACAAGATCCCGGAGCTCCTGGTGGCACTCACTCAGAGCGACGCATTCCTCTATCGCGACACGACCACGGGAGCTCAATAACATGGAACGGAGAAACATGAAGACGAGAATCCACCGCCGCACGTTCTTGCACGGCGCAGGTGGCACGCTGATCGCGCTCCCGATGTTGGAGGCCATGGCTTGCTCGCGAAGTGGAAGTTCGACGAACGCGGCGAGTGATCCTCGGCGTGCTCATGAGACCCGGCAAGGTCTCGGCACCGGGCCGCAGAGGTTCATTGTATTCTTCAGCGCCAACGGCACTGTACTCGACCGCTGGACACCGACTGGTACAGAAACCAGCTTTGAGTTCAAAGTGGCGGCCGACCCCACGCTCAAGCACGTGCTCCTGCCGCTTGAGTCCCTGAAGAGCAAGCTGCTTGTGATCGACGGCCTCAACCAGAACTCGCGCAACGCAGATCCCAGTGGCAATCCGCACGATACGGGCATGGGTCACATGCTGTGTGCGATGCCGCTCAAGCCCGGTCCTGGCGGAGCGGGTGAGTTTGAGCACTTGTACGACGGATCTGCCGGTGGGATTTCGATCGATCAAGAAGTGGCTAACTTGATCGGGAGCACCACCCGGTATCGTTCGATCGAGCTCGGCAACGAATCTTATCTCGATCCGATCCGACAAATCACGAGCCGCATGAGTTATCGAAAGCCGTTTGAAGCGATCCCTCCCGAAAACGATCCCCGCGCTGCTTTCGCGACGCTCTTTGCTGGAGTCGCCTCTTCTGGTCAGGCCCCAACCGCGACCCTGGACGCGCTCACCGCGAGGCGCAGGAGTGTGCTCGACAAGGCAATCCTGGACCTCACTGCGCTCATTCCGAAGGTCAGTGCTTTCGACCAAAGGAAGCTTGAGGCTCACCTGACGGCGGTGAGAGAGCTCGAAATGAGTCTCGCCTCAAACGCGACTCCCCTCGGCTGTCAGGTACCTGCTCAAGGACCGCTGGCAAGCGCAAACTATCCCGAGATCATGAAGCAGCAGATGGACATCATGGCGCTGGCTGTTGCTTGCGACCTAAGCCGTGTTATCAGCCTCCAGTCCTCCACTGCGCAGTCGAGCGTCAAGCATACCTGGCTTGGGATCCAAGAGGACCATCATGGAATTTCGCACGAGTCCGGATCTCCCACGGGGCACCAACAGATGGTCGATATACATTCTTGGTATTCTGAGCAGTTTGCTTATCTTATCACCAAGCTCTCTTCGATCGACGAGATCGGTCAGAGCGCCCTCGACAACAGCGTCGTCATGTGGACGAACGAACAGGGTGAGGGGGGCGATCACTCACCGGACAGAATACCGTATGTCTTAGCCGGTTCGGGTGGCGGAGTCCTCCGGCCGGGGCGTTTCCTCAAGTACAAGGATGGCTCCCACAATGACCTCTTACTCTCTCTGTTAAAAAGCTTTGGCAGCAACGCCTCAGTGTTTGGCCTCCAGTCAGTGTCGAACGGACCGCTTGCTGGCCTCACTTAAAGCGAGTGACTTCAACAGCGTTCAGAATCGCACCAATCCTGCTATCGAGCCACAGCGCGCCGACATCGAACTCGATGGCGGCGAACGGCTCAATTCTGACGAAACTCTCCGGCATGCGGCCGAAACCTAAGCTGGCTTCAATGGCTGGCCGATGGGTGATACTCATCGCACAACAGCGCCAAACCGGCGCACCTACAGTCCATCCTCTGTTGAGTGAGCGAGGGCGCAAAGGCGTTATCAAATGGCGTGCTTCTGCTCTGGATCCAGCGATACAGTACGGCCATACTGACTGAAGAACCAAGCCTGTTTTTGGGCGCAATATCCGCCTAAGCGAAAGAGGAACGGAGTGGAGATCCTGAAGACAAAATCGCTTTGGCCGAGGTCGGTGAGCTCATGGTTGGTGGCGTCCCTATGCCTGTGTGCATCGCCACTAGCGTGCAGTGAACAACTCAAAGGGTCGACGCCCAACCGCAACCCTGACGCTGGTCTTTCCGCAGGCGCGGCCCAGCCAAACGGAGACCCGGTTTCTTCCACGGGTGCTGGGGGCAGTGCAACCAACCCCAGAATGGGTTCGGGGTCGAGCGGCTCCGTCCCGCTTCCAGACGCGATTGGTCAAGGCGTGGTGCGTCGATTGACCCGAACCGAATACAACTTCACAGTTCGCGATCTTTTTGGGTCCTCGCTCACGCCTGCCGACGCCTTTCCAGGTGATGTCGGTGCGGACGGTTTCGACAAGGCGTCGAGCCCACAAAGCGTGGTCGCAGCTCACCTTTCGGCTTTCGAAAAGGGCGCTGCCACCGTGATCGAAGC
>CAZSUA010000230.1:5495-9343 GCA_964609655.1 uncultured Polyangiaceae bacterium | reverse complement strand
TTGTGCCTCTTCCTGTATTTTCTGACCATCCACGAGCGTGGCGGCTGGCTCTTTCACAACGCGAGTGCCGGGCGCTGGCCCGGATGCCAGCTCAAACCCGTCCCCAAAAGCTGGGCCGAGGCGCACGGTTGTCAGGCGGGCTTGCCCGTCAGACACCACGAACACCACGCGGCTGCCGTTTCTCTCCGCGAGCGCAGAGCCGGGCACAATCGTCTTCGGGGCTTGCGTGAGCGAGGCGTCTGTCAGCTCTTCGCTCAAGAAGCTCACACGCGCGGCCATGTCCGGCATCACGCCGTCCGTTGGCCCCACAAACCCAACCTTAACCACCACCGTGGCTTTTGACCGATTCACTCGGGGGATGATCTCAAGCGCCTTGCCCTTGAAACGCCGCCCAGGATAGGCATCCAGCACAATCTCGCAGGGCCCACCCAGCTTAACGAGACTGAGCCGCTGCTCCGCGACATCACTCTCCACGACCAGGCTCTTCAAGTCAGCAATTTCAACATTGCCCATGTCCACGCTCAGCCCGGCCGGCTGCGGCCCGACATATTCGCCGACTTCCGGCGGCTTATTCAGAATGGTGCCAGCCAGCGGCGCCTTCACCACGTACTGGCCCAAGTTGACACTGAGTGCCTGCACCTCGGCATTGGCGGCACGCGCTTGAGCTTCCGAGGCCTTCACTTGCGCCACCAACGCTGCACTCCGCGCCTCGAGATCCTCCGCCTGCGATTTCGGAGAAACGCCCTGCTCCGCCATGCTCCGCGCGCGCGTTAGAGCTACCTGGATTTCGGTGAGGTTGGCTTTCGCGGTTTCGACGTTCGCGCTGCTGGCCAGCGAACGGCTTTGAGCGGCCATGATGGTTGCCTTTTGGTCGGTGACATCCAGCTCAAATAACAGCTGACCCTCCTCCACTGCCTGCCCCCGCTGTACCCACAGCTTTTTAACACGACCCTGCACCTGAACCGCCACCTTCGAACTACGCTCAGGCACCACGTAGCCAGTACTGGTTAACTGCACGCTGGCTTGAGCAGGCGAAACCAAGGCTATTTCGGTGACGCGCACCTTGGCCTTGAAGACTTTACTCTCGAGGTACGGCCAGCCAAATTGGTAGCCCACGAGGCCGACGACACCAAGGCTGAGCACGCCGAGCAGGGGCCCGAGCCGCCGCGGCTCACGTGGGGTTTGGTCACGGGAGATCCGTAAAGACTGCAACTCCGCTGAGAGATCGTCGGCCATAGCACTCGCCGAGCCCGTATAGTGACGGGACTCCCTTTCGACAACGGCCGGCCCTGTTTAGAGGCCGGGACGCCCTAAATTTTGCTAGATTGTGCTCAGCCCACAGGCTTTAGAATGAGTGCCCCAAGTGGTGGCAGCCGGAGCTTAACGGACTGCTCCCGCCCGTGGATCGGGATGCGCTCCGCGTCCACGCCCTGCGTGGTCTCAAATTCGCTGCCGCCAAAGCGCAGCTCATCGGATGAGAGGACTTCGGTATAGCGCGTGAAGGCCGGCACGCCAACCCGATAATCTTCCCGAGGTACGGGTGTGAAGTTGATAACAATCACCAAGTGCGCATCACCATCGCGCCGCAGATAACTGATAACGGTATTTTCGCGATCGTTGCAATCAATCCATTCAAAGCCGGCCGTGTCGGGATCGCTGCGCCACAGCGCAGGGTGCGCTTGATACATCCGTCCGAGCTCGCGAATGAACTCCTTCAAGGCCACCCGCTGCGGATGATCTTTAAGGTCCCAGCTGAGCATGCCGTCGTGATCCCACTCTTGGTGCTGAGCGAGCTCCGTGCCCATGAAGATCAGCTGCTTGCCGGGCCGCGTCCATTGGTAGGTGAGGAGCAGCCGGAGATTAGCGAGCTTCTGCCAGAAATCCCCCGGCATTTTCTCGATCACAGACCCTTTGCCGTGCACCACTTCATCGTGCGAGAGCGCGTTGATGAAGCGCTCGGTGTACTCATACAGCATGGCAAACGTGAGCTGATCGATGTGAAACTTGCGATGCACGGGCTCTTTAGAGAAGAAGAGCAAGGTGTCGTGCATCCAGCCCATGTTCCACTTGAACGCGAAGCCGAGCCCGCCTTCGCCGGCTGGCCGCGACACGCCACCCCAGGCTGTCGACTCTTCCGCAATGGCAAACGCGCCCGGAACTTCGCTTTCAATCACGGAATTGACACTGCGCAAAAATTCGATCGCTTCGATATTCTCGCGCCCACCGTAATTATTCGGGACCCAATTGCCATCCTCGCGGCTGTAGTCGAGGTAAAGCATCGAGGCGACCGCATCCACCCGCAGGCCATCCACGTGAAATTCCTGCAGCCAATACAATGCGTTGGCCAGCAGGAAGTTCTTCACCTCATTCCTGCCATAGTTGAAGATCAGCGTGCCCCAATCCGGGTGCTCCCCCCGCCGCGGATCTTCGTGCTCGTAGAGCGCGGTGCCATCGAACAGGCGCAACGCAAAATCATCCTTGGGAAAGTGCGCGGGCACCCAATCTAGGATGACTCCCACACCGTGCTGATGGCAGTAGTCCACAAAGAATCGGAAATCATCGGGCGTGCCATAACGGCCAGTGGGCGCGTAGTAGCCGGTAACCTGATAACCCCACGAGGCGAAATAAGCATGCTCGGCGACAGGCATCAGCTCAACGTGGGTGAAGCCCAAGTCGCGAACGTGGTCCACCAAGCGCGGCGCCATTTCGCGGTAGCTGAGAGAACGATTGCCCTCTTCGGGAATACGCAGCCAGGATCCGAGGTGCACCTCGTAGATGCTCATCGGCTCACGCCGTGGATCGCGGCGCGCTCGGGACGCCATCCAAGCCGAATCCGCCCAATGATGATCCGAAACCGTAACGACCGAAGCTTCCTTCGGAGGCAGCTCGACTGCGCGCGCGTACGGATCTGTCTTGAGCCTGAGGGCGCCCTCGCGGGTCTTGAGTTCGAACTTGTACAGCTCGCCCACGCCCAGCCCAGGCACGAAGACTTCCCAGACCCCCGAGGAGCCAAGACTCCGCATTGGGGTGAGGCGCCCATCCCAATTGTTGAAAGGACCCACCACGCTGGCGCGCCGCGCGTTGGGTGCCCACACCGCAAACGTAGTGCCGAGCACTCCTTCAATTTCTCGGTGGTGCGCCCCGAGCACTTCCCAAAGCCGACGGTGGGTGCCCTCGTTAAAAAGGTGAAGATCCATCTGGCCCAGTGAGGGCCCAAAGCGATACGGATCCTGAGTGTTGAGCACATCGCCGTTTTCAAACTCAAATTTGAGCGTGTAGCTCAGGGGCAGTCGCGCTTCAGGAAGAAACACGCCGAACAGGCCATGCTCGGCGGGATTCATGTTAACAACACGGCCACCATCAAGCAGCACACAGGCTCGGACGGCGTCGGGATGAGACGCGCGAACCACCACTCCGGGCACTCCGTCGAGCTCCAACTCATGCGCACCTAGAATGCGATGCGGATCGTGCGAGGAGTAACTGATCAACGCCCCGAGCTCAGCCGGTGCAATGGAAGCGAACTCGGGGATTGGGCTTCCAAGAACCGGCGGGCTCATCATCCTTCCTTTGTACCAGAGGGGCGGCGTCTAGCGGCGCGTAACCTTTGCGAGTTGTTGAATCAGGGACTGATTCGGCCCACAGACCAACCAGCGTGGGCGCAACCGGTGCCGAGTTTGCGACTTGCGCTCAGCAGACGCGGGTCGCACCCTGCTCGGCCATGAAGGCGCGCCAACAGGGGCCCGGGGTTCCAAGCACACTGCTCGCCTCGAATTGGATAGGCGCCCGCGCGACCCAAGCAAGCGGCAGCGTGTTCGAGCGCAGAAACCCGGCAAACCTGGATGACGTGG
>CAZSUA010000230.1:0-5485 GCA_964609655.1 uncultured Polyangiaceae bacterium | reverse complement strand
GGTGTGCGTCGCCCCAGAGGCAACGAAGGACGAGGTAAAAGAAGCGTGTGATCAGGCGCGTACAGCGTTAGCCAGTTGGCGGCAGGTCACAGCGCCAATGCGCGCTCAGGTTCTCACCCGTCTCGGAGCCTTGCTCCGTCAGCGAAAGGAGCAGCTCTCACGCTTTATCAGTCGCGAGATTGGCAAGCCTTTGCGAGAAGCCCGAGGCAGCGTCCAAGAGGCGATTGATACTGCTGAGTTTTTTCAGAGCGAGGGGCGGCGCCTGTACGGGCAGACCGTGCCGAGCGAGCTGCCCAATAAGGAGCTGTTCACCTACCGGCGCCCGTTGGGCGTCGTGGGTGTGATCACGGCCGGCAATTTTCCGTTAGCTGTGCCTTCTTGGAAGATCGTGCCGGCACTGCTGTGCGGCAACACGGTGGTTTGGAAACCCTCGGATGATGCTCCCGGAACGGCGGCGCTGTTCTTCGAGTTGTGGCAGCAGGCCGGGCTTCCCCCGGGAGTGCTCAACATCGTGCACGGCGGCGGCGCAGGTGCAGCCGGTGAGTTTCTCGTCGAAGCGGTGGACGAGGGCTTAGTGGACAAGATCTCTTTTACGGGCTCGACGGCGATTGGAAGGAAAATTGGCGAGATTTGCGGGAGAAATCTGCAAATTCCCTCGCTGGAGCTCGGGGGGAAGAATCCGCTCGTGGTCCTGGCAGATGCTGATCTGGAGCTCGCGGTGGAGGGCGCATTCTGGTCAGCCTTTGGCACCGCGGGCCAGCGCTGCACGAGTGCCGGGAATATTATTGTGGATCGACGCGTGATGCCTGCGTTTAAGCAGCGCCTACTGGACCGGGCGGGGCGCATCAAAATCGGTGACCCCTTGGACGAGAGTATCGACTACGGCCCCTTCCTCAATGAACGCTTCTTCGAGAAATGGAGCGAACAGCGAGCGCTCGGTGTCGCGGACGGTGCCGAGCTCTTACTCGATGGTGCGCGCATCAAGCCCGGGAATGCACCGGAGGGTTTCAGTGGCAACGCGGAGCGCGGATTGTACGCAACGCCCCGCATCTTCTCAAAAGTGCTCATGTCGATGCGAATTGCCCAAGAAGAGTGCTTTGGGCCCACCGTCAATTTGGTTGAGGTCACGAGCCCCGAAGAAGCTCTGGCGGCCGCCAATGGGACGCCCTATGGCCTCTCAAGCGCCGTGTATACCCGCGATGCGCAAGCCATGCTGCGCTTCAAGGAGGGCATCTCGGCTGGCATGACGAGCATCAACAATGGCACCACAGGAGCCGAGGCGCACCTGCCGTTCGGCGGCAACGGTTGGTCCGGCAATGGCACGCGCGAGAGCGGGATCTGGGTGTTGGACAGCTACACGCGCTGGCAAGCCGTGAACGTCGATCTCTCGGGCAAGCTCCAGAAAGCTCAGATGGATCTGCCTGATCTGGCGACGTCTCCCCTCGAAGATTGGGCTGAGTTCATTCCCAATTAGTGGTTCGGGGGCACCCCTGGCTCTGGGGGATCCCTCTTGGGCGGGCTATCATCTGGAACCGCCCAGCTCGGCTTTACCCAGCCTGCATCTGCCGTGGCCGAGCCTGCGGGAGGGATCCCTGCGTCAGCACTCGGCACCGCTGCTGCCGGTTCCCCGGGCGCTCCCAGTGCTCCGGGCAGTCCGGGGAGTGCCGGAAGTACGGACGCGCTCGGTGGTGAGCTTGCAGCTGAAAGAGCCGGAGCTAATTCGCTCGGGGCTGGAGCGCTGTTAACCAGCGGAGCTTCTTTGGCAGGCGAAACAGACGGCGCCGCCACGGGCTCCTGCTTGGACGGCCCGACCAGGAGCCGATCTGAGCGGAGATTTTTCGCCGGGTCAGCCAAGGGCGGCTGAGAAGAGGATCTTTCCCCGAGTCCAAAGCTGGAAAGCAGACCCGGATAGCGCAAATACAACAACAAGCCGAAAGCGCTCCCCACCGCGAGCGTGAGCCCGACCACCCAAATCAGGGCATGGCCCGCTCGGGGCTCAGGCGCCTCTAACCTCGGGATCATCGGCAACTTGAGCGAACGAAGCGGGGGCTCCATGATTCCCGAGCCGGCATCCTCAATCACCGTCGATCTCAGGTCTTCTAGCTGCGCCGCGCCCAAGCTGGGCTCGCTCGGCTCGGCGATCATCGTGGGCGCATCGCTCTTAGCGCGGGGACCATGACTCACAATGGTGCGCTGCTCGGGACCCACCAGGATCTCAGGCTGGCTCTCCGAAAACCCCTTGAGCTCAACCCCGAGGGCACGCCGGAGCTCATCGCTCATTTCGCGCGCGCTCTGAAAACGACTCGCAGGCTCACGCTCACAGGCTTTTTGAAACCAAGCGTCGAACTGGATCGGAACCCGCGCAAACGCTGACGGCTCCGGCATCGGACGGACACAAATCTGAAGCACCAGATCGCCCAGGCCATTGGAAGCAAAGGGCCGCTCGCCCGTCATGCACTCAAAGGCAATCACCCCGAGCGCCCACAGATCGGAGCGATGATCGACGTCTTTGTTGCCCTGGACCTGCTCGGGGCTCATGTAATAAGGCGTGCCGAGAAGTGACCCGGTGCGCGTTTTCGCGCCCTGGGCTGAAATATCTGCGGTGTTGACCTTGGCCACACCGAAATCCAACACTTTGGCTAACTCTTCATCCGCGTTCTGAACGATGAAAATATTATCCGGCTTGAGATCCCGGTGCACAATTCCGGCTTCGTGAGCGCGAACCATGGCACGCGCAACATGTGCGAGCAGGTGTGCTGCTTCTTCGGGCGCCAAGCACGTTTTCCGGCGGAGCCTTTCAGCCAGCGTCTCTCCCTCCAAGAACTCCATCACGATAAACGGCACGTCAATATCGACGCCGTAATCCAGGATTTGAACGACGTGCGGGCTACGCAGAGAAGCGGCTGCTTGCGCCTCTTGCATGAAGCGCTCCACAGCACTCGGGTGATCGAGCATCTCCCGATCGATCAGCTTGACGGCAACCGGCGCCCGCAGCACCAAATGTTCAGCGCGCCAAATCGCGCCCATGCCTCCTTCGTTCACCTTCTCAGTGAGCCGATAGCGCCCGGCTAAGACTCGCCCTGCATATGATGACTCCGGCTCGGCCATTCGCTCAAGGGCACCATAGCGCTTCGGTTCGAGCCTGGGCAGCTTCGAGTAGCCCCGCGAGCTGCCGGGCAATTTCACCGGGGCTTCGGGAGCCTTGGATCTCGGGCAACTCCATCAGCGGAATATTCAGGGCCTTCAGGCGTTCTACTTGAAAGGCCTCGCTCAATTCAGTTCGTGCGCGAACGCGGGCAACTCCGAGGAGCCGCTCGAGGTCCGTCGTCTGATCGGACGGAAGCCCAATCGATGCCTCCGCTTCGGCCGGGCTGAACAAAGCGCGGGTTCGCTGGTTCACGAGCACCATGCTGAGCGGCATTTTTAGATCCTTCTCGATCGCAGCTGCAAGCTCCAAGCTCTCATTGGTGGGCAGCTCTTCAGGCAGCGTGACGATCACCACCCCGGTGAGCTCGGGATCCTGGAACATGCGCAACGCTAGCTCGGCGTCCCGCTTGAGTAGGCTTGCGGGCGCCATATCCACCACGATGCGCGGGACCCAGAGCATGCCCACGCCATGCCCGGTTGCCGGGGCATCGAGAATCACGGTGTCGAAACGCCACTCCCCATTCTCGGCCTGCTCGGTGCTGTGGTACCAAGCTTTGCCCAAGATTGCCCACTCTGAGAGCCCGGGCACCCCGCGAAAAAAGCTCTGCAAAGCCTGATTGTTGAACACCGCATCGAAGAGCTTGCCCCCGTGCAACATCAGCCGACCGTACTCCAAGAGCGCTCGCTCCAGAGTGATGCGCACCACCGACAGGCCAGGACTCACCTCTTCGATCTCAACCGGCAGCGCGCTGATACCAAGCGCGTGTGCCAGCGAGCCACCCTCGGCAGACGCAGCGACCAGCACCTTTCGCCCCTGCCGGGCGAGCGCATGCGCGATGGCCGCTGTCACCGTCGTTTTGCCCACGCCCCCTTTGCCCGTCACGAACAGAAAGCGGCGGTCTAGGCGATCACTCATTCTGGGCTTTCGTCATTCGGAGGGAGGTGCGCAGCTTCGGCGGCGCATGCTATGGCCTAAGCGTCGGAAGGAATGGTGGCCAGGTGAAGTCAAAATCCATCGCATTTCAGTTTAGCGCCAGAAACGCTTCGGGCATTGCCCTGATGTTAGCGCTCTCTCTCGGGTCGTGTAAGTCAAAGCCGAGCGCACCACTCGACCCAAAGCCCCAGGTTGTGGCCGAGCCGAAAGCTGCCGTGCCTCCGCCGGCCCCACGAGCCACCGTGCGGCTCCCGCCCCGAACGCCCCTGCCGCTCGGTCCATCGTTGCTCGTCACGCCCGGGAAGGGCCTGGGCCCGATCCGTTTTGGTGCCACCTTCGCGACTATCGAGCGCCATATGGAGCTTCCCTGCGAGCTTCGCACCGAGAACCTGTGCCGCTACCTGAGCCGCGCCGTAGATTTCGAAATGAAAGACGGAGTGCTGGTGTCCCTGCACGTGCAGAGTTGGTTGCGCGTGGTGGATCCGAAAACTCCCGAGCAGCGTTTTGGTATGTTCAATGGAGGCATTTCTCCGGATCTTCGCCTAGGCATGCTGCCCTGGGCGATCGAAGCGGCGTTGGGCAAAGCTACCCGTGTCGAAAAAGTGAGTGGCCAGGCGCCGCTCGAAGAAGTGCACCACTATCCCGGCATGTTCCTTGAGTATGACCGGCTTGAGAACAACAAGCTGGTGCTCTCTGGAATTCGGCTTGCTCCGAATCTGAAGTAGCGCTCAACGATCTTGCCGTAGGCGGCGGCGCTCCTGAATCATGTGCTGCGAAATCGCGCGCTGAGCATCCGGGGGCTCGAGCAGCGTCCAGACATCGTGGTGCGGGCTGGAACCCACCATCTCAAGCAAGATATCTGCGGCCCTTTCCGGGGGAATGGCCTGGAAATGCCGTCCTGGAAGCTCCACCACCGCAGAACGCGCCTTCAACCCCTCCAGCGTATTCAGAATCCTGTGCACGGTGGCCCGGAACACCAATTCCGAAAAAGCCTCAGGCGCACCGATTCCAAACAATACCATCTTATCGAACGCGAGCTTGGGCCTGCCGGGCAACAACAAGACTTCGCCCAGCTCACCGGTAGCGAAGCCCTGCTGAATCAAGCGCGAAATTCGCCCCGACAATCGCCAATCAAGCAGACCCGTGACGCCGCGCGGCGGACGCTCCCCTTTGCAAAGCGGCGCCACCAACACTTCAGTGCCCGCCAGATCCAGGCTTCTTAGACTAGGAGTGATAAAGCGAAGGTCCACGCCGCCTCGTTACGTCAGCTAGGCTTCGCCGCCTCAGGATTCAGCTCGGATTCCAGCTCGATTCGTCCGCACAAGGTCGCGATGCGATCCAAGAGCCCATTCACGAACGCGCCGCTTTCTTCGGTACCAAAACGCTTCGCCAACTCAACGGCTT
>CAZSUA010000229.1:0-9382 GCA_964609655.1 uncultured Polyangiaceae bacterium | reverse complement strand
TCCCAAACATCAGAAAGACTGGGGCAAGTGGCTTAGGAGAGTTTGATCACACAGCAGCACTAGGCGTGAGCCTGGCGCTAGAGTTTGAGGGAATCGTCTCCCCCATTCGTGCGAGCCAAGCGAGCACGGATAAGGGGAGAGACCGAAGTTGGGTACGCGATCCTACTGAATTTGACGCTGGGCACGGCGTTGTGCCATTGGCTCATCGGAGTGCGTCTCGGCGGAGCCCCGGCCTGGACATTGATCCCGCTGCTAGCGATCGGGCTCGCGCTGGGCCGCTTGCTGCTCCCCGCGGAGATCGCGAGCACGGGGACGCTCCCGCTCGTCGCGCTGGCGCTGGTCGAGGGGGCGGTGCTCGTACTCGTGGTGGTTCGGCTGCGTGCGATCATTCGCGCCTACCGGCTCGCCAAGCGTGCTGGCGCGGAGTCGTTCGACGCGCTCGAAATGGGCGTGCTTGAGCTTGCGCCGCAGGCGCCAGGCGTCGCGGCCTGGGTGCGGCTCGAGCTCCAGCTGTGGGCGCTGATGCTGGTCGGTTGGTTTTTCAAGCCTATGCCCGCAGACGCTCCCAAGGTGTTCACGCATCATCGCGAGAGCGGTTGGTTCGGCTTCGTCGGCGTGCTCTGCTTCGTGCTGCTTATCGAAGGCGCGCTCGTGCACTGGTGGCTGCACGCCTCGGGTTACATCGTGGCGAAGTGGGTGCTGTTCGCACTGCACGTGTACACGTTCGTGTGGCTCATCGGCGACGCCCAGGCGATTCGCATTTATCGCAGCTCGCTTCGAAAGTTGGGAGATCACTGGTTTCTGTTTCTGTCCGTTGGTCTCCGGCAACGCGCCCGCATTGCGGTTTCCGACGTCGCCGAAGTCACGACCGGAGGCTCGGACAAGGCCGGCGAGGGCGAGCTGTTGGCCGTGGTTCAGGGCGCAGCCAACGTGCGGCTCGCGTTTCGGACGCCCGCGAACGTTCGCCCCATGCTCGGCGCCGCCAAGCCCACGCAGAGCTTGCTCCTGCAGGTGGACGAGCCCGAGGACTTCCGCGCTGCGCTCAGCTCGCGGTTGACCTCTACCGGCGCGGCGGACGACGTCGCCTGAGCTGAGAGCGCCACCCAGCGCGCTTGTGCCGCTGTGGGCGCCTTTGAGACCACTGGCGGCTCCGACGACGTGCGGCATGCAGCCACAAAGCACCTACCAGGCACTGTGATGTTAACCTAAGTGTGCGAGGTGAATCGACGCTGAGCTTTGGGTTCTGTTGAGGGTCTGACGCTGGGCTTGTTGCCTTTGGGGGTGCTGCTCCCTTTGCTGGAAGTGAGCAGCTCAGAGTCGTCGGCTAAGTGGCCTGCTCTTGCTTCTGCTCCTCCTTCCGATCAATTTTGCACTTCGAATGTCTTATGCTCTTACTGGCGAGTGATCGAAATAACCTCGACGATCGAATGGAAATGGAGATACGGAAATGAAGGGCAACCTCGATGTTCGGCGCGACGTTCTGGCGCTCGCGTTTCACGGCACGCTGATCATGCTCGTCGGTTTTTTGGAGGGCTCGGCCTACAGTCTGGCGATCACCGGCAGGGCGCCTCCGGAGGTCGTGACGCAATGGCGAGTGGCGCACTTGGGTAGTATCTCGGGCGGCTTGTTACTGCTGGCTGGAAGCTACATTGCGACACTGATCGATGCTCGCTCCGCGATCTGGCTTTCTCGCCTGTACGTGCTCGGGGGCTACACATTCGCCGTGGCGATGTTGCTGGCGGCCCTGTTCGGACAGCGAGGCCTGCTGCCGAACCTTCCCCCCGAGAACTTGGCGGTCCTCGTCTTGTACGGGATTGGCTCGCTGTCCGTGCTGCTAGGGACGGTGCTAGCCCTCTGGGGTCTCAGGAAGGCTACTCACGCGTTGCTCAAGCACGTCGCTTGAGACGAGCAGATCGACGTGGCTTTCGGCTAGCTCCTTGCTGCGGAAGGAGCCTGGAACGAGGGCGAGATTTTCGAGCTCAAAGCGTCGCTAACGCTGCCGAGCGCCATCACCATCGACACCGATGCCTACTGAGCTAGATGCGGCGAATAAACGGGTGTTCGAATCTTCGGCGTCGGCTGTTGCGGATGCGCTTGTGGGACTTGGGCTCGCGACAATGCTAAGGTCTCCTTATGTGGCAGCCCGTCAAAGAACCGTGGCAGTATCGCGTGCTCGATATGAACCCGCCCAGCTTGGATGTTGCGGCCCTGGCTGAGGGCCTGAAGCTCACCGCGACGCAGCGCTTGGAAAACGTCCAGCGTCTGAACGCGCTGGCAATCGAGCTGCAGCGCGCAACGCGCGACGCGGCGAAAACGAAATGAGCGACTTCAAACGAATCTTTGGCTTGCTGACCGATGCGGACGTGGAATTTGTGCTCATTGGTGGACTCTCAGTCATCGCGCACGGTCATCAGCGCGCCACGCTCGATGTGGATATTTGCTACGCACGCACGCCGAAAAACGTAGCGCGCCTCGCCGCCGCGTTGGCGCCCCTGCACCCGCGCCTCAGAGGCGCTCCCGCGGAGCTGAAATTCCCCTGGGATGCGCAGACCCTTGCCAATGGCCTCAACTTCACCCTTGTGACAGACCTGGGTGACCTCGATTTGCTCGGGGAAGTCGCCGGCCTGGGTAGCTACGAGGACATCGCGTTGAGCGCGATTGAAATTGCGCTCTTCGGATGCCAGGTGGCGATGCTCAATCTGGACCAGCTCATTCGTTCAAAGGCGGCGGCTGGGCGCGTGAAAGATTTGCTGGACCTGGAAGCGCTCCGCAAGCTGCAAAGTGGCTGAAGACTACGCCCGACTCTACGCCTGCAGGTATGGACCGGACGGGCAAAAGCCACGCGCTAAACTGTCGACGTTACCAGCGACGACCAGTTTTCGACGCTGCAAAAGGGCGGCCGTCCTGCAACTCTGGCCAATTTCGGCTCTCGAGTCTCCTTGAAGTCGACTTTGTCGTGCCCTCCGAGGGGCGAATTTACCTGGTTGAAGCGAAAGCCACGCACACACCAAAAAGCTGAAATGGCCACGCCCATGCGAGCACTGTCCGCCGCCTGGGCCAAACACGGAAGCAACCCAACACGGGACTTGGAGCTCTATCTGGTGCATCGACCTTCCAAGTCGCCCACCCGTTCGATGGCTCTGACCTCCGGCGCGAAGGCGTTGCCATGGCGCGAGTTTCTTGCGCTCCTCTAACGCATCATCCCAACGCCCACCGGCGCCTCACCGCTTCTCTCGCTTGGCCCTTACAGTTGCGCCAATGACGAGGTCTGGCGTGCCCGAGCGTCGCCGCTTGATCGTGACGGTATTCAAGTTAGGCCCTCGGTGCTGGCTTTCGCCGCTACGCGACCAATCGAGCTGTATGCTTATGGTTAACGTCCCGAAGGGCGCTTCGGCTTCTTGGTCCGCTTCTTCGCCCGAGCCGCCGTACCAGACACCTTGGAGGCAACCCTTCTTTCGGCTTCGGCAAGCATGCTCTCAAACGCACGCAACAGGTCGTCTTGGTCCAACGCTTCTTCAAGTTGGAAGAGCGTTGACCGAATGAGCGAGAGATCCACCCCCTTGAGATTCGCACACAAAATATCGACGATGTCATCTTTGTCCTTCGCCCTGCCGGCTAAGACCTTCATGGCAACGATGTCCTCTAGGCGCGCAACTGGCAACACGACGCTCCCGACCTTTCGTTGAACGGAGCGTTCGAGAAACAGTTGCTCCAAGCCAGGACCGGCTATCACCAGATCTACGGCTATGTCGGTGGTCTCGTGCACGACCGGCAGCACACGCGTCTGGTCAACAAATTTCACATTCTCGAAGCGCAGGCGAAACCCCGATGAGCGCAGATGTGCGGCCAACTGGCGACTCGTCACTTGGCCAAGGTGAACCGTGAGATCGAGATCGGCTGTTGCACGAGACGAACCGTAAATCAGCGCTGCCTGGGCGCCAAACAAATACCAGCTAACATCGAGCTCAGCCAACGCCCCCTTCAAAGCTGCGAGGGCCCTAACGAACGGTGAAGGCGTGGGCCGCGGCATCCATCAGCTTCTTCAGCCTAACATGGTGCGCGAAGTCTTCGTCGCGCCCAGCATGGGCAATACTCGGATTCAACGATCGGGCGTGCTCGTACAAGGCGTGAGCGAGGGCGATGGTTCGCTGCGCTCCTTTCACTTTGTAGAGCTTTGCCCAATGTTGCCGCTTGTGGTGATCTACGCGCGCCCAGTCTCGGCGCGCGAAAGCTCGGAGATGCTCTGGATCTAGGAGAGCCGGCTTCATCCCAGCAACATAGCTTCCCGTCTCGCATAAACCAAGCACGGGATCTCCGCCCATCGGTACATAGATATCCAGAGGGAGCTGTCTCACGCCACGTTGGCACACGGGGCCTCGGCACTGGACGCAAATTCGGTAAAACTCGGTCAGCGCAAAGTCAGTACGCCGCTCTCGAGCGGCACACGACACACGGCGCTGCAGGTCCCGTTAGCGGGACTGCAGAATTGCGAGAGGCAGTCGCTGTCGTGCTCGCAGATGCCACCTTCGTCCTGCGGCTGACCGCAAGCCAGACCCGGGCCACTTGCCAAGTCGCACACGAGCGGAGGTACGCACGTGAGGCCGCCCGCACCGGGTCCGCAGCTTGCACCTGCCGTGTTGGCCGTTTCTCCACACACGCGGCGGGTGCTGTTGCGATCACTCGCATCGGCGAGCCTACAGTTTTGCGTTACGCACTCGAAGTCGTTCTGGCACGCTTCGCCGGCGGGTAAGCTGCCGGTTCGTACGCCCTGACATTCGGACGGGTCGGCACCACGCGCGATATCCGCCACCGCTGCGCAGTCGGCAGCACGAAGGGCTTCGAGGCAGGCTTTGAGGGCAGAGGTGTCCAGCTTGGCGCGACCGCTTTCGATAGCCCGCGCGAGCTCTGCAGCGCGCGAGCCGTTCGGGCTCAATTCCAAACACTGCGTGACGCCGCCGATCCCGCCGACCCACGGGTCCTGTGCCGTACAACACTCGAACGCCTTCGAGCACAGGATGCGATCACGCTCGGCAAAGAACTGGTGGGCCTGCCCATCGGCGTTTGGGGAGCTACAGCCCTCACAACATCCGAGCATCGAAACGAACAAGCAGCCACGGAGCCGAGAAAGCCTGGACCCGACGTTCACTTGACCTTCAGCCTCCTGAAGCGGTTAGCGCGGCTGCAGCGTCTGCGCGTTCTGAACGCGTCGGCCGGCGTGCTTTCCAGCATCGCCGCCAAACCGACACCTCGCGACCTCGCGACCCCATACTGCCCCAGTCTAGCATCTCCCATGTGACCGCCTCCTTGAGCGTTCTACCGCCCGCAGTCCTGCTCCTAGGCGACGCGCGCCTGCCTCGTCAAGCGAGCGGCTTCTGGAGGGATGCGATGCGGCGTTCTTAGCGGGATGCTAGACCTAGGATCTGGTCAATGCAGCTCCTGCGACCTGTTTTCCAGGTTAACGTGCGCTCTCCGAGAGCAGCATCGGCGGTGTGAGCACGCGGACGCCATGCACCTCCTGACCAATGAGATACCCGAAGTCCGCCACATCGCCGGTGAGCAGCACGTGGCCGCGGGTTCCGACGGCAGCACTCAGGATCGGAACATCCTTCGAGGGCAAGCGGCTTCCCTCGACCGGCGCGAGGACGTCAGTGATCTGAATCCGTACGAGCAGCGCGGACAAGCGGTGCAGCGCCTCGGGCCGTTTGCGCGAGAGGTTGCGCTCTGCCTCGGCGACCGCGTACGACGAGCTCACCAGCGAGAGCGGTAACTTCCAGAGGCGGAGCAGCCCGTTTTCGGCGCTCCACGCAGCGGAGAAAAGCACGTTGGCATCAAGGAAGACGCGGGTCACGGTGCAGGCTTGCGGTGCAGGATGGCGTCAGGATCCAGCCCCATCGACCGCACCTCCTCACGCGCCCGTGCGTAGTCATCGGCATCAACCGCGTTCGATAGCAGGAAGCCAGCGGCACGCTCGTCGCTATACATCTCAAGCGCGGTCGCCATGGCGGGGCGCAGCAGGATGCCTTCGTCATGCTCTTCGGCGATCACCAGCGACCCATCCTGCAGACCGAAGCGCTTGCGCATCGCAGCCGTCTCCACCGCTCCCTCGGACGCGTCAGCCCATTTCTCGAACCTTACGCTTGGGGCCCAGCCGCCAGCGAAGGCGTTGACGTACGTACGTACGTACGCTAGCCTAGCAGGATGAATGCGACGAAGCTTCGTGCCGAGCTTTACACCGTTCTTGATCGAGTCTTGAAGACAGGCACGCCTGTCCTGATTGAGCGCAAGGGGCAGCGCTTAAAGCTAAGCGTCGATGATGCGCCGCCGTCCGCCGGCAAGGAGAAGCTGGCGTGGCCAAGGTCTCGTCCGAGCTGGGTCAATGGCAGCGTCGATGATCTTGTGCACCTCGAATGGTCGAGTGAGTGGCGGCCTTGATTGCTTACCTGGACACGCATGTCGTGGTCATGTTGACCCAGCCAGCAAGGCACCTTCCCCGCAAAGCCATTGCCACGTTACGGCAGGCACGGCTGTTGAAAATCTCCCCAGCCACGGTTCTAGAACTTCAGTTCTTGCGTGAGATAGGCCGCCTCAATAGCTCGCCCGACAACTTCCTTGAAGCCGCCCGCGAAGCGTTCACGCTAGAGGTGTGTGATCAGCCCTTCGATGACGTGGTGTCCGCTGCCTTGGCGCTCAGCTGGACACGCGACCCCTTCGACCGAATCATCGTGGCCCAGGCGGATGTTGGTCAAGGTGTGTTGCTCACCAAAGACCGTCAGATCCTTGAAAATTTTAAGGCCGCGACTTGGGACTAACTCTCGGAGGCGGATGACCGCGCGCCGCCCGCAGTGCTGGCCAGCATTCGTCCGCCTGCGGAGGGTTGCGGCGACTAGTGCCAGGCCCGCCATGATCCACGGTCCGGAGCCGTTGCTGCTCACCGATAGCGAACAAGTCGATGAACTGGTGTGGGGCGGCGCATAGACAGAGGTGGAGGCTCCTCCGCTCGCGGAGATCGGATCGGCTGCGCTCGGAATTAGGGGTGTATAGGGTGGGGAGATGTTTGGGGGAGAGCAGACGGCGTCGAGGTTGCGTCGCCCCCCGGAGTTCACGGGCGAGCTCGGCGACCCTGCTGCCCCCTGCGCGTTGGGCGCGCCAGCAGCGCCCGCCAGAACGATGCCAGCTTCGCAGGCACCGGGCGATGCGAGTGTCGAACATAAGCGCATGGGCAGCGTCTGCTTCCGTGGTGTGAATCCGTGAGTGCATCCATCCGGGATTGTCAAGGTGGTGGGAGGCCCCTCACTGACGTTACCCGCAGCGTCGTAGGTTCGCACAAAGTACGTCCACTGACTCGACGTTGTGGGGACGTGAAAACCGGTAATGAGTGAGGTAAAGTATTGGCCCGAGAGTTCGAAGGGGCTACTGGGTGGCGAGCCCGGGCCGCATACGGGAGCTCGGTAGACCACTTCCTCCCGAGGGGTGAGGGCTCGAGGGCCCTGAGTAAAAATAGCCGCTTCCACGACGTCCGTGAGATCCGGCGTCTCCCCCGATGGCGTAGATAGCTTGCTGTGAATGATGGCAAGTGGCCTGGTCGGAACGGTCTCATCCAGCTCGCACTCGAGCTGCACTGAGAGCGCTGGGGGAGCAACGTGGTCCGCCGCCGCCGTGCGAAAGCGACTGTATTCATACATGTGGGCGCCGAGGGGATCTACGCCGGCGCTGCCGCTGCCGCCGCCGCTGCTTGTGGCTCGCGCAGACCCAACGCTCAATACACCATCAGCCGCAAAGGGTATCCTAGCAGCATCGAAAGCACCGCAGCAGCTTGCCGTGCCCTCGGCGCAGGCTACACGAGCGCTACTGTTGCAGGCACGTATGGATGCGATTGTACAGCGTTCTGGCACGCGATGCACGACGCGGACGATGGCATTTGCGGGGAGCGTCGGGCCCACACGCACGTAGAAGTTACGTGGCTGTTGTATTGCCGAGAACCAGTATTCGGGAGTTCCCCAGAGCCGATCGCGTGGGCGCCATTCGGAAGCCAGCGCCGTGTCATCTTCCAGAACCAAAACCGGAAGTGCGCCAATCCCAATGGCGTCGCTGCAATCCACCGCAACTTCCAGTTGGTAATTGGCGGGCAGAACAGCGCAGCGAACATTAGCTACCTCGAAGCCACATTCGTACGGGAGGCACGATGTGATGCAAACGGTTGCAGCCGCCGGCAGGGTAAATAGAGACGTTAATCCGAAAGTTGCAATGACCAAACTGACCCGCCGATAGCCTGGGTAAAACGTGTACCTGTTGGCGGAGGCATGCATGAGAGGCACCTTTCCGAAAGGCTACGAGCCTTTCGAATCAAGTGCTACCCTGTGTTGCCCGGCTGTTCATTGTCCGCCGCTCGCACTCTGATTCCCGGGGATAGTTACGAAACGATTCTAGGGGCTTGGCGACGCGCTCCAGTAAGGCTTCTCCCCAACATAATTTCCCGGTGGATCAGTAGATGTCGACCTCGCCGCTGGCCGCGGCCACGCGGTCTGCCAGTTCGGCCACCCCAGACCTAGCCCATTTGCGGGATATCGCGTTGCGCCGCCGCCGGCACGCATCTAGCCATGACCGATGGCTGTGGCCCACCCTGCGCACGCCCGTTGGCCCCGTGCTGGAAGACCTGGCCGAGCATGGCTGGCAACCAGCACACTTGTTACCCGCCTTAAAGAACGCCGCTAGCTTGGTTCCCGCCAATCGGAGCCGCAGCGCGGACAAGTCACGTTCAACGAAGGTGCGGATGATCTGCACGTGCCAAACACTGCTTTCGTCATCTGACGGCACCGCGGATCCGCCAGGTGTCGTTCCAGCCCTTGTGGCCTTCGGGCCGATGGGGGTAGCTTGTGTGCGAGTGGGTTGAAAGGCTGTTGGCAATGCGCGGAGCGAAATGGGTGGTGCTAGGGATTTTGGCGTTCGGTGTTGCGTGCAACTCGATATTGGGGCTGGAGGGAGAATATCGGTTGACGGCGGGAGCCTTGGAATGTCGGCTCAGCAGCGACTGCAGCAGTGGGCAGAAGTGCATTTTCAAGACGTGTGGGGTGGAATGCGCGGGTGATCAAGATTGCGCCCTGGGTTTGCGCTGTTTGAAAACGGCAGGCGGGAGCGCGGCTTGTGTTTCGTCGACGCAGGCGACGTGCAGCGAAGGGGGGCAAGAGTGTCCTCCTGGCACCGCGTGCAGCGCGGGAACATGTCGTAATCGTTGCATCCCGGGGACCCTGGAGTGCTTGGCGAGTCAATTTTGTGTCGACAGCTTTTGTCGTGGCACAGACCCAACGCGCGATGCACTGAGCGGGGAGATCGGGGGATCGGGCGGGATGGGAATGATGTCAGGGGGCGCACCCGGCACACCTGG
>CAZSUA010000228.1:0-9455 GCA_964609655.1 uncultured Polyangiaceae bacterium | reverse complement strand
GGACCGTGCTCACGGTGCTGGGAGTCGCGGTGGCAATCCTGGCATTCGTGCTGCTCCGAACGGTGATTTGGTCGTGGACGGTGTCGGCTGAATATGCGGCCAAGGATCGCGTTGCCACGCGGCACAAGATCACGTTCATCAGTCCGCTTCCTGTCCGCTACAAAACGCAGATTGAGCAGATCCCCGGCGTGACCCACGTGACCTGGGCGAGCTGGTTCGGCGCCAAGCACCCGACGCGCGAGTCCGACTTCTTCCAATCGATCGCCGTCGATCCCCCTTCGTTCATGGCCGTCTATGATGAGATCATCCTGCCGGCGGCCCAGCGCGAGAAGTGGCTCAGCAATCGCCAAGGGGCGTTGGTCGGCGAGTCTTTAGCCAAACAATTTGGTTGGAAGGTGGGGGACCGCGTCACGCTAGCGGGCACCATCTATCCGGGCGATTGGCAGTTCGACGTAGATGCCATCTACACGGTGAAGCGTTCGTCGCTCGACAAGGCGTCACTCATGTTTCATTGGGATTATTTGAACGATAGCATTGACGCGCGTCGCAAAGACGAGGCCGGCTGGTTTATTTCTAGGGTCAAGAATGCTGGGGACGCGGCGAATACTGCCAAGCGCATCGATACGTTGTTTGACGATCAAGATGCGCAGACGCTGAGCATGGATGAGCATGCGATGAATGCCTCATTCCTCGGTATGTTTTCGGCGGTGCTCACGGCGATTGATCTGGTATCGATCGTGATCTTGGTGATCATGATGCTGATCCTGGGCAATACGATCGCGATGGGTGTGCGTGAGCGCACGAACGAATATGGTATGTTGCGTGCGCTGGGTTTCTTGCCGAAGCACATTGCGTCCTTCGTGCTCTTGGAAGCGATGGTGGTGGGCTTGTGTGGTGGTGGCGTCGGCCTGCTGCTTGCCTATCCGGTGGTTGAGCAGGGTTTAGGTCGATTCCTCGAAGAAAATATGGGGGCGATGTTTCCGTATTTCCATGTGGATGCTCCGATCGCAGGCCTTGCACTGGTGCTTTCAGTCGCGCTTGGCCTGGTGGCGGCCATCGTCCCCGCGTACCAAGCCTCCAAGCTCAATGTGGTGGATTCTCTTCGGCGAGTTGGGTGATAGCCATGCTTTTAATGATTCCTCTCAGTTACAATCTTCGCAGCTTGGTCGCGCGCAAAGGCACGACCTTAGCTTCCGCCTTCGGGATCGCTCTCGTGGTCTTCGTGCTGTCGTCGTCGTTGATGCTTTCCGGTGGTATCAAGAAAACGATGGGTAGTTCGGGGCGTTCCGAGAATGCCATCGTGTTGCGCAAAGGGGCCGATTCGGAGCTATCCAGCACGTTTGAGACTCGGCTCATCAACTTGATCCTGGCAGCCCCGGGCGTCAAAAAGGACGAAACGGGTGCGCCCCTGGGCGGCGGTGAGGCGGTGATTGTGATCGCCGTCGAGAAGGCTGGTACGCCGGGAAAAATAGCCAATGTCCAGGTGCGCGGGGTGAGTGACAACGTGCTCAAGATGCGGCCTGAGGTAAAATTGATCGAAGGGCGCTTGCCGCAGGCAGGCACGGACGAGGTGATGTTGGGTAAGTCTGTGCGCGGGCGCTACACCGGTGTGGATTTGAATTTGAGCTTTGAACTCAAGAAGAACCGCAAAGTCCAGGTAGTGGGGATTTTTGACGCGGGCGGCTCGTCGTTCGAATCAGAGATCTGGGCCGGCGTTGACACGGTGAAGAGCTCCTTTGGTCGCGAGGGCCTCGTGTCTTCGGTCACCGTGCAGCTAGAAAGCGGAAGTAAGTACGATGCCTTCAAGGCGACAGTTGAGAGCGATAAACAGCTCGGTCTGCAAAGCTTTCGCGAGAGCGAGTACTACTCCAAGATTTCGTCTGGCACGGCGACGTTTGTAAGTGCGATCGGCATCGTGATCACGGTCTTCTTCTCGATCGGTGCGATGATTGGTGCGGCCATCACGATGTACGCTGCGGTGGCGCAGCGACGCCGAGAAATTGGCACCCTGCAGGCGCTCGGTTTCACGCGGCGCGCCGTGTTAGGTTCGATGTTGGTGGAGTCCATCGTATTGGCCACGGTGGGAGGCCTCGTAGGCGCTGTGGCCTCGCTCTTCATGGGCTTCGTGAAGATCTCAATGATGAATTTCGCGACCTGGCAGGAGGTGTCCTTCTCGTTCACGCCAGATCCGGCGCAGATCCTGATTTCACTGGCACTCGGCGGCGTGATGGGCGTTCTAGGCGGATTCTTCCCAGCCCTCAGCGCCTCTCGCACGAATCCTGTGATTGCGATGCGGGCCTAGAGCGGCGGGCGCCCCATGCCCCGGTAGGCAAAGCCAGCTTCGAGTACTGTTTCTCGCGACAAGATATTCCGGCCGTCGAACAAGTACTTGCTGCGCAAGAGGCCGGCAATCCGCGCCAGGTCGGGATTTCTATATTCATTCCACTCGGTGGCGATCACCAAGGCGTCTGCACCCTCGCAGGCGGCGTACTCGTTCTCCACCAACAGCACTTTCTCCTTGAGGCCCATCTGCTCAAGCGAAGCTCGGCCTGTCTCCATCGCTTGTGGGTCGGTGGCTTGGGTCTTGGCGCCGCGCTTGTGCAGCTCGGCTATCAAACGCAGGGCTGGAGCTTCGCGCACATCGTCTGTCTTGGCCTTGAAGGCGAGGCCCCAGATGGCGATGATTTTCCCTGCAAGGCCGCCGAGATCTTTCTCCATGTGTTTGACCAACGTGGCCACGGGCAGCTCGTTGGCCTCAATCGCGGCTTGCGTCACCTTCATGCTCACACCGAAATCAGCACCGGTGCGCACCAGCGCCCGCAGATCCTTGGGAAAGCAGCTGCCGCCGAAGCCGAGGCCCGGATAGAGGAAGTGCGCTCCAATGCGTTGGTCAGAGCCGAGCGCCACGCGCACATCTTCCACATCTCCGCCCGCAAGATTGCACAATTCCGCCACTTCATTCATGAAGGAAATCTTCGTGGCCAACATCGCGTTGGCTGCATACTTCACTATTTCCGCACTCTTCGGGCTCATGCGCAAGATGCGATTGCGCTGGCGATTGTGGGGCGCATACAGACGCTCCAGCACGTCGAAGGCATGAGCATCATCGGTGCCGATCACAATCCGATCCGGCTTAAAGAAGTCGTTAACCGCATCACCCTCTTTGAGAAACTCGGGATTACTCACCACCGAGATTTTGTGCTTGCTGTTCCTCTGCACCACCTCGGTAACCCGGGCATTTGTGCCCACGGGCACCGTGCTCTTCAGGACTAAGATCAGATCGTGAGTGGTAGCCTTGGCAACTTGCTCAGCGACACCAAGAACGTGAGTGAGATCCGCCGAGCCATCTTCGTGCGGGGGCGTGCCCACCGCGACGAAGACTGCAGCTCTGCCAGCGATGGATTCGGCTAGATTCGAACTGAAATGCAGGCGATCCGGCCAATTGTTTTTGACCAGCTCAGCGAGATGCGGCTCGAAGAAGGGAACCTCTCCAGCACGCAGCTTTGCGAGCTTGCTCTCATCGACATCGACGCACACGACATCGACACCCGAGTCGGCAAAGCAAGCGCCTGCGACCAATCCCACGTAGCCCGTTCCAATGACTGCTATTTTCACAAATCCCCAGATACTCCCGATTTTTCGGGGTGTCGAGGTCGAACTCCGGCCCCTATTCTTCCTCGGTGCCGTCTTCGTCGAGCTGGTCGAGGATCTCGTCTGCCCGGGCCTCGGAGATGCCAAACCACTCGGCTAGCTGGTTGATCAGCGCATTCTCCTCGGGGGCGATTTCGTCGTCCGCGAGGGCGATGGCGGCAGCGAGTGCGAAGGCCCCCTCCGCTTCCGTTGGCTCCCCCAGAAGTGCATCCGCTATTTCCTGGAGGCGCGCGTCCCGCCCCTGCTCGGCGAGGCGGCTCTGGTAATTCTCCACCATTACTTTGACGGTGCCCGAGCGGAGCAGATTGTCGGTGAGGCCTCGAAGGGCGCCGCGCAGAGCGATCAATTCGTCCTCCCCGACGTTGCCATCGACCGACATCATCAGGAACATGGTTTCGGCGAGCGGATCGACTCGGTTGAGGGCCGTGAACTCTTCAACGCTCAATAAGCCTTGGCGCGTTAATGTTTCGTACGCCGGTGATGCTATCAGCGATGGACGCCGACCACTTTGTAGCAGGGCATCTCGTAGGCGACTGATCGTTCTCGTGCGAAGTTCCATCTTCGCTTGAGAGTAAGCGGCGCCCCGGTTGTTGGCAATTGGTGTTCGGCCGAAGCTCACTGAGTGAGCAGGGGCTATGGCCGCGGCGAGGGCTTCTTAGGGGGACGTGTTGAGGCAGCGTCGTTCGCGGCGTGTCCCGGGCCGGGAAGGTTGATGAACAGACACGCCCCATCATCGGGATTGAGTTCAGCACGCCAAAGCGCACCCGAGACAAGGCGCGAACTCTCTTCAAGGGGTGCCAAGCAGAGCCTGCCGCCCCAGCGTTCCAAGTGCAGTTCTGTGAGGAAGCTCAGATAGCTCTGATTAGCCTGCGGGCCCTGAAATACTCCCGTGCTGCTCAGAAACCAGGTCGTTTCTTGAATCAAAGGGATTAACTTGTAACTGTGGAGTTCGTTAGGAAAAAGCCCAATCGGGCTTGACTGCGTTTCATGGCGGCAAATCTCGCCTGCTGCGTCGACGCACGCGATCGGGGGTAAGCCTGCGTTCAATAGCTCCACGCGTCGTTCTCTGGTTTCGAAACGAAGTATTCCGAGAGCGAGTGGCCCCAGGGCCTGTGCCGCCAAGGCTGTCTCGAGCTCGTGAATCAACTGGTGCAACGGTTCTCCATGGCTTAGCGCTCTCAATACGATCGGCACAGCGAGTGCGAAGAGTGGCTGTGGATTGGAGCGGCCCACCGCATCCAAGACGGCGAAGGAAATATTCCCGAGCCTATCGACGGTTGTCTCTATCTGTGCGCTGCCCATGGACTGTCCGATCTGAACAGCTTGGGCTCGGAGCCACGGGTCTAGGATCGGAAATGGGCTTTCGGGGGTTGGCACTGGGCGAGGCACTGCGAGATGTGTGCCGAGCCGAAGACTCGTCGATTTGTCGGAGTTTTCTCGAATGTCGGAGTTTTGTACCCCGCGTTGGGTCTCAGGATGAGAGTGTAGGTGTCCCGGAATGATCAGCTGCCCTTAAAGCCGACGAGCCACCGTGCGTAGGGATTGGCATGAGCGTGATCGATCCCCCACCCGTCAGCGAACCCAAAGGGTCGAGGCTGGTATCCATCATCGACGACGATCCAACGGTGCGACGCCTGATGCGTTTCTGGTTGGAGAAGGATGGTTATCAGGTCATTGAGCACGCGTCAGGCAAAAGCGCGCTGGATTACGCCGGCGAAATGCCGTCAGCCGTCTGCATCGACTTAGGCTTGGATGATGTGCCCGGCCTCGATGTGTTGCGCCACCTCAAAACTAAAGACGCCGAGCTTTCGTTGATCGTTGTCACGGCGCAGCGCGATTTAGATACGGCCGTTGAGGCCATGCGTGCAGGTGCTTACGACTATGTCACCAAGCCCCTGGAGCGCGAACGCCTGCTTCTCGCAGTGGGCCGGGGTGTTGAACGGCGTGAGTTGGTCAGCAATGTTCGTCGCCTAAAAAGTGCGCTTTCTGAGCACCAAACCGAGCAATCGATCGTTGGGCGCAGCCCCGCAATGATGGAGCTGGGTCGCCAGATCAGTCACGTCTTGGACAGTGATGTTGCGGTCTGTGTGTTTGGCGAAAGCGGCACGGGCAAGGAACTTGTGGCCCGCGCGGTCCATCAAGGCGGGCCTCGAAAGTCAGGGCCGTTTGTGGCGATCAATTGTGCCTCCATTCCGCATTCGCTGTTGGAATCGGAGTTGTTCGGCCACGAGCGCGGAGCCTTCACGGGTGCCACTCACACACGTCGGGGGCGTTTTGAAGAAGCAGCTGGCGGAACGCTATTCTTAGACGAATTGGGTGAGATGAGTCCAGGCACGCAGGCCAGCTTGTTGCGTGCGCTGCAAGAGAAGAAGATCCGAAGAGTCGGCGGCTCTGGCGAGATCACTACCGACGCGCGGATTGTGTGTGCGACTCACCGAGACTTACGCGCAGAAGTTGAAGCCGGCAGATTTCGAGAAGATCTCTACTTTCGTTTGGTAGTCTATCCGATCACGGTGCCACCGCTCCGCGAACGGGTTCAAGATATCCCGCTCCTTGTGGGGCATTTCTTGCAGACGTTGCGTGGGGACGTGGGGCGTGACGTCCAGCGCATCACCCCCGACGCACTGGAAGCGCTCACACGTTATCGCTGGCCAGGGAATGTGCGCGAACTTCAAAATGTCGTGCATCGCTGCATGTTGGCTTCGCGTGGCCATGAGATCACCCTCTCGGATTTGCCCCACGATGTGCGCACATTTGCGCTTCCGAGCCTGCCCTTTAGCCAAGCGCCTCATGCGGGAGCAACTCCCATCTCGATCGCTCCGATCGCGACCGACATTGTTCCGCTCCAGGAGCTTGAACGAAAGGCGATCGAGCGAGCGCTCCGAGCCACGGGCGGTAGTGTTGGCAAAGCCGCCAAGTTGCTTGGCATCGGGCGCGCTACACTCTACCGGCGCATCCAAAGCATGTCCCTGTCGCGCGAGGTTGCGTGACCGAGGGCGGGAGAGTTCCCGCGCTCAGGCAGGTGCTGGTGAATCGTCTGCGCGAAGGCGGGCTCGATCCAGACCAAGTGCCTGATGCAGCTGGTTGGAAGTACGCCTTGCGCTTGGTGGAGACGCTGATCCACGAGCAGCGCCTGGGTGAACCCCCTTCGAGCGCTCGACCCGAACTGCAGATCCAGGGTCCGAAAGCCGTGGGTCCTTCAGCGCTGGCAGACCTGAGCACACTGTTTTCGACGTTGAGCCACGAGCTTCGAACGCCCATGACGGTGGTGATGGGAGCCCTGGAGTTGTTGGCCTGTGGCAAGCTCGAGCGCGACGGCCAATTGATCGTTGAGAACGCCCAGAACGCGGGCGAACAGTTGCTGCATGTGGTCGACAACATTCTTCAGTTTGCAACGTTGCACTATGGGGTACTTGAACTCCGGCCCGTAGAATTCAATCTGATCGAGTCCTTGCATCGGCTCTCCGCGCGCTTTCAAAGGCAAGCAACCGAACGGGGCCTAGAATTCTCATTGCAGCTTGATCCAGCGCTGCCGAGGTTGGTGTTCACCGATCCAGCTCGTATCGAACAAGTGCTGAAGACACTGATCGAGAACGCATTCAAGTTCACGCCTGCAGGCTTTATCAGTGTGGCCGTAGGCCCAGGGTTGAACGAAGGTGCGCCGCGCGTCGAGTTTGTCGTCGAAGATAGCGGCATCGGGATCACTGATGCCGGTAAATCGCATCTTTTTAGGCCATTGGCGCAGCTGAATCCCGAAGCGGATCGACGTTTTGTTGGCACCGGTTTGGGGCTCGTGGTGGCAAAACGTTTGGCTGAGATGTTGGGGGGTCAGCTGGGTTTTTCTTCTGAAGCCGGCCGCGGGAGTCGTTTTTGGTTCTGGATACCTCTGCCGCGAGTTCAGGACAGGTTGGCGGCGCAGGCTCCGGTGGAAACAAAAGCCACCGCGTTTGGCTTCAGGCTCGAAGGCGCCCACGCGTGTCGTAGGATTCTGATAGCTGACGACAACCCGTTCAATCGAGAACTCGTGCTGCGCGCATTGCGGGGCTACACGGAGGTTGTGGTGGTGGGGACGGGCAGCGACGCAGTTGAGGCGGTGTTGCGGGGAAGGTTCGGGCTGGTCTTGATGGATTGCCAGATGCCTGACCTCGACGGGTTCGATGCGACACGTCTGATTCGTGAGGGAACGCAGGATCGGGAGTACGTACCGATCGTTGCTCTCACGGCCAATGCCATGCCGGGGGATCGCGAACGCTGCGTGGCTGCGGGCATGGACGACTACCTGGCCAAGCCGTTCGATCTCGAACATCTACGTACCATTGTGGAGCGCTACGTCGGGTCTTCGCACGCAACACAGTCCGCAGAGACGATACCACCGCTTGCGGAGCGCAGCCCGGAGGCTCGCTCGCCCCGACAACTCCGGGTGGAAACCACACCGACCATTGCTGAAGCCGAGAGTGAGAGCAAGGTCTTGAGTGTCATCGCACTCGTTGCGGTTGATCTGAGTCGGTTGCAGCAGTTGAGTGAAGAGGCCGGCTCAAGTGAGCTGGTGGTGGAGCTTTCCGAAATATTCTTGAGTGATACCGAGCAGCGCCTGGTACTCATCGCTGAATCGCTTTCGCGCGGGGATTTCCAAACGTTGCTGCGGAGTGCCCACACGATCAAGGGAGCCGCGGGTAGCTTCGGCGCACCCGAAATGGCCGAGCTCGCGCATCAAATGGAAATAGCCGCCAAGATGAAGGATGAGCTGAAGGTGGCCAGGCTCCTTTCGACCCTCCGGGAAGCCTTCGTGAGAGTTCGGAATTTTCTCACTGCCGCAGTGTTACCCGGCCGTACGGATACCTTGCCCTCGCCTAAAGTTCAGAGTGCTAAGCCGTGAGCCCGTGATTGAGCCGAGCGAGCCAATCCCCGGGCGAAACGGGCAGAGTGAGTGCGAAGGTAGCGAGTGCATCGGCAACGTACTCGGGGCTGCGCATGCCAACGAGAACGCTGCAAACACCGGGATCGCCGAGCAGGGTCGCGAGGGCGAGCTGACTCATACGGGTGTTGGCTGTTTGTCCGGAAAAATGCAGTTCAACTAGCCCCCGGAGCGCCTGGATCTTCTGAGCGCTCTGGTGATTGGCGAAGGCTTCGAGTGTTGAAAGGGCTTGGCCAAGCGTTGCCGAATAGCGCGGATACCAGGCGGCAAAGCGACTCTGAAATTCTCCGCTGAGCACACGGGTAAGCGTTAGCTTGAGCTGGCGAATGTGAGGTTCAATCACGTTCTGCTTCAGCTCAAGAAACTGCTGCCGGGTTCCGATGCGATTTTCTGCTTCTCCGAGGCCCGTGGCCCAATCAAACAGGTTTCTCGGCATCTGGCCCTCGGGGTTGGCCAGCCCTGGGGCAATGCGGTCCGTGAACTCGAACTCAAGCGAAGCCAGCCGAGTGCGCACCTCTTCGAAATCCGGAAGGACACCGCCCGTGTCAGCAATATCGCAAAGGCGGAGGAGGCCAAAGGCTGTGATGGCATTGAGCGGTCGATTGCTGAGCACCGAGAGCCCAAGTTCAGCGGCACGTTGAATCACGCTCGGTTTGCCCCCGGGTCCGCTTGTTCCCGCGGCGCTTTCGACCAAATTGTACGGAAGCTGTAGCACGCGGAAATGGTGGTGTTCGCCCGCTGCTTCCTGGGCTGCGCAATGGAATGACTCAAGGTCGGTGGCTTCGGCGTCGTCCGCGGCGCGAGCCAAAGTATTGCTGGAAACGCCGTAGAAGAGCAGACGGCCGCGTTCGACCTCGCGCTCCAGGTGAGCAAAAGCTGCTGCCACGCG
>CAZSUA010000227.1:0-9457 GCA_964609655.1 uncultured Polyangiaceae bacterium | reverse complement strand
ACCGGGAACGGGACTGGTGGAAGTCCCGCGGCCATGGTTTGCGAGCCGAAGGCGGCCTTGTGCGAGGGCGGAGTGCACCGTGTTTGCAAAGATGATGGCTCAGCATGGACAGACACCACGTGTGAGTTTGAGTGCAGCGCCGAACAGGGCTGCATTGGCGAGTGCAAGAGCGGTTCCAAGGATTGCTCAGGTACGATTGCGCGATCTTGTGATGGAAATGGCAAGTGGGTAGATACGGAAACCTGCACTTATCTGTGCAGTGCGGGAGCCTGCGGCGGGCAGTGCGTTCCAGGTGCCGCCGAGTGTGAGGGTAAAAGCCCGCGAAAATGCGACATGGCGGGCGAGTGGCAGACCGAGGCCGCCTGCCCCTTTGTCTGCAACTACGTGAATGACGTCGCTTCGTGCGCCGGCAGCTGCACGAACGGCGCTAAGCAGTGCAACGGGAAGATAGCACAGACGTGCCAAAGCAACGTTTGGCAGGGTGTCGCCACGTGTCCCTATGTCTGCACCGATGGGTTGTGTACCGGCAATTGCGTTCCCAATACATCGATCTGTGGACCCAACGGCGGCATCCAAACCTGTTCCAGCAAAGGTGTGTTCGGCGCTGAAGCGTCCGCCTGCCCGTATGTTTGTACACCAGAGCCGACTGAAGCCGAATGCACCGGTGTGTGCGTGCCAACAAAAACAAAGTGTTCAGGTGGGACCAACGGCGGTGGGATCCGAACCTGCAATGCGAGCGGCCTCTGGGGAGCAGCGAGCGCTTCCTGTCCGTTCGTGTGCTCGACCGTGGCCGGCAACGGCGTTTGCGCTGGGGCGTGCGTGCCCAGGGCGAAGCGATGCAGTGAATCAGGGGTCCCGCAAGTGTGCTCTGCTACAGGCGCTTGGCTCAATCAGACCGCATGCCCGTTTGTGTGCCTGAAGCCAGGCGGTACTTGCGGTGGCGTTTGCGTTCCCACCACCAGGCAATGCGGCTCCAAGGGTGTCCAAGTCTGCGATCTGAACGGCCAATGGGGTCCAGAAAGCGCGGCCTGTCCGAACACCTGCGCCAACGGCGCTTGCACCGGTGTTTGTGTTCCCACCACGAAACAGTGCGTATCCAACCGAGGCATCCAAGTATGCGGCGCTGATGGTCAATGGGGCGCCACGGCGACCTGCACGAACGCTTGCGTTGACGCCGCGTGTGGCGGTGTTTGTGTCCCTACGACGCCCAGGTGCGGACAGAACGGCGGGATCCAGGTCTGCGATTCCAATGGTCAGTGGGGTCCGGAAGGCACCTCGTGCCCGTTCTTGTGCTCGAACGGAGCTTGCGGCGGCGCTTGCGTGCCCAATGGGGCCTGCACGGATGATGGTAACGCCTGCACCAACGACGTCTGTGATGCACAGGGCACCGCCTGCATGCATCCCAAGAAGGGCGATGCCACTCCCTGTGGTTCCAACTCTTCCTCGGCCTGCGACAAGCCTGATAGCTGCCATGATGGAATCTGCCAGACGAATTTCGAGGGCAGTGGCACACCCTGCACGGACGACACCAACGTCTGCACCTCGGATATCTGCAATAGCTCCGGTGATTGTACGCACGTAGCGGCTCCGCCCGCGACGGTTTGCCGTTTGGCTAGCTGCATCCCGGGCCCGAGCCCGGGCCAAAGTCCGAGCCCCGGCATGCTGACAGCAGCGGCAACCTGTGGTGGCGCAACGATTTGCCCAGCACCGACGATGAGTCAGTGTGTGGCATCCTGCAATCTTGCCGGCAACGCCTGCGAGCCGTAAGTTTCTGTTCCCTAACAGCAGAAGGGGCGTATCTACGTTCCTCCAGCGAAAAAAAACGCCTAAAACAGTGCGCTTGTTGGGCGAACACACACTGGGCTAGCGTGCACCGGCAATGCCTCGTGGATATGGCCGATTGACTGTGCTCCTAGCCCTCGTGGCAGGCTTTGCTATTGGGTCCAATCCGCGCTTGACGCCCTTTGAATGGTTGGATCGGTTGCGCGGCAACGCCACTTTAGATTCTCCCCCAAAAACTCACAAACTGCCAAGAACTGCTAAGCCCTTAAAAACGGTGAGCAGTGATCTGAAGACACTCGAAACTGCCGAAGCCGAGTTATTCTCCGGAGACACCGCCTTACCCCTTCCGACGCCAGCCTATCCAAATCTTGCCGCAGCCGACCCGAGCAAGAACGGTGTGGATTTCCTCTATGGCCTCGCGCAACCCGATCTGCCCGTGACCCGGGATCCCCGTGTTGCCCGCTACTTGCAATTCTTCACCCAAACCGACCAAGGGCGTTCCATCTGCATTGAGGCGCTGATCGCGCGTCTCGACGTTCGCAGTGATCAGTGCTTTTTCTGAGTCACGCACGGAGGCGTTGATCGGACTTGATCGTCGTTTCTGGAAACCAGAGATGGGGGTTTGAGATCAAACGCAACGCACTGTCGCACCGACCGTGACCGCCTCGACGCACACGGCCCTCCGCGATATCAAATTGGATTCGTTGGATGTCATCCACGCCGGCAAGGAAACATTCCGCCTGACTCCCGAGATCCGTGCCGTCGGGCTGTCCCGGATCTGGTCGGACATTGTTGCGCGCTGAGTCGCGATTGTCGGCGCGCGCCCGCATCCGAGCGGCGAGCGGATATGCCTAAATCACCTGACTGAGCGGCCCTTGTGCTGGCATATTGGGGCCGAGGCCATCAGCGTGAGTGCCAAAGGTGCCGTTGGGCACTCCGAAGCCGACGCCCAGCGTCGAATACACGTCAATCAATGAACGTTGGTCCGCTTCCGGATAGCGAATGAAACGGCCGTCAATCCGCAATCCCCCGGCTTTTCCGGCCAAAACGAGCGGCCAACGCCCGTGGGCGGAGTGGTGGGCTTCGCCGTTGTCGCTCGTGATCATGGCGACCGCACTCGTTACCAGGCTATCGGCAAGCAGGACGTCCAGCGTGCGCGCCACCATGCCGCTCATCCACGCGTAAGTGGCAGTCATCACGGGTCTGTAGATCGCTTCATCCATGTGACCAACGCTGTATTGGATGGCGTTGGGGTCAGTTTCGAGCGGGGTACCCGCGAGGAGCTTTCTCAAGTCAGGTCCGTCATGCCCATCCCCGCACCCAATATCCACACCCATGACGTTGGTCATCCCGCAAAGAAGCGCAATGCTTGCCATGGCGTTCAACGCCTCGAAGACATCGACAGGATTGTTTGCCTGAGTCAAGGTCGGCGCCTTCGGAACGTCGCACCTGAGCGACCCTGCCAGGATCTGTTCGTAGCTCTCGATCGCACTGAGATAATTCGTCAGCTTGGCGCGTTCGGGCGCGGCGAACTGAGCCTCTAGCTGCTGGAGGTCTGCTTTGAGGCCGTTAAAAATTAGCCGATCCTGAAGGCTGGTGTTGCCTCCGGTGATGCCCCCTGCCTGCGCCATCTGGCTCCCAAACAAGTCGTTGAAGAGCAGCATAGGGTTCTGAATGGCGCCTAGTGATTTGCTCGGGCCTTCAGCAAAAAGTTGAGTCTTCACCGCGTCGTAGATTCTCGCGGAACTTGCAATGAGCACGGACTTCCGCGGCGCGCTCGCGCTGACGGCGCCTGCCAAGTGTTGATCGTAGGTTATGTTGCCGGGAATGAGGTGATCGGGATCGTTGCCCGGAACGCAGCTGAGCGCCATGTGACCGCAGCCATGCCCTGCATCCTCGCCCTTTCGGGGGTGATTCTTGAAACCGTCGAGCATCAAGAGCTTGTTCCGATAGTTTGCGGCAAGCGGAGCAAACGCTGCAGGCAGCGTATAACTGGCAGAGTTGACGAGTCCGCCCTGTACGGGCGATGGCTCCGCTTGATTCACGGCTGTAGTGTTCTCCGCAAACTCCGTCGGCGTGAACACCCAATAAGGATGGAGGCCGTTGCCGATAAACCAGAACATGGCCACCTGTCGTGTGACCGGTTGGCCCTGAGCTTCTTTGACAATGTTCTTTACGAGCGGCGTCAAGAGCGCCGCCCCCATGCCGAGACCGAGCTTCTCGACGAATGAGCGGCGACTGAACGAAACGGAACGACGGCTATAGCTCACCATGGCAGCCTCCTAAAATCCCCGAATCAAGGCTGAATCCGAGGTTATAAGCTCTGCTACGAAATCGACGTAGCTGCCTGATGGGGCGTAGGCGGCTTCCGCACGGGACAGGCTGCACTCGTCGGAGCTCAGCACCTCGCGACCCATGAAGTACTTGAAGGCATTCTTCATCACACATTGTTGAACAGTCTTGCTTTGGCCAAGCTTGACGGACAGGTCCACGCCGTTTGTAAACGATACGCTGGCGTCGTCCACTCCGGTTAACGTTCCACTCGCGTCGATTGGCTTATTCTTATCAAGCGTGCGGTAGCTACCGACCGTGTCAAAGATCTCAAAGGCGAGCCCGGGCGCATCCAGGAGTGAGTGGCAGCCGGCGCAGGTCGCGGATGTTTCCTGTGCACTCAACGCTTCACGCATGGTGAGGTTAGCATCGAGCGGCGCGGGCAGTACATTTGGCGGGTGCGGCGGGATCGAGCGGCACAACACGTCCTCATTGATGAACCAACCTCGACGCGCCGGCTTCGTATCGCTGGCTCCCGCCATGGCTCCGAGCCAAGCCGGACTTGTGAGAAAGCCCGCACGTTGCCCTTGCGGTGCGGCAAACCTTGCCGGGGAGCCGGTGTCAGGCGGAGTTCCGGTAAGTCCGTACAGCGTCTCAGAGCCGCAGTCCGCATACACGTTCGGCGTGGTGAACAAAGTGCCGATGAAGTTGCTCGTAGAGTTTGTTGCGTAGACATCCGACACGAGCGCTTCGGCTGAAGCTACTAAACGCTCCCTATTGTAACGGCACGCTCCAACCTGCACGTCGGCCGCCTTTGAAACGCTCAGCAACTGATGGAGCTTGAAGTACTCCGTCACGAAGTTGCGGGCACCAGCTGCGGCCGGCAGGCTCATGAGGCGGGCTACTTGAGCCTTGATTTCGGCTGGAGTGCTCAGTTGCCCGAGGTTCGCTGCTTGCCAGAGTTCCGTATCGGGGGGTGCCTGTGTGAGAGCATAAGCGAGCAGTGCCCCCACTTCATACGAGGTTAGCTTGTAAGTGAATGGAACGCCGGTGCTCGCCCCAATCTCGGGCTTAAACATGAACTCGGGTGCGAGCATCAAGGTTTGAAACGCAGTAGCAAGGGCAAGATCGGGGTTGAGCTCCACTCTCGCATCTTTCGCAATCTGCACATAACGGGCGGCTTCAGTCAGCGTGAGCGGACGGCGAAACAAGATCGCGCCTCGATCCTGAATCAGCGAAGCTGCGCAGCTTTCAAAAGCCAAAGCGCTATCAGTTGCCCAACACGTATTCAATTTGAAGGTTTGAACCAGATAATTGGCGATCCCGCGCACGACCGTTGCGGCCGCTTTGAACTCGGTCAAGGAGACTATGTTTGCGGCAGATTCGGTGCTGTAGCGACCCTCATTGGGCAGAAGCGGCACTGCAAAAGTATCGGGCATCGGCACGATGGGTTGTGCCCCAGAGCGCCGCCCGTTGATCACCGCACCCACCGTGTTGGAGTATTCAATTGGCGACAGGCGCCAAAGCCGCCGCGGGAACACAACCGGGGGACTCGCGCAAGGATCGGTAACGGCCGCACCACCCGTTCCACCAGTGGGACTCCCACCGCTTGCAGCCCCACCAACCCCACCAGATCCCGTGAATGTTCCCGCGACGCCCGCAGTACCTGCGCCCCCCACTCCAGTGGTTGGCGCTGCGCCCATGCCCGCCTCGACTGCCCCGCCGCTTCCGTCCATCCCCGGAGTCCCCCCACTAGCGATCCCCATACCAACGCCACCTCCGGTTTCAGAGGCGGGATTCTGTTCGACTTTGGTTGAGCCGCAGGCGCCGGTCATCAGCGCAAAACTGGTGGCAATCAGGAGACTACGCATTGGAACCCTTCGCCCTGCGTAGCCCCAGCTTTTTCCGCGCCGTGCAAGAACATGGCGCACCCTAAGGGCCCTCGGTGAACTTGGTCAACCCTACGTTCGGTGAGGCTAAGTACCTCGAGTTTCTGCCACTAAGCCAGCCCTAACGTGCCTCAGCGAACGTAGCCTCTAGGAAAGGTAAACAACCCTCTGACTGCATGCGACTGCATGCGAGGTATGCCCCGCCATCACGGGGCAATGCGTCGCACATACACCGCGCCGCTGCCGTCGGCAGCGTTGCCGCTTTGGTCCCCGTTGATCCCCGTCGCCGCGCTATCTTCATTGGGGGCGCCGATCACTAGCGTGTTCCCCGACAGTGACACCGAATAGCCGAAATTGTCACCGCGACCCGTGTTTACAGTCATGCCTCTTCTCCCAGCATTGGCTCACCGTTGGCTGCACAGGTGGGGCAAGGATCGGAAGCGTCGCGAGCGCGGCCTGCGACGGTGGAACGTTTGTACAGCGACCGTCTACGCGTTCTGCAAGGGCGGAGAGCGACGCCATGTACGGGGTGGGGAAAACGATTCGGGTGCCATTCACGCCGGCGGCGGACTCGAACTCGGCCGCCGAATCTCGTTGTAAATCTGCTTCACGATCGCCTTGAATGCTGCTGCCTGGAAGGTGGGATCGTTCAGGTAGCGATTCACGATCTCTTGATTTTGATCCATGCGGTCGATCATCAGCCCTTCGACCTTGGGTTTCATCGCGAGCTCGAAGTTGTCGAGGGGATTGGCGAGGGCGCGCTCGACGACTTCGGCGTCTTGCTTTGCTTCTTGGATGAATTGGTCGAAGAGGAGCTGGTCCGCTTGGGTGAACTCGGTGCCGAAGCGGTCGTTGAGCACTTCGATGATTTGCGAGAGGGCGACATCTTCGTCTTTGGCTTGGCGTGTGCCGATGTCGGTGAGGGATTTGAGGCCCACGTTGTCGCCGATCTTGAGGACGAGCTGGCCCTCGTTGAGCTTGTCGATGCGGTAGTATTTCAGGGCGACGTCGCCGTCGAGGTCGAGGGGTGCGCTCTTCTCGTCGCGCGGTAGCTTCAGCTCCAGGTAGCGCCCGAAGGTGTACAGCTTTTCGAGATCCGGATCGCTGAACGGCATGATCTGCGACAGGAACGAGTACAGCTTCACGTAGCCGGCGAGCGCATTGCGGAACTCGGCTTGCTCTTCTTCGTCCTTGGCCTTGAAGCGGTCGACGGCGGGGCCAAGGTGCCAGTACATCGCGGCTTGGTCCGACACACTCTGCTTTTCCTTGGGGGCGTAGAAAAACTTGCAGAAGCCTTCGACCTCAGCTGTCCAGAAGATCTGCGTCGCCTCAAGGCGATGTTGCAGCTCGTACAGCTGGTGCGGGTCGGCGGTTTCGGCGACCGTCGTTTGCTCGAAATACGGCTGAAATGAGCGCTCGATCTCTTCGGTGCCGTTGACGAAGTCGAGGACGAAGGTGTCCTCCTTGCCGGGCGCCATGCGGTTCAGGCGCGACAGCGTCTGCACGGCCTGCACGCCGGATAGCCGCTTATCCACGTACATGGTGTGGAGCAGCGGCTGGTCGAAGCCGGTCTGGTACTTGTTGGCGACCAGCAGCACTTGGTAGGCGTCGCTCTCGAACTTTTCGGGCAGCTCCCGCTCTTTGACGCCCTTGTTCATGCCTTGCTCGGTGTAATCAACACCTTCGAAATCGGGATCTTGGACAACACCCGAGAAGGCGACCAATACGCCGACATCGGTGTAGCCCTGCTCGGCGATGTACTTGTCGAACGCTTGCCGGTAGCGCACGGCGTGCAGGCGCGAGGTAGTGACGACCATCGCTTTGGCTTTGCCGCCGATCTTGTGGCGCACTTTGCTGCGGAAGTGCTCGATCATGATCTGCGTTTTCTGCGCAATATTGTGCGGATGTAGCGACATGAAGCGCGCCAGTTGGCTCGTTGCCTTGCGCTTGTTGACGTTCGGATCGTCTTCGATCGCTTTGACCAGCCGGTAAAACGCTTTGTAAGTGGTGTAGCTCTTCAGCACGTCGAGGATGAAGTTCTCCTCGATGGCTTGGCGCATGCTGTAGAGGTGAAACGGGATCGGCTTGCCCTCAGCGTTGCGGTGACCGAACACCTCCAACGTTTTGGGTTTGGGCGTGGCAGTGAATGCGAAGAACGACAGGTTTTGCTGCTTGCCACGCGACGCCATCACCTTCACCAGGCGGTCCTCGGAGTCTTCGCCCTGGTCTTGCTCGGCGTCCTCGGCGTCCTCCAAGCTTTTGACGGCGAGCACTTCCTTCATTTGCCGCGCGCCTTCGCCCGTTTGTGACGAGTGCGCTTCGTCCACGATCAACGCGTAGCGCCGATTCGGCATGGCGCCGATCTTCTGAGTCACGAAGGGGAATTTCTGCAGAGTCGTGATGATGATCTGCGTGCCGGCCTTGATGGCGTCGGCGAGCTGGTCAGAGTGCTCGTCGATTTTTTGGACGACGCCCTGCTTGTGCTCGAACTGGTAGATGGTGTCTTGCAGCTGCTTGTCGAGCACCCGGCGGTCGGTGATCACGACCACGGAATCGAAGATTTTCTGGTCCTTATCATCGTGCAGGCTCGATAGCCGATGCGCGAGCCACGCGATGCTGTTCGACTTGCCCGAGCCGGCTGAGTGCTGCACCAGGTAGCTGTGGCCGGCGCCGTCGCTGCGCGCGGCAGCGTCCAGCTTTCGAACGACATCGAGCTGGTGATAGCGCGGGAAGATCACCGTTTCCTTCGTGACTGTCTTGCCTGCGATCTGCTTCTCTTCCGTGGCGACGTGGGCGAAGCGACCGAGGATGTCGAGGAAGCTGTCGCGCGCCCACACCTCCTCCCAGAGGTAGCTGGTGCGGTAGCCGCTCGGATGCTCGGGGTTGCCGGCGCCGGTGCCGTTGCCACGGTTGAAGGGCAAAAAGACGGTCGCCTTGCCGTTCAGCTTGCTCGTCATGTAGACGACGTCGGGATCCACGGCGAAGTGAACGAGTGCCCGCTTTTTGAACTGAAATAGCGCGTGTCGCGGATCGCGCATTCGGTACTGCTCGATCGCGTCGCGAACGGTCTGCTGCGTGAGGTGGTTCTTCAGCTCGACGGTCGCGACCGGGAAGCCGTTGACGAAGAGTGCCATGTCCAAGGACTTTTCTTCGTCGAAGGCAAACTTCACCTGCCGCGTGACCACCAGCAGGTTCTTGGCATATTTCGCCAAAATATCGGGGTTCATGCCATGCGCGGGCTTGAAGTACGCGCACTCGATTTTCTTGCCGAAGAACTTGAAGCCATGCCGCAACACATCGAGCGCGCCTCGGCTGTCGAGCGTCTTCACCAACGTGTCGAGCACCGCAGCTTCCAGTCCCGCCTGGTGGTGCTTGCGAAGGTCGGCCCACAGCTCCGGCTGCGTGGACTCGATGAACGCGAAGAGGTCTTTCGATACCAACGCTGTTTGCCGATCGAAGTCTGTCGGGCTGCCCTTCGTCCAGAATTGAGCGCCGCAGCGCCTCTTGCGCTACGG
>CAZSUA010000226.1:0-9466 GCA_964609655.1 uncultured Polyangiaceae bacterium | reverse complement strand
AACACAAGATAGTAAGCATGCTGACCCCTATCTCAAAGTCGAACACAAGATAGTAGGCATGCTGACCCCTATCTCAAAGTCGAACACAAGATAGTAAGCATGCTTACTATCTCCAATGAACGAAAGGGTGTTCACAGGCGCGCCTGTGACGCCACGCTCGGGCTAGGAGACCTGGGCCTGTTCGCAAGTGCCGTTTTTTGCGGCAGGTCTCATCCTCGAACTGGTAGCGCGGCGTACCAGCGTTCACGATACGCCTGCAGCTTTTCGGTGATTTGCCGGTCAACTGGCGTGAGCCGAGTGCTCAGCAAGGTTGGCCAAGCTGCGAGCTGGGCCGCGCCGCGCGCCGTACCCGCTGCGGTGACGTCGGCAAGGAAGATATCTTGTGTCGGACAGAGACCTGCCAGCACGCTCGCAAACAAGGGATTCTTAGCGAACGGCCCATCCACGATCACGTCGCCAGCAACTCTCAATGACTGCAAACAATGATCAGTCATGAGCGCGGTATACAGCGCAGCTAGCGCCGCTTTACCGGTTGGGGTCTGAGGCGCCTGCCCGAGGATCTCGCCCTTAGATTCTCGAAATGAGCCCCCCTGTGAACTGAAACAGGGCACTGGCAGAACCGTTTCGAGCACGTGCTCGAGGTCCAAAAGAGTCGGTTGAGCTAAAAGCCCATCACTCCCCGCAAGCACTTCATATTCACGTCCGCCCATGAAGCGCGCTGAGGCTACGGGATCTCCGAAGGCATCCACGTTCGCCAACATATCCAATTCCTCGCTGAGGCCTGCCAAGCCCACGCCCTTCGCCATGCAAATCACCCAAGTCCCCGTGGAAACCACCGCAAACTGCGCCTGCGTTTGGCGAGCTGCCGCATACGCGAAGTACGAAGCGTTGCTGTCATGAATGCCAGTGAGGACACGCACGCTGGGATCCAGACCGGTGCGGCGCACCATCTCTGGAAGCAACGCACCCGCTTCAGCATAGGCACGGCGGAGCGCCGGGAATCTGCTAGCGAAGCCCTCATTCACGCAAAATTTTGAGAAGTACTGTCGCTCCGGCTCCCAGAGATCGGTGTGACAGCCCAGCGAGGTGACTTCAGAGTGCAGTTGCCCCGTCAGCTGGAGTGCAAAATACTGCGGGTACATCAAGATCTGCGTGGCGCGTGCGAACTCCACGGGGAACCTGCGTTTCAACCAAAACAGCTGCTTGCCGAAATTGAGGCCATTCGGCAGCTTGGGCGAGCAGGTATTTCTAAAGTCACTCGCGGCTAGGACATACTCGGAATCAATCTCGGTGAGCCCTTCAAACTCATAGTCCAACACGGGCAGCGCGAGCCCCCCACCATCCCACAACACGCCAGTTGCGCCGTGCGTAACTGGTATGATGGTGTCGATCGGATACTCCTTCGCGAAGGTTGCAAGCCCCGTTAGAACCCATTCGAAGATCGCCCGCACGTCAAAATGGGGGTAGGCCCCCGTGCGCTCCACTTCGTTCGGGACAGTGCGCTGTGCCAAGGTTTCGCCCGCGGCATTGACGACCATGACCTTAACGTTCGTCTTCCCAACGTCAATCACGGCCACGCATTGGGAGCGCGGCGTATTCATGCGGAAAGTTCGGTCTTCTGCGCCAGCGACCGAGGCCCGACAGTTTCGGCGATGGTGACGCTCACATTCGCTCGCCGCAGCATCTCCAGAGCCGAGCGACTCACGTTAGAATCCGTGATCAACCGACTCACTCGCTCAAGCGGGCAGGCGATCAAGCTGCCCTTAGCCGAGAACTTAGAGCTATCCACCATGGCGATCACTTCATCCGCTTGATCTATCAAACGGCGTTCAGAGCGCGCCAGTGTCGGGTCGGTCTGCATGAGCCCTTGTGAACTCACGGCCTGGGCCCCGATAAACAGCTTCGAGGCGTAGTAGTTTTGAAAAACGTCCTGCTCGAACGGGCTCAGGATCACCCCTTGCTCTTCAAACAGCTCCCCGCCGGGCAAAATGACGCGATTCGTGGTATTTTTATGCAGATATTCGGCACTGTAGAACGAATTGGTGAGCACCAAGAGCTGCCGATCGCCCAGGCTCCGCACCATCGCGAAGGTGGTCGTGCCGCCGGCAATGATGACGCAGTCCCCTGAGTCAACGAGCAGCGCAGCCTCACGCGCAATCGCCGCTTTTTTCGCCTCATGCAGCTTCAGGCTTGCCGTGAAGCTGTCTTGGCCTTTCAGAGAATTCGCGCGCGTTGCACCAAGTGCCTCAACACCACCGTGGACCCGACGCACCAATCCTTCAGACTCGAGACGCGTCAGATCCCGACGCACCGTAGCGTCGGAAGCATCCAACAATACTGTGAGTTGCCGGAGACTCGACGAACCGTGATCCGTGAGCGCCTTCAGGATCACCTTTCGCCGCTCAAGCTCGTGCACGGCTACACAATCCCCGAGCGTGAACCGGCTGCGGGCGGGCGCTCCTCTGCCTTCTGCTTCCGGTAACCGGAAGCGCGGTAGGTCCGAACGGGATCGATCGCGCCACCGGCCCGACTTCGAGCCATCTGCAAGATGGGCTCCACATCGCACTGGAAGGCGCGATGCAAGGTCTGAGTTGCCGACATTGCGTCGTTGCTTTCCTGATGCGCGGAAAGAGCCGCCCTGTCCACCAGCAGGGCCTGAGCATAGGCACGCTTCACCGACGCGGCGCTCGTGATCAGGCTCTCGATCGGATCGGTCACGTTGTGCGACTGATCCAACATGTACGCTGGGTCGAAACCTGGAGCGCCACGCTGTTCGGCATCCACTAGCTCATTGAAGACAAGAAAAATCTGAAAGGGGTTGATGGCACCAGTGTCCAGATCATCATCCCCATACTTACTGTCATTGAAGTGAAATCCCGCGAGGCGTTTGAACTGGATCAAACGCGAGACAATCATCTCAATGTTAACATTCGGTGCATGGTGTCCCAAATCAACCAAACAGCGCGCCTTCTCGCCGAGCTCAGTGGCGCACAAATAACTTGTGCCCCAATCTTGAATGACCGTGGCATAGAGTGCAGGCTCGTAGAGCTTGTGCTCCAAAAACAGGCGCCAATCGCCGGGGAGCGCTGCGTAAATCTGCTTGGCACTCTCCAAATAACGCTCAAGCGCGCGCGCAAAATGTTGTTGCCCGGGGAAGTTCGAACCATCGCCCACCCAGACCGTGAGGGCCTTGGATCCAAGCTTCAGGCCGGCCTGGATACATTCAACGTTATGCTCCACCGCTTGCGCTCGCACCGCGGGATCCGTGTGCGTCAGGCCGCCGAACTTGTAGGAATGTTTTTGAGCGGACTGGTCCTGAAAAGTATTGGAATTAACAGCGTCAAAGCCGAGCCCCAGTGAGCGACCCTTTTCAACCAGCTCCTGATAGTCGCTCACGCGATCCCAGGGCAAATGCAGCGAAACAGTGGGCGTGGCGCGCCCCAACTGCTGAATGACAGCGCAATCATCCAGCTTCTCAAACACGTTTCGAGGCTCGCCCAAACCAGGAAAGCGCGCGAACCGAGTGCCTCCCGTGCCCACGCCCCAAGAAGGAATCGCAACGCCAAAGTGTTGGACCTTGTTGGTGATCGCGTCAATCTCAACGCCCCGGCGCGCTAAGCGTTCACCCAAACTCTGAAAATCCCGTTCAAGATCGGCCTCCAAGCGCGCGTTCTGGTCTTGGATCACATTGGAATCGATAGGTAGTGTTTGGCTCACAGGCTGGTCTCCTGGGTTCTTCCAGGGCAAAATTCCGCCGCCGGCTAGCTCCCGAGGAACCTCCTTGCCACAGTCAGCACAGAAATCAATCAACAAGCGACTCCATTTGAGCGAATTTGACAGAATTCTTCCAGTTCGCTCAATCTGCCCAGCCGGATACCGCCTAACAACGCGGCCCAACGCGGCGGGCCCAACGTCAGGGTCCTCAGACCAATCCGCTATCTCGCCGGAGTAGCCAATGCGCACCCAGGACGATCGCAGCAAACAACGACCAAAGCCACGCCGGCAGAAGGGCACTCACCCGCCTTTCAGCGGCAACCTCGGCTGGACGTGGAATGGGAAGGCTTGAAAGGCCCGATGCAGCCACAGCTCTCCCGCCGGTGAGTTTGGCGATCCTGTCGAGCCGTGCCGGATCGACCCGCGAGTCGCTCCACGCCTGGCCTCCCCGTTCGCACGCGAAATCGTAGCGCGTGGGTGGCGCTGAGCCGATCTTGGCCTTCGCGATGTAGCCGCCAGCTTTGAGATCTGAGAACACAATTTTGAGCGGACCGGGAGGTGGGTTGGGGATGCGCTGGACAATGGGCGCCACCTGCGTAACGCCCAGTCGCTCCAGCGTCAGAGTCACATCTCCCTGCATCGACGGCAGGCGCGTGAGCATGAGCGTTGTGGGTTGACCTTCGGAGCACTCACCCACCAACTCGGTGCGTGCCGCTTCGAAGCGCGGATCACGCATCAGCCACCCGAGTAGACCATCCCAAAGTGCGCCAAATCCGCGCCCCGAGCCTTCATCGGCAAGCTCACTGAACGCGAGCAGATGAGTTCCGTCGACTCCAAGAGCAATTGAACGCCCATCGCCGGCCTCGCCGAGTGCCAAGACCGGCATCGACGCTTGCCCAATCTTCTTCCGGGGATGCTCCCAGAGCACCAACGCATTCTCGCGCGGCGCTCCAAGAATGTTCGCTCCCGGCATTTCAGGGAGCGCATCGCCGAACAAATCCCGAAGGCCCCTGAGCACCGGCGCTGCCCTTCCGGAATCCGTGTAGCTTGGCACGAATTGCTCAAGATCAAACGGCTTTTCGCTCGACAGAAGCCTGACGGGCAAGACCCGCTCCAGCTCGGTCCCTGCATAGCGTCCGCCGGTAAAGGATGTTGGCCCACCCACCATGATAAGTCCCCCACCTGATTCCACGTAGCGCGCTAACGCGGGCAGATGCTGCGCTAGGTGATATGCCACAGCGTCCAAATCCTGCAAAACAACGGCATCAAAGCTAGGTAGATGTTCGGTGAAAAGCTCATCGACAGGAAACGGGATCAGCGCTAACTCAGAGTTGCTGGTGGTGCGCGTTTCGTCCTCGGTACTGCGCAGAATGAAGAACGCGACAAGATCAACGGACTCGTCGCTCTTGAGCCACATCCGAAGTGAACGCACGTCGTAGGTTGGGCGCCCGGCGACATGCAGCAAACGGATCCGATCACGGGTGACCGTGAAGGCGATCACTCGAGAATTATTCTCAGGCAGCGAATCGCCCGAAGGAGCCGCTATTGAGACCTCCACCACACGCGTCCCTGCTCGATCGAGCGTGACCTGCAATTCGATTTTGCCCGAATCTTGGTTGAGCTTGGCAACTCCGCTGGCTAGCAACGCTTTTGGCATGCCGTAACGGAGCTCGTGGATTTCGACAGGGATCTCGTTGCACTTGAGCCCGCCCGAACAGCCCAGTTCGATGGTGAGCGAGAGCGGTTGATGCGCGACGGCGGCACCCGCGGCGTGCACGGCTCGAATCGCTGCATCCGGAGGATCGACGTCGGCAATGCTCACCGTGTGGATGGGAACGCCGAGAGCCAGCTGCTTCAGACGCGTTAGGTCATCGTCGAACGTAGGACGGCTCAATCGCCCGTCACTCACCACCACGTACGCCTGGGGCTTTTCCTGGGCCAGTGAGTTCAAGTGGGATAGGGCCGCCGTCAGATCACTCTCAACGCTGAGGCTACCGCCCTCCCCTTCCCCCTGTAACGCGTACGGGGCACCCGCGCCAAACTCCAAGACGCTGACGCGGGCATCCTTAAACGTCGAACTGATGGCCTTGGCTGCGGTGATCGCGCGAGCACGCCGCGTCTTGCCTTCGCTTGGAATCAAAAGGCGCGTGGACCCATCTAACAGCACCACCACTTTCGGCCCCACACTGTTGGCGCGCAAACTCACCGCCACAGGTCGCAACACCGCCGCAAGGAGCAACGCCGTCGCGAGTACCCCGGAAGCGAGAACCAAGAAGCGGCGGCGCTCGGTACGAGCTGTTTCCAGCGCCAGAAGCAGGATCGAAAGTGCACCCAGGCCTAGGGCGCCCCACACCCAGGCCCCGGAAAGATCCTCCGAAAAGGCCCATGATACATCTGCCAAACCCATCGTTTCCTTGCGTTGGCTAGCGAGCCGCTCTCTTGCGCATCAAGTAGGGTGCGTGCACCTGGTCGTCCTTATAATCGGAGCAGAGCAGATACATTCCGATGTTAACCGCCAAGCGGGCAGCTTGCTCTCGAAACATGGGATCGGGAGATTCGGTTTCGAATAGCCATTCGCCGATCTCCGATTGAGCCAATGCACCCAAAAGATCGTGCCCGAGGAAGAGCACTTGCGCGTTATTACCCCGCACGATGGCATCCACGTGATCCACGCCAACCACGCGCCCTACGGGACGTTCAATCATATAAAAGGTCTTGAACAGCACGTGGCTCGGGTCCAGTCGAACCGGGAGTGTTTCCGGCAGCACACGAGCCAGCTCGCGACGCGCCGCACGGCCAAATGTTCCCACGCGTGGCTCAAAATCATCCACTACCATCACGCCGCCGAGCTGAATGAAGCGACCTAAGACGTGGAGTTCACGCCGAGTGAGTGGCGAGATTTCCCCTTCACCCGCCCAAACACAGAACGGCTCGGCGAGGAGGCGATTGTCTGAGGCGCGAACCGTCTTACAGACAGCGCGCGCCGGGGCGCTAGTTCTTCGCACCAACTCCCATCCCCAGCGCTCGGGGGCGCGCAACCTTGGCCCCGACCAAGTTGCGCCTCCTGTGAGCAGCATTCGCGGATGAAACGCTCCTGCCTGGCCGAACGCCAAAGCGCTCGGCGCCGCAAGGCTGGCAGCAACGCCAATCAAGAAGGTATGCCGGGGGATGCACCTCATGGTTCCCTCACTTAGCGAAAATCCTCCACGAACCACAGCCCTTCCTCGGAAACTAGCGTCACGACATACCCGCCTAACAGAGTTGCTGTCGCGCGATCCCCGTCTATCTCTATATGTGCGGCTTCAGGCGCTTCGAGGCTCTCGCGGAGGCCACCCAGATCTATCTCGACGCTAGCTCGCAGCTTCGGACTCAAGGTCTGAAAAAGAACATTGCCCGAAAACAGCACCAACGCACCGTGCAACGCTTCCAAGGCCTCCGCGGGGGTCTTGGCGCGCGGCGGGAGACCGCCCGAGAAATCAATCCGGAAGGCCTCCCCTTCCAACACCAATCTGGCGAATCGGCCACTGGCGAATTGGACCTGTGCCTCAGGGGTGACCTGCAACTCGCCGTATGGCGCGCGAAGCGCCGACGCCAGGCGCCTGAGTTCCGGTGCCTGCTCCCGCAAACGTTGCCGGATCCCTCGCTTACCAAACCTGACAATCGCTCCCTGAGACATCAGGGCCGCCACGCCCTCAGCATCACCACGTTCCAGCGCGCGCCCAAAATTTTGGGCGACGCTCCGCGGATCCTCGAGCTCATGCGCGTGGCACCCGAGCATCAGGGAAGCTAGAAGAAACCAGAGCGGAGCCCGCATTTCTCGACAGAGCTAGCTAAACCGAAGCCTCTTGGCTACCTTGGGCGCGGATGGACGGCGGCCAAGCCTTCAGAGCAGCCTCGAAACCCACCACTTCGGGCACAAGAGCGCAGTGGCGCCACTCACCGTGGGGGCTGCTCTTTCCGTGCTTGCTCGCGGGAGCTTCGGCCCTTCTGGGTTGTGCTGGGCCCCCTCCCCGTACGGCGCTCCCCGCACGGGCCCTCGAAGAAACCCGAGCCATCCAGGTGATAGCCGCCGCTTTTGCCTCGGAGGGCGAGCCTCCTGGCGCGGGCAAATCCATTGAGCTCGACGTGAACAAGCTCCTGCAAATCGATGTGCAAGCTAAGGAGCACAAGTTCGCCGTCGCCTACCTAACCCAGAGCGAACGCGCGGCGCTTGGGAAGGCTTTGCCGCCGCGGGATCCCGCAATGGCGGACGCTCTACAATTGGTGAGCGGTGCCGGTGAACACGCCGACGTGCGCGTGCTCGTGTTGTACGATTTTGATTACATGTACGATGACCATTTGGGCGGCTTGCACAGCGCCAGCACCATCACCGCAGAGCGCAAGCTAGAGCGCGATGTGCGTGATTTCTTGGTGCGGGCACACGCTGAGGCCTGGCCCTAAGCCATGACCGATATTCGCGACCCCGCCCAATCCCACAAGCGTGGCATTATGATCGGCGCCACGTTGGCGGTGTTCGGCGCAGGCCTTTCGCTGGACGCTGAGGCGGGCCTGGGCGGTTCGCTCACGATGCTGGGAGTGCTCGTCGCGGCCTTCTCACTCCATAAGCTGGGGCGTTCCGGAGCAAGCTGAACTCGGCCTCAGGTTTCGCTGCGCAACACAGCGATACCTACATCTTGGCCGAGGCTCGGCGTGCGAATCACTGCCAAGCCAAAGGGGCGCCCGGTGATTTCAATGCGCCGAGCAAACGGCACCGTCTCCGTCGCCCCGGCCAGAGGATTCTGACGCTCCACTTCCTGAGCGTTAATCAAAGGGGAAATTGGCGTCCCGTAAGCTGATTGACCCACCACGACGAACACGTAGACAAGCGGCGCTTTTTGCTGGTCCCGCAACGAAGAGAGCACCGAGCTGCGCAGCGAGAACTCCAACCGATACGCGTACGCGGCCCACGACCAACCTGTCGCGTACAGCCCACGCACCACCCCTCCCACCCGAACTGGCTGAGCCGCGACCCACTGCGCATCCGCCCTACCTTTCACGCCCGCAGCCTCAGGCATACTACCCTGGGTCTCGACGTACTTTCCGGTGAGTGCCTGGCGCAGCTCAGGATAGGCTGAAAATAGATTCTTCCCCGCCATCAGATCTTGGTCACGGTCATTTCGAATCACGAGCCCGTCGCTCGAGGCGGCGACGAAAAATGTGCTCTTCGCGACCCGCAAGTCCTGAACCTTGTTCTGACATCTCAAAAGTGCCTCGCGCGCATCGTTGCCTTGTTCTGGCCCCAAGGACTCTCGGTGGAAGAAGGCCGCCATGCACTCAGCCCCGGCAGGCAGCCCATTTCGCACGTCAGCAACATCCGAACGCACGTTGCGCGCCAGCTCCACGACGTGCAGCTTGGCTTGGGCTTCGCTCACCTCACCAGAGTCCTTACACCCACTCACCAAGACCGCCATTAAAAGCAGGCCAACTACATACAACCCGTGCGCTGATGAATTCATTACTATTTCGTATAGCGCGAGGCTGGCGCAGGATGAAGTGCCGGGGGATATTTCAGGGAGTTGATCGAGGGAGCGCGCACCCAGCAAAGCCATGGCAACTAGAGAAGCACTGTCGTCTTTAGCCAAGGGCCCGCCGCGCCCCGGCCAACGCGCACCCGCATCCCTCGCACCCCTCGCACCCCCGCCGGTTTTCGAGGACGAAGAGCGCGATTCTTTGCTCGCTCTCGAACGCATGCTCAGCCCGGAAGACATTCCCC
>CAZSUA010000225.1:0-9484 GCA_964609655.1 uncultured Polyangiaceae bacterium | reverse complement strand
AGGGACCTCGGCGGCCTCCAGAGTAACTGCAACGACAACCGCGAGGGCATCACTCACGGACTTGCAACTTGGGCCATTGACGTTTCGCCGGACAATCTCACCATCCCCGAAAAGGATGTCCACAACGCCCACCATGCGCCCCTCCAACGTCGGACCGAGAATGCTCACATAAAACTGCGGCGCGGGTGTCCCACCGACAGGCGCCTTCAAACGCGAAGTGACTTTCCAAACAAACTCATTTCTTGCTAAGCAAGTAGCCTGAAACTGCTGAAGCGCGAAGCCGTCTGAACGTTCGGCGGAAGCGGCCACCAACGGTGGCACCTGAGCCTTCGCCACGCCGCAGGTTCCTGACAGGTTCACAGCGATTGCACCAATCCCAAAAACAAGCCAGAAAAGACGAGTAAAACTCAACAAGCCGATTGTTGGCTGATTTTGGCTCTCAGGCCAATAGGGGGAAACCCTTGGTCCGTCACCGTTTGACGTTCAGCGTGGCGCATGTGAGTTTGTTCGAGGTCACGCCGGGAAGGAACCGCTGACACTTGATCCATTCGTGATTCGCTCAGTGCGCGGCCACCATTCAGTGGTGCCACTCCTATTGGACGATCTCGACTTGATGCTCCGTGCATGTCGGGCGAAAGTGCAGAACGCGTGCCAGGCCTCAAGTTGGGACAACCGCAACGGCAGACTGCAATCGTACCCTGATAACTAGGGCTTTCTCGTAGCTTCCCCGAGAGCGACACCAACGGATGTGTCGGGCCCACTGACACACTTGGCACACACCCTATGACAGCGGATGCTCCAACCCTGAGGCCAACCAGCTTGGTTCCGGCCCAAGCGCGACCTGCGCCTATTTCAGCGATTCCAGGGCGCCCTTCTCAATCCAAATCTTGATGTCAGCGAGTTCAGCTGGTGCGAGCGTTCGGGGCTTGCCCATCGCATCTAACGGCATCGCGAGACCAATAATCCCCGGATCCGCCACCATCTTCAGCCAGAGGTAGCTCTTGGTGATATCGCCCGGCTCGATCAGATTCATGAGCGGCTTCTCAAGACTAGGCTTCAAGAGCCTCGAATACACGTCGCCATCGGCCAAGTCTAAGCCACCCTGCGGATTGGCGCCGGAGTGGCAACCACCACAGTTGACCTCAAGCACACTTTGCACACGGCTCGCCCACGTTACCCCCTCCGTACCGAGCAGCTTGCTGAGCTTGTCTGGGTCAGCCGAATAGGGACACGATGCGTAGTCGATGCGTGAGGCAAGATCGGGGCGCACGCCCGGCTTCAGCGCGACGATGAAGCAATACAGGGCAAGCATCTCCGGCACGTCGAGCGGCTGATTGGCCAGCGGCATCGGGGTGCCTGGTACCTTGACGCCCAAAATGTCTCCTCGCATTCGGCCGACCAAATAGCTCGTCTCCGGACTCCCGGGGACCATCATCTGAATAGGCGCCGTGCGCGCACCAAAGATCCCGTTCCGATTCGTGTCGCCTTCCTCGATCCCAACCGCGAGCAACTGTTGCACCGAATCGTTCTGATAATCCCGAACTCGGCCGTAGAGGTGCTTGCCGTCGCTCAACGTCCACCAATCTGTTTGGAAGCTGGCAAACGAAAGGCTATCTACGGCGCCGTTTCGCGCAAACTTCCGAATGAATCGGGCTTCAGTATAGCGCCGCTTGAAGTCCCCCAAGGAATCCGCGAGCACGATGTGCAACCCGGGCGATTTCTCAGTGATCGCTTCCTTTTCAGGATCAAATTCCCCGGGATAGTACGCGATGTTGCCCACTTCCACCTGCAAGCTATCACCGAGCACGAGCAAATCGCCGGATGGTTCACAACCATCGAATACAGCTTCTGGGGTGCCCGATTGGATATTGCAAGGCGCACTCACCGCGTCAACGAAGTTACCTGGTGTGTGCAGATCGGGATATTCTTTGCTATTGTGGCAGACGCCGCCGGTTGGCCCGCACGTCCGGTGGATAACCTTCTGTTGCAAATCAAGACCCGTATTGAGGCGCTCTTGCGCGGTGAGCACCGCTTGGTTCATTCCCGTGTACACGGCCGGCTCTGACTTCTCGCCCGGCGCTGGGCGATCCGCTTGGAAGGCGATATTTCCCTTGAGGCTCGGATCATCAGCGGGGCTGCTACACGCCCCAAGCAAAAGTGCAGTTGCAAACCAAGCTACATGTACTCTCACCATGATTCGGATCCTGTTGTCGGTGCGCGCTCGTGCAGATGGGAGCCGCATTAGACGAAAATATCGGCGAAAGGGGCGTCTGCCGCGTCGGTGAAGAACTCCGAATGATCGGCCCCGAGGCCCTCCAGCAGTGTCTTCCAAACGCTTCGATAGGAATACACTTTGCCGGTCGCTTTCAAAGTGCTCGGATCGGTGGAGCCCAATTGCTTACCCTTCACGATCGGCCCACCCATGATCGGCATGCTCATCCAGCGCGTGGCGTAATCTCCGCTGTGATCGCTCCCACGTGCTGAGTTGAAGCGATTGCCGCGCGTGGTGCGCGAAAACTCGCTGCCAAAGACGACGACGGTGTGATCCCAGTAACTGCCACCTGCTGTTGGGTGCGTCATTTTCTTCAGTGTCGCTTCAAGCCCGCTGATGAGCTGATTCACCTCGAGCAAGCGACCAGGCAAGCCATCTTCCTCACCCGAATGCATGTCGTAGCCGCCTTGATCGAGATAGACTGCTGAGCTGCCAAAGCGGAACAAACGCAACGCCAGGCTAATGCTACGTGCCGAGCCACTGTTGCCCAACATCGTGTCCAGTTCGAAGTTAGAAATCCCATCAACGATCGTCTTGGAACGATCTCCTACTTTGAGGACCTCATTGCCCAAGATCTCGCTGTATTGCTTGGTCGCCTTGCGAGTCTGTAGGTACGCATCCACCTTGTCGCGTACGAGCGGATGCTGCCGATCTCGCATGCGGGTGTCGTACGCGCCGATCATGCGATTGGCCCAATCGGGAAGGTCTGCCGCCTTGAAGGCGAACTGATCGAACCCGCCGCCGTTGAATACGGGTGGTCGAAACGCGGCATATTTGCCGAGCCCACGCGCCATATCCGAACTGCCAAGCACGAACGGCGGCAGGACGAGCGTGCCCGCCTTTTGATCCGCGGCTTGCTGCTCCCGGAGGCCATACATGAGCATGGTGAACAGACCCACTTTGCCGCCCACGTAGCCCGTTAAGTAGCGTTCGAGGCCCGTCCCGTGATTGCCATCGGCGCTCCCCGCGGTGGGCTCATGATCGACGCAAGGCAGCACCGAAATTTGATCGGCTATTTGACCGACTGACTTCATCCCCAGAGCAACCCGCGCTTCTCCGGCCATGCCATCTAGAAATGGCGCCGGCTCGAGCAACTTGCTCATGCCCCATTCGGCACCTGGCGCACGGTTCGCAGCCAATCCGAATGGATTGAACTGCTCCGATACGTCCCCGTTAAATGCCGTTGGAAAACGGAAGCCACCCGACAGACGAATGTAGAGGACATGCTTGATCCTCCCTCGAAAGGCCGTCTGCGCGTGAGCACGCTTTGGCACCCAGATGTACGGAGCAGCGGCTGCACCCGCAGCAGCAACGGCGGTGCCCGCGAGGAAACCGCGGCGGGAGACAGAGGCTTTGTTTGGTTTAGTGTCGTTCATAACAAGCCTCATTCAGTAAAAGAGCTGCTCACCACTTGAAAGCAGGGCAAAACATAGGGGCCGGGCCAGATTCTCAGCGGAGCAAGGCTTCGATGAGCACTCGGACGCTGCCAGCTGGGCTTCCGCGAGCTCGGCCTCGTTGGCCGGACGACTATAAAAAAGCCCCACTTGGTGATCCGCGATTTGAGCAGCCACTTCGCCATCGAGGACACGATCCGCTCCCATGCCGGCCGGGAGCAGCCTTGCTACGTCTACCCCGCGGATCGCGGGATCCTGCTTAGGATTGCAGACTCGATAAACAAAATTCTCTTGGGCAGCGGTGGCCAAGATGCTGACCGCTGTGAAGCGCCCGCCAACCTGATTATCCGGGCAACCGCCCAAGTTGCGTGCGAGCTTTTCATAGTCTTCCCGCACGCCTCCAGCTTGGGTGAGCTGCCAGCGTGAATTTTCGATCATACTCACGGCTGCGAAACTCTTTGAAGCTTCTAGGAACTGGTCGGGGCGTGAGATGCGATGATCGCACTGCCCGAGATCAAAGCCCGTTGAATTCTTAATGCTATCGATCCAAGGCTCAACCATCACCTGTTTGAGCGGGCCATAGCTCCACCGCACGTTATTGATAACTTGCTCTGGGGGCACTGCCAGCACGGAGGACTGCAGATAAGCAAGCGATGTCGTGACGGCGTAGTGGGTTGCGCGAATGTCACCGTTGTGAGCGATCAGGTGCTCAACCAGCGCCTGCCGCACTTCTGGCACTTGGCCCGCGAGATCGTACCCGAGGTACTGCTCGATGACCTGATCCACCGCAGCCTCCCAAAAACCAACGCGCTTCGAGATCACTGTGCCAGGAACTTGCAATTGCTGCCACTCACCTGGCTTCAAAAGACCACTCCACAGCGTGCGTTCGCCTCGATCTCCCGTTTCAGCTCGGATATCCGGCGTGAGGATGAGCTGATTGTAGCCCCAGAGCACCGAGGTGCATTCACCCTTGCTAGTCTCGTCGATCGCACCCGAGGCGTCGACGCAATTGTACCGGATGGTGGAATCCGGAAGGCGCATGTTGAGCGTTGGGTGGTCGTAATAGCCGTTGGACCAAAGCGAAAAGAGGCGTGACATGTCGGCGCGTTCGTTTTCAAACGGCGGCCGATGCAAGAAGATGCTGAAAAGCGCCTCAGCACGGTCCCCCGCGGTGTCGTAACGCCGAGTCAGCACCGGGTGCGCGCTGACCACTGCCGCGAACTCGTCGTACGAAACGAGGCCGCGATACAACTTGCCAACCAGCGCATCCATGTCAAAAATGCGCTCAACGCTGATAGCCTCATTGTTGTACAGGAGCTCGTCTGCCCAGCGGCGCTGGTTAATGAGCACGAACTCATCTCTTGACGTCAACTCCGAGACAACCTCGCCCCAAGAGCGATTGCTGCAGGTCTGCTCGACTTCCCTACGCGTCGGATAGCGACCCACCATGTCCGCGAACAAGCGGCGACAGGCTTCGGTGGGCTCAATGGGCTGCGTATCCAGCCCGACGCCCCACAGGCTCCGACACAACCCACGATCCACAGGATTGGTGAGCGTGGCGTCGAGGCCGCCACAATAATCCTGACAGGCTTGGTCACAAACCACGCGGGGACTCGTAGCCGCAACGGGATCCGACGCGGTTGCTTCGCCAAACTGGCCGTCGCTCACCGGCGCACCATTCCCAACCATCGACCCTGGTCCGCGCGCTGGGCGTGCGGGGTCGAAGCTCGGGACGTCGGCGCTGCTGCACGCTGGCGAAAACCCGGATGCCAACCCAGCAAGCGGACCCAAAGAAAGCCACGCGAGCCTACGACGCGCGCCAACCAATCGAGAATTCGGTGCCACGTTGCGAGCGTAACTTGGCGTCATTTTTCTGGCAAGCACCATCGATACGCTATCTCGCTGCCGCCATTCGCCCGCGCATCAGCGTACATCTACGCCCTGCACCCACAACTGATTTGAAAGCGCCGCACCAGGACACAGGCTTCGAAGAAACCCAGCAAAACTCGCGATATTAGAGAGCGAGTTCCACGCCCAGACTGAGCGAGCCACGACGGATTCCAAGGCTACGGGACACTTCGATCTCCGTGTTGGATACCGTGTCGGATGTTGAGAACAAGAAGAGGCGCTGCCAGCTCAGAGCGAATTCCGCGCGAACCGCAAGATTCTCAAGCACTCGATATGTACCGCCAAACTGAGGGCCTGCCTGCAGCCCAACCCGCGGCAAATCCCAAACGCCGACGCCCTGCTTCTTGTAGGTGTCAATGTCTCCCTGCAGCTGGCCATCGGGGAACAAAAGTGCGGGCCCAGCCTGCAATCCCAATTGAAGACCAAACTTATCAGTCAGCTTTAGCAGGTAATCTGCACGCGCGTTGAGTTCTAGCAATTGCCCCACGAGCACCGAAGTGGGCGTCTGATTGTTCTGCGTTTCCTTGGGGAGGTAACGGTAGTCGAAGAAGTAGCGCAGCCCTCCTCCCACTCGAAGCTTACCTGCGTGAGGTAGGAAAGCTTCGAACGAGAGTGCTAGCGTCTTGAAGTTTTCGACGTCAGCCCGTGCGTCTGTGACCAGAATGCTCGTGCGATCTCTGGAGTGGAGTGATCCTTTGTCGGCGTAATACATCCCGGCCAGCGCCACCGTCCAAGGCAGCGCTGACGATGCTGCCGCTGGCGCCACCGCTTCAGTGGGTGTCGGCGCTGCGTCTAACTTTTCGAGTTCAGCTTGCTTGGCTGCCTCAGCTTGCTTGGCTGCCTCAGCTTGCTTGGCCTCCTCAGCTTGCTTGGCCTCCTCAGCTTGCTTGGCTGCCTCAGCTTGCTTGGCTGCCTCAGCTTGCTTGGCTGCCTCAGCTTGCTTGGCTGCCTCAGAATCCTTCTGTTTCTGGCTCTTCTTGCTGCCGCCCGTGGCGGCTCGCTTGGTGGACTTCGCTTCCGCTGCCAAAGCAGGTGCGGAAACTGAACACAGGACGGAAGCTACTATCGCGACGGAGGCAAAGCGCATCAACAACATAGGTGTCAAAGATGTACCTGATCTTGCTCACTCAGAACAACCGCAGCACTGCTGACACCTGCCCGGATTAGGATGCGACACTGCTTACTGAAGCCAGCGGGGGAGGCTCCGACTGCGCGCACATGAGCATACCCGGCCTCCTATTCGACTCGCCGGAGCTTAATCAGCGCCATCGATCCGATGTTGGCTGAGGCCTGAAACAAGCTGCACGCTCTTACCGACCCAGATGAGCTCACCACTCACCTCGGGTGGCAGGTCGACGTCCGCGAGCAGAGCTGAGCCCTCGCGGGTGAGCTTGATACCTATTTCCCCTCGCGGGTGTGGAACGCGTCCGCTGGCCTTCACCAGCTTCCCCAAAGCTGGCGCAATACGCACCCGTTTCCAACCGGGTGACGCCGAATCAATACCCAACACAATTCTGAACAACTCAACGTTCGGACTTGAACCCCACGCATGACATTCTGAGCGCGACGGCTCTTCCACTTCTTCCCAAGTGGTCAGACCTCGACCCAGCATCCGACGCCAAGGGTCCAGCTGTTCCAGGTAGCGATCGCCCAAGCCCACTTCGCGCAATGCCAAATGCACGTAGTAGAGCCAATGAAGCGACGCCTTCGCCAGGCTGCCATCCTCCAAGACTCGCTCCATTATGCTGCGCGCTTCTTCGCCTTTTACAATCCCCGCGAGAATCGCCAAGGTATTGGCGTGCTGAGAAAAATTCTCGAGAGCCGCAGTGTCTGCAAACAATTGACGTTCCCGGCTGAAATAACGACCTTTAGCCTGCGAACGAATCATGCTGGCAATCTTCGCATAGCGTGCAGCGAACTCCGGACTTCCCACTTCCCGTTCAATGTCCGCGGCCCAATCGCTGGCCATCGCCAACAGAAAATCAAAGAGCGCGGATGCTCCCCGAGTGTCGCTGAGCGGCACTCCAGGGCCCGGCTTGGAGGTCCAGTTGGGGCGCGAACTCCACCCGGGGGGCACACCGCCACTCCATTCGTTCACCCAATCGAAGTACGCCCAATACGGGATTTTTCCAAGGCAACCACTAGGTAACATCAAGTCCTCAAAAACAGCCAACACCTGACGCACACCTGGCAAGAAACGCCGCACAAACTCCTGATCATCCTGATAGCGGAGGTGATCGTGAATCATCCCGATCCAAAGCAGTGAAAACTGGGGAATATACTGCCTAGAAGAGGTGGGATAGCGGCTGGTGGTGAGCCCATCGCCAGAGCGTGATTCGTCGAACTGCAAGATGGCGTTCCGAACCAGGCGATCATCACCCGACATATAGAGCGATACCATCGCTTGAACGCGAGTATCGCCTGAGTACTGGAGCTGTTCGTAGTACGGACAATCGACGTAGGTTTCGTGCGCGCATAGGCGCGCGGTTCGCCAACCCACATCCAGCATTCGCAGAAGCTCGGGCTGCTCCGAGCTGAACTCTGCGCGGCGCACCAGAGGGTAGCTCGTGGTAAGGCCAACGAGGTCTTCAAGGGTTGCCGCCTCCCCCTGGGTCTCAATGGTCACGCGCAGGTAACGATACGTACGCCACCACAGAGGCTCGAAGACTCGGTGCTCCCCGCCGTCAGGGGCGAACTCATCGAGGATGCCAACCAAATGCATGCCCTCGACTTCGTCGCGCGGACCTTTCGTCTTGAGCTCCGGCTCACCCCAGAGATTTTCAGCATATTCAAGCCGAATCAGCGTGCCTTTTCCACCCGACACCACCAGACGTGGGTACGCGGTGGTCAGGTAAGTTTGATCGAGCAAGAACGCCACTTTTGAATTCGCTGGGATCTGAAGCCTCTCCTTTTCTTTGGGGAATCGGGCTGGAGTATCGATACCCTGTGCTTGGCGAATGCGTTGCAGGCGCTCAAGCTTTTCCTCCATCAGGGGAATAATGCGCGGCTCCAGCATCCACAGGTTATCTGCGCTGGGGTCAGCATGGCTGGCGCCCGGGAAGATGGTGACGGCATCCGCCCAATCGGGGTCGCTGAAATCTTGGGCCTGCCATTCCCAGGGGTGTAGGGCCGCGTCGAGCCGTTCACCCTTTCCAACGGCAATGAACTTTCGCTGCAGCATTGTGGGAACTTCAACCGGGGTATAGGCGGGGTCTCGGAAGCAGCGCCAACGGGCCCGGCCTGTGTTAACCAACGCGCGTTCCAACTCCGTCTCGCCGTCGACGAGGAGACCTGTACGGAGGCTCATTTGCGCCAACGGCGCCTCTGCCCCGTGATTCCACACCACCGCCGCTATCAAGTTCTCGTCACCCCGCAGATACTCGGCAATATCCAACGTTTCGTAGCGCCAGTGCTCGATGCTGCCACGCGCCGGACCCCGCGCAATCCGCTGCCCATTCACAAACAGTTGGTACCGATTGTCAGCGCTCACCCGGATCACGAAACGCTTCGGTGGCTCCGCCAATCGGAATGGGCAGCGAAATAGGAACACTCCGTATTCGTGCCGTGCATTGCTTTCGGTGATCCACTGGGCGGCAAACGTGGACGGGGCCGGATAAAGTAGGCGCGCCGTGCTGGGTATGAACTCGCTCTCGGTACTGACGGACATGGCCGCGACGATGGCATGGGCTGCGGCGATACGGCAACGGCACAACTACTACCCTGATCCACCGGCATAGATATTGCTCGTTCTTTGAGGTGAGCAGGCGTGGAGATCCGACGCCACAGCCGCGTAGAGTTTGAGCATCCCCAAGTGCTCTCAAACTTGTCCGCGACCTCTATCCCAAAGTCGAACACGAGATAGTAAGCATGCTCTCATCCTTGATCACTGCGTAGCTGTAATTTAGCAGCG
>CAZSUA010000224.1:0-9529 GCA_964609655.1 uncultured Polyangiaceae bacterium | reverse complement strand
GCTCGGCAACGTCATCGGCTCGAACATCGCGAACATTGGGCTCATCCTCGGCGTCGCTGCTCTCATCAGACCGGCACGCGTCGATCGGGCCCTGCGTCGTCGCGAGCTGCCGGTCCTAGTCGCGAGCACGGCGCTCGTTCCCTTGCTCCTCGTCGACGGCATCGTGAGCCGATGGGAGGGGGCGGCACTGCTCGTTGTCGCGGTCGGCTACACGGGCTGGATGGTACGCGCGGCTCGCACCGCGTCGGTTCAGGCGACCGCGCGCATCGACGCGACCGCGCGCATCGACGCGACCACCGCCGGCGCGGCCGCCGATGCCGCGGGAGCGCCGAAACCGGTCGGCTCCTTGCGGGCCATGCTGACGGCCGCGGTCGGCTTGGCGGTGCTCCTCGTGGGAGGGAGCCTCTTCATCAATGGCGCCGTCTCCGTCGCGCGCACGTTCGGCTTGAGCGAACGCCTCGTTGGGCTCACCATCGTCGCAGTCGGGACCTCGCTGCCCGACTCGTGACCAGCGTGATCGCCGCTCGACGCGGCCATTCCGACATCGCCGTGGGCAACGTCGTCGGCTCCAACATCTTCAACGTTCTTCTCTGCCTCGGCGCCTCGGCCCTTACCGGGCCGGTGAGAGCGCCGCTGCACGCGCTCGGCGTCGATCTCGCCGCGCTCGTGCTCATGACGGGCATCGCCGCGATGTTCATCCGCAGCGAGCGCACCATCTCTCGTCGCGAGGGGGGCGTCGCGGTGACGCTGTACGTCGCCTTCGCTGTCGTCACCATCGTGCGGGGCTGAGTGACCCCGCAACGATAACGGGGGTCACGCAGCCAGCAGCAGCCAGTCGTGTGGCAGCGAGGGTGATCGCATCCACGTCCATGAGACCCGAGACCGCGGCCGCTGCACGATTGGTGGCCTCTCGTCGAGACACGCAAGCGCATCAATCGCATTCTCCATGCGGAGATGTCGGTTCGACACAGCTCGAAGGCAGAGCCCGTTCCCGATTCACGGAGCGAGGCACGTCCGGCGTATGGTGCCGACTAGCGCATCCAGCTTGAAGGGCTTCGACGCGTAGCCCGCGGCTCCCAAGGCCGCGGCCTCCTTCCGGATGTCAGCTGCGCCGGACAGAACGATCACGGGGATCTGGGCCAGGGAGGAGTCCTTGAGCTGCTCGGCACGAAACTGCCAGCCGTCCATGATCGGCATCATTAAGTCGAGGAGGATGACGTCAGGCAACGCACATTGGCTCCGAAGGCGATCACACGCCTCTTGGCCGTTTGAAGCGGTCAAGATCTCGTAGCCTTCGTTTCGAAGGATGTCGGCGAGATCTTCCCGGATGTAGAAGTCATCTTCCACGATAAGGATCAGGCCCGCCATTCGTCTCCCAACACCCGTTTCCCTTTCGATCCCGGAGCTGCCTGCGCTACCTCCGATAGCGACGGAAGCGTGACGGTGAACGTACTCCCACGTCCAACCTCCGAGTCCAACTCCACGTGGCCCCGAAGAGCCGACGCTACCTGCTGGACGAGTGCCAAGCCCAAACCCATACCAGGGGTGAACTTCACGTCGGGACCCACGGCCTTCGCAAAAGGCTTGAAGATCCGAACACGATCGTCCGCCGGGATCCCGGCCCCGGAGTCTTTCACGGCAATCCGGCAGCTGTCGACGGTGCCCTCGATAGAGATCTCGACTGCCCCGCGCTCTGTGAACTTGATGGCGTTTCCTACGAGGTTCAGCAGGATCAGGCGAACCAGCACCGGATCGCTCCTGAGGCTCGGAAGTGCGGCTGCCGTCGTGTGCCGCAACTCAATGCCCTTCTCCTCCGCGTACGGGCGTAACTCGTCGAACACTTCGGCCGCAATCAGTCGAACATCGAAGCTCTCGATCTGGGTCGCAAGACTGCCACTCTCGATGAGCGCGTGCTGGAGTAGAGATTCGATGACGGTCGTCAGACGTGCCACGGCCGCTGACATCCTCCGGATGATCGTCTCCTGGTGAGGTGTCGGCGGCGTCTCCCTGTCTCGTCGGAGCCGTTCGATGAGGAGCTCGATCCCGGTGAGCGGCCCCCTGAGTTCATGGGACACCTGATCCACGAACTCTCGCCGAAATGGACCGGCTGGGGCGGCCAGCTCCTCGAGCTCTATCGCATGCTTTTCGACCTCTCTCTGGAAAACAGAGGCGCCGTTCGCTTCCTGGTCACTCTCTCCCTCGGCCACTTCCTTAGCGTCGTGCAGCGCAAGGGGCAGCGTGAAGAAGAATGTGCTGCCCGCTCCGACTCTGCTTTCGACCCAGATCCGACCGCCGTGCGCCACCACAATCCCTCTGACGATGGAGAGGCCGAGCCCGGTCCCCTGCCGGGCCGTACGTGGCGCTTGCCAGAAGCGATCGAAGAGATGCGGAAGGTCCGCGCTTGAAATTCCGGAGCCGGTATCCGTCACCGAGAACTGGACGATCTCTCCGAGCGCTTCTGCACGAACCGTGATCGTGCCGCCATCGGGCGTGAACTTGATCGCGTTTGCCAAGAGGTTGGCGAAGACTTGCTGAAGCCGACCGGTATCGGCGAAGACTGGAGGGAGCTCGGCTGGCAGCTCGTTCTCGAGATGCAGCGACTTGCGCGCAGCAAGCGGCTGCATGGCATCGATCGCCTCGGCGACGAGTGGAGCCAGCTCGAGTCGCCGACGCTCGACGGACAGCTCTCCCGCTTCTATGCTCGCGGCATCCAGCAGGTCCTGGATGAGGTAGTTCATACGGTCGGCAGCGCGTTTGATGGCCCCGATCTGCTTGTGCGACTTCCTGCGGTCGTCCCCTCCGAAGGGCCTCACCATCGAGGTGGTGGCCATGAGGATGACGCTCAGCGGATTCCTGAGATCGTGGGAAACAACCGCGAGAAGATTGTCACGGACGCTGGTAGCTCTCCGCGCCTGTTCGATTTTTTCTTGCAATTCGTCTTGCGCAAGCTTCCGCTCCGCGATTTCTCTCTGCAATAGCTGATTCAGCGTCTCCGACGCTTGCGTGAGTTCCTGTTGGCGCAACCCGGCGATCAGCACAGCCTGATTGACCTCCGTCAGCTTGTCCACTTGCTGTGCCTTCCGCTCCAGTTGTCTGCGGTCGGATATCTCGTGAAAGCAGTTCATGGCGCCCGTGATCTCGCCGTTTCCATTCTTAAGAGGAACGATATTCTCGCTGACTGTGATTCGCGAGCCGTCGGGACGCTCGATGATAACCTCCGCGTTGCGCGCCTCAGCAAGTTCCCCGCTCGCCACGGTTGCCATCGGACAACGGCCATAAGGCAGATACGTGCCGTCCAGGTACATCTTGAAGGAGCCACAAAACAGCTGGTCGGTGTCGCCCAGTGTCGGGGCTCGGCCCCACAACTGTGTGGCACGCTGATTGGCCTGCTGAATTCGACCCGAAACATCGATCGAATAAACAGCCACGGGAATCGAATCGAGCCAGGCGCGATTCACATCCGAATCTTGGGGCGGAAAACTCACGTGACTCTCGAGTCCAAACGGGGTTTGGCTTTCGGTTCCGGCGGGGTCTCGGGCGGCGCCTGGCCGAGACGCGACGGAATACCGCTGGTCAAGTTGATATAGTCCGTGTGGCGTGGGCCAATGATGCTGACGCCCGTATCATTGATCACGTATTCGCGGATGTCCTTGCTGTGGTTGCCCCCGCGCATTTTGACGACGACGACCACTTTGCGAAGCTGACCATCGATCTCCACGTAACGCAGGCGGATGATATCATCGGTGAGAAACGAAATGGTGTAGTGGCTGAACTCGAATGCGGTAAATGTGTCCTCAATCTCGACCGTAGTGAGGATCGTCACACCCGCTCCAGTTAACGCCGCAATCATGCGGTAGAGCGACTCACGAAAGTCCACCCTGAAGCCGGGCGCCAGCGCCATCTCAAAGCCCACCAGCGAATCGATGACTAAGCGCTTGGCCTTGAGCCTTTTCACCGCATCGAGAACTTCCCGCAGCGCTTCATCCACCGAGAGATCCAGCGGCCGCAGATACAGGAGCTCAAGCATTCCTTCTTTTTGTGGCGTCGCCAGGTCCAAGCCAAACCCGCGCGCCCGAGCCACATAGCCCTCCGGGCGTTCTTCGAAGATCGCCGCGATTCCCGGTTCTCCGCGGCGCAGGCCTTCGGCGAGAAACTGAGTCGCCAGCGCCGATTTGCCGGTCCCCGAAGGCCCTGCCACCAGCAGGCTGTCACCTTCGAGAATACCCCCGCCCAACATCTCATCCAGTTCCGGAGCACCGAGGGACAACCGCTTCCGGGTGAGCGATCTCGGTTTGTTCCCAACCATCCCCAGAGTGCGCGAAAACGTTTGAACGCCGTCGCCGGTAATGCGGATGGTGTGCAAGCCCGGCACCGAGTCCTGCCCGCGCAGCTTCATGACTTGCAACTTCCGCACAACGGAATTGCGCTCTGCATTTTGAGTAAGCCAGAAGAGGCCGTCGCAGACAGTGAACACCGGATTGTCGCGCAGCTCCCCGTCGGTATATTCGCCGATCAAAAAAGTAGTGGCTTGCCAACTGGTCAGGAACAAAGCCAAGCGCTGGATGAAGGCTTGCAGTTGCGTCTCACCGCTGGCCTGCGCTTTGCGCACCACGGTGCGGAAGGAATCCACCACCACTAAACTGGGATTGGAGGCCTTGACTTCTTTGATAATTTCCTCGAGGACGCCGCCCAGATCCTTCTCCAGCACCACGTCGCTCAGGTTGATAAAACGGATGGCCTTGTTCACCTTTGCCGGGTCGAAGAAGGAAAATTGCTGCTGGTAGCGTAGCATTTTCAGGGCGGGTTCGCCGAGCACGGTGAAATAGAGCGCGGGTTTCTGCGGGGTCGCGTTGGCGAAAAGGATTTGATGCGCCAGCGTGGTTTTGCCGCAACCGGGCGCGCCCGCGACGATGTTGAAGGAGAATTCCGGCAGCCCACCTCCCAAGATGTCATCGAGGCCGCGAACACCCGTCGGCAGTTGGCGGATTGTCACTTTAGGCGGCTGGCCCGGTTTCTTCGGCGACCGGCGTGCTGGGACTTTTTTCCCGCTACTCATAGGTTGTTTCTTTTTCATAGGTTCTCTTCTTCATCAGACTCAGAACCAAAATGGTCGAGGGTCGCCTTTGGCCACACGTCCTGCACCAGGCCCAGAGTTAAAGCTTCGCCAAGGAAAACAATCAGCAATCCGACTAAATGGGCGATCAGAAGGACCTCTCCTTTGGCAATCTTGCCGTTGCTGGATTGCGCTACACCCTCCCCAATCCCCACTAAAACTCCATCCGCCCCGACCTGCACCGCACTCATCCCGGGAACTTCCGTCTTGGCCAAGGTCAGCGCGCGATCAATGAGCGTGCGAAAACCGAGGACTCCCACGAGTGGGCCCAGCACAGAACCGAGCTTGTGACAGGCGCGAGCGACCGCCGTCCCATTTCCAGCGGAGCGTTTGCCCGGGACACTTTCGAAACGAAGGAGCTGCTCGGCAAGCCTCCTTGCCTTGGGCCACGCGCGGTTCATCCGCCGTCCCCACATCCGCTAGTTTCCCGCTTTGCCTGAGTCTGCTCGGACCGCGAAAGTAACCGGCGCTGACTCACCACGCCGAGGTGCTTGGCGCGTCCTCGACGGATACCCATTCAGCCTAGACGCTACATCCTGAGATCCCTGCCGGCAATGGCAAACGCCGACAGTGGTCATATAAAGGCCAATCTAGCCCAATCGCACGCTGTAGATGGGCGGCAGGTTGTTGGCAACGGTGGTCCAGCTCTCGCCGCGATCTTCGCTCACGTACAGGTTGCCCGTGGTAGTCCCAAATGCCACAAGGTCGCCGCTGTTATCCAGAGCGTATCGGTACACGACGTCGTACGCACTCTCCTGGGGCAGACCGCGGCGCAGCTCTTGCCACGTTTGGCCGCCGTCTTCATGCCTGGCACAAGCCACGCCGTCTTCCCATCGCGTGCGTCCACTGCTACGGGAAACCCAAAGTGCACCCCCTTTTCAGGCCGCCTTGGGATCACCGTCACCCTCCGGACTAGGATCGGGTGGTGCGAGGTAGCGAGAGCCCTCAGGATACTTGATCTGCGGCGCGTCAGCCCAGGTCTTCCCGCCGTCGAGCGAACGCGAAAGCTTGGCTCCCCAGTGCCCCAAGGCTGCCCATAATGTTCCAGTGTGCGGATCCCGCGTTACGAAGTTAACGCCAACTCCCGCGTGGCCGGCAAGCTCAGGCGAAAAGCGCCCGTTCGTCTTTTCTACCAAGAACGTACCCTTGCGGGTTCCGACGAGAATTCGATCAGTCATAAAGTTCTCCGCCGTTGTGCGCTTATCCACCACTTAACGCTTGCATGATCAGCACACGCGAATTGGCTTCCACGCGATCACTCAATTTTGCGCGATCGGCAACCATCTCCTCCTTCACGAAGATGTTGACATGTTTTCGCAACCGGCCTCGCTCGTCGCACAAGTAAAAATTAGCCGGGACGTAAAGAGCCGGAGACAAACACGGGCCGGGATCCCGGGGCCATCTCTACGCGGAAGCCGGCGCCACGCGCTCTCGGATAGCCCGCTGAAGGACGGTGAGCAACGCGCTGAGCTCGAAAGGTTTCGTAAGCGCGTACGGCGTACCCATCTCGGAGGCGAGTGAGGGCAAGTCGGATCTCGCGGAGCAGAGGATGATCGGAACGTTCTCCTCGCCCGCGTCGTGGAGCAGCATTTTGTGCGCCATTGCCGGCCCACCCAAGACCGGCATATCGACGTCGAGCAAAATGGCATCCGGAAGAGGCGAAGCCCGAAGCACTTTGAGCCCCTCTTCACCCGTGCGACCGCTGTGCACAACGTGGCCTGCAGACTCCAAGACCTCTGTCATCAGCTCGACAATGTCGAAGTCGTCGTCGACGATGAGTAGCTTCGCCAACGTCCTAGCGCTCCCCGCGTTCGGAGGCCAACTGCCCCCCGCCGCCGGAGCTGCGCGTGCCGCCGGAGCTTCGCGTGCCCCCGACCGCGCCCCGCGCGCCGCCGAAGCTGTGCTTGCCTCCAACGGAGCTTTTTCCGCCGCCCACCGCGCTGCGGGTGCCCCCGCCGCCGACGACGATACCCCCGGCGCTCCCCGAAAAGGTCGATGAATCACTCACACCGCGACCCAACAGGACAGCGGCGGTGAAGGGCACGAGGGAGAGCAGAGGCAGTAGGTGGGTCGTCATGATCTACCACTCTGCACCAAACAGGCCAGCGTCTTTGTCGGCAAAAGGCCGCCATTTGAGATTCAAACGTGAGAAACGTGGATGCAAGAACGCCCCGCTTGCATCGGGATCGCCACATGTTCCTGTTCATCTGGAGCTACAGGTTCTCCACATGTTCGTCCCCGGAACCGCACGGACGCAATGCTTGCCTTGTCGCAAACCAAGCGCCGCTCTAGGTCGCCCGCGCACACTTTGCACCCCCGCCACGTGGCCTACACGAGTCAGCGGCGCAAAGATGATGAGGCACGCATTCTGCACTAGTGAGCACAAGATGACCAAAATGAAAGCAGCCGTTTTCGTAGAACCCGGGCGCATCGTGCTGGAGGAAAAGCCGATCCCAGCTGTGGGCCCGCTCGATGCCCTGATCCGAATTACCACCACCACCATTTGCGGCACTGATGTGCACATTTTGAAGGGTGAATACCCTGTCGCTCGGGGCCTGACCATTGGCCATGAGCCCGTCGGGGTTATCGAGAAGCTCGGCTCGTCCGTCACCGGGTACCACGAAGGCCAGCGCGTCATCGCAGGCGCAATCACGCCAAGTGGCTGGAGCAACGCCTGCCTGTGCGGCACGAGTGCGCAAGATGGTGCGGGCACGGCCCACGGCTGGAAGCCCATCGGTGGCTGGAAATTCGGCAACACCATCGACGGCTGCCAAGCGGAATTTGTGCTGGTGCCGGATGCTATGGTTAACCTAGCGCCGGTTCCCGACGGCTTGTCTGATGAGCAGGTGCTGATGTGCCCCGACATCATGTCGACTGGCTTCGGTGGCGCCGAGAGCGCGGGCATCCGCATCGGCGATGTGGTGGCGGTGTTCGCACAAGGCCCTATCGGTCTGTGCGCAACTGCCGGTGCGAAGCTGAGCGGTGCCAGCGTGGTGATTGGGGTAGACCGATTGCCGAATCGGCTGCAGATGTCGGGCAAAATGGGCGCCGATCACACAGTAGACAGCAGCCAGCTCGACCCCGTGGAAGAAATTTTACGTTTGACCTCCGGGCGCGGCGTCGACGTCGCCATTGAAGCGCTCGGCACGCAAGCCACTTTCGAAGCCGCACTGCGCGTCTTACGTCCCGGAGGCACCCTATCGAGCCTCGGCGTGTACTCGACGGATCTGAAGATCCCTCTCGGTGCCTTCGCGGCCGGGCTAGGCGACCACCGCATCATCACCACGCTGTGCCCCGGAGGCAAGGAGCGCATGCGCCGGTTAATGTCCGTGATCGAAGGCGGCCGTGTCGACCTCTCAGCAATGGTGACTCACCGCTTCAAGCTGGAACAGATCGAAGCGGCCTACGAGCTCTTCAGTCACCAACGAGACGGCGTCCTCAAGGTGGCCATAACGCCGTGATCCTGAGGATGCTTCCTTGTAGATGAGATGGGTTGCCCTCCCCCGCTGCCGCTCCGAGCGGCAGCTTGCCCCTCCCAAATGTCTCGCACCGCTCGCCATGGGCGGGGCCTCGATCATCGCCAACTCCACGAGCGTCGGCCACGCCAGCTGGTCCTCTCTCATGTTCCAAGTCCTCCGAAGGGCGCGAGCGCGCGGTCCACGTCGGCAAGTTCGTCGCGCGCGACGAGACCTCTGCGCAGCGCCTGTTGCGTGGCTTGGCGTAGCACCTCCGGGGAGAGCGCTGCGTTCGCGCAGTCGACGAGGGTGCGGCGCGGACTCGTGATCGGGACTGGGCCAAACCACGCACGTTCTTCGGCCGCGACATCGGCGTGATGCAGCACCACGTCGAGCGGCACACGGAAGCGGCGCTTGCTCCACGCGGTGGGGAGCGTGACGTGGACGTGCGCGGGCAGGATGTCGGAGAGCCCCAGCAGCGCAAGCGCCGTCTGGTGCGAGAGGACGCCCGCACGGTCCGACCAGAGCCAGGCGGTGACCAGCTCCTCATGGGCACCGGCCGGAAAGTGTACCAGCCGGTAGATCCCACGCTGCACGCGGCTCATTTTTCCGGAGTGAACGTGATGGACGAGAAGCTGTGGGGAGTAGCCGCCCTCCGCGGCCTGCTTCGTCGTGAACAGCCCACCCTGGGCTGCCGCCGTCTCGTAGAGGCGCTCCCAGTCGGGATGGGATGCCAGGGCCTCGATCATGCACAAAACGTAAACCCGGCTTTGGATTTGTGCAAACTCAAAGATAAAGTTTAGCTTTAGTTTCGTGTGGATGTGCGATCCGTCGAAGTGCGCCGAGCCTTGTGCAGCGCTCCGGGCGGGCGAGCGCTTTCTGTCGACCCCAGCCTCGCACTGTGCGACTGTGCGAGTGAATTTTAGCATCAAGGGTGCAGCGTAGTCTCGCTGCAGGACAG
>CAZSUA010000223.1:0-9575 GCA_964609655.1 uncultured Polyangiaceae bacterium | reverse complement strand
TGATCGACAACCTGCGGGCGACGACCGACCGCAACCAGGAGCAGGACTGGCTCAAAACGAACATCGCGAAGTTCACGGGCATGCTCCAGGGACAGCGCGACCTCGTCACCGTCGGAAGGACGCTCCTTTCGGAGCTGTCGCCCCTCGTGGACGCGCAGCATGGCACGATCTACCAGATGGAACGGACCGATCCCGGTGAGGTCGGCGAGGTCAGCGAGGTCGGCGCGATACGACCGAAGAGCCTTCGGCTCCTCGCGGGCTACGCGCAGCGGCCGGATCAGCCGGAGCGCATCCAGCTGGGTATCGGGCTCGTCGGCCAAGCCGCGGTGGAGCAATTGCGCATTGTTCTCAACGATATTCCTCCCGAGTACACGCAGATCCAGTCGAGCCTGGGCGAAGCACCGGCGAAGAGCGTCCTCGTCTTGCCGGTCCTCTTCGAAGGCGAAACGATGGCGGTGATCGAGCTCGCTGCCCTCCGGCCGTTCACCAGCACTCACCTCGCGTTCCTCGAGCAGCTCACGCAGTCGATCGGCGTCGTTCTCAACACGATTGAAGCGACGATGCGCACCGAGAACCTGCTCCTCCAGTCACAGCAGCTCACCGCGGAGCTTCAGACGCGACAGAGCGAGCTCCAGCAAACCAACGAGCAGCTCGCGTCGAAAGCGAAGCAGCTCTCCGACCAAAACTACGAGGTCGAGCGGAAGAACAAGGAGGTCGAACAGGCTCGACACGCGCTCGAAGAGAAGGCCACGGAGCTTGCCCTCACCAACAAGTACAAGTCCGAGTTCCTCGCGAACATGTCCCACGAGCTCCGGACACCGCTGAATTCCATCTTGATCCTCGGCCAGCAGCTCGCCGAGAACGTCGGCGGCAACCTACTGCCGAAACAGATCGACTTCGCCAAGACCATTCACTCGGCGGGTACGGATCTGTTGACGCTGATCAACGACATCCTCGATCTCTCGAAGATCGAGTCAGGCACGGTCACCGTCGAGCCCGAGGAGATCACGTTCGTCTCGATTCGCGACACGGTTCAGCGGACGTTCCGCCACATCGCGGAGACCAGGGGTCTTGCCTTCAACGTCGATCTCGATTCTGCCTTGCCGGGCGCATTCGTCTGCGATCCGAAGCGGCTCCAGCAGATCCTGAAAAACCTGCTTTCTAACGCGTTCAAGTTCACGCCGCAGGGTCACGTCTCGATGACCATCCGCCAAGTGACCTCGGGCTGGAATCCCGATCACCCGGTGCTCAGGACCGCGAATTCGGCGATCGCCTTCATCGTCACGGACACGGGCATCGGTATCGCGCCCGAGAAGCAAAAGCTCATTTTTGAGGCCTTCCAGCAGGCCGACGCCGGCACGAGCCGAAAGTACGGCGGCACGGGGCTCGGTCTCGCGATCAGCCGCGAACTCTCGCACTTGCTCGGCGGTGGGATCCGGCTGGTGAGCAATCCGGGAAGCGGCAGCACGTTCACGCTGTACTTGCCACTCACCTTCATGAGTCCAGCACCGCAAGTCTCGCTGCCGAGCCGCCCTGCGCCGCGCACATCGTCGCCGGTCCAGCTATTCGGGGTCACTAAGGCAGAAGAGACGGTCCCCGATGATCGTCACGACATCAGGGAAGGCGACTCGGTGCTCCTGATCGTCGAAGATGATCCGCACTACGCGCGGATCCTGCTCAGCATCGCACGTGACAGGGGCTTCAAAGGCCTCGTTGCCAATCGCGGCCAACAAGCCCTTTCGCTGGTGCGAGAGTACAGGCCGACCGCGATCACGCTCGATGTCTTCCTGCCCGACATGCTCGGCTGGACGGTCCTGAACAACCTAAAGCTCGATCCGCTCGCGCGGCACATTCCGGTCCAGATGATTTCCGTCGAGGAGGAGCGCCAGCACGGTCTGTCTCACGGTGCGTTCTCGTACCTCGTGAAGCCCGCAACCACGCACGATCTAGAGAGGGCGATCGACAAGCTCAAGACCCACGCCACGCCCCACACCAAGCGGCTCCTGGTCGTCGAGGATAATGACATCGAGCGAGCGAGTATCGTCGAGCTCCTGGGGCACGACGACATCGAGATCACTGCGGTCGGGACGGGCGCCGCGGCACTCGACACGCTTCGCGAACATTCGTTCGAGTGTTGCGTCGTTGATCTACGGTTGCCCGATATGAGCGGGTTCGAGCTGCTTGAGCGCCTGCAAGCGCAGCAATCGCTGCAAGACCTGCCGATCGTCGTCTTCACGGGGAAGGAACTGACATCCGCCGAGGAAGCGCTCCTGCATACGGTCGCGAAGAGCATCGTGCTCAAGGACGTGCAGTCACCCGAACGTCTTCTCGACGAGACTTCGCTGTTCCTCCATCGGGTCATGTCCGATCTTCCCGAGGATAAACGCCGGATGATCGAGCGCTTGCACGACTCGAACGAAGCCTTGCGCGGCCGCAAGGTTCTGGTCGTTGACGATGACGTTCGAAACATCTTTGCGCTCACGACAGTCCTCGAGAACCAGGAGATGGAGGTCTTGAGTGCGACGAACGGGCGCCAGGCGATCAACCTGATTCGGAACACGCCCGACCTGAGCGTCGTCCTGATGGATATCATGATGCCCGAAATGGACGGCTACGACACGATGCGCGAGATCCGCCAAAATGCAACGCTTCGCGCCTTGCCCATCGTTGCGCTCACGGCGAAGGCGATGAAGGGTGATCGTGAGAAGTGCCTTGAGGCGGGCGCATCGGACTACATCGCCAAGCCTGTCAACACGGACGAGCTGCTTTCGCTACTCCGAATATGGTTGTATCGCTAAATGCAGGAGCCGATCGACATTCTGCTCGTCGACGACGAGGCGAGGAATCTCGACGCGCTCGAGGCGATCCTCGCTGAACCAGGCTACCGGCTTCTTCGCGCCGAGGACGCGGACCAGGCGTTGCGCCTACTCCTCCACCACGACGTCGCGGCCATTGTCCTCGACATCAAGATGCCCGGCGTGAGCGGCTTCGAGCTCGCGCAGCTCATCAAGGGCAGCAAGAAGTTTCGGCAGATACCAATCGTGTTCCTCACGGCTCACATGCTCGACGACCAGGACGTGATCGCGGGCTATGGCGCGGGCGCGGTCGACTACCTGACCAAGCCGGTCAACCCTCAGATTTTGCGCCACAAGATCGCGGTCTTCGCGGATCTGTTCAGAAAGACACGGGCGCTCGTCGACCTGAATGAAAAACTGGAAGAGCGCGTGCAAGAGCGAACGGCGAAGCTCGAAGAATCCGAGCATGCGCTCCAGATCGCCGGTCGCCGAAAGGATGAGTTTCTCGCCACCTTGGGGCACGAGCTCCGCAACCCGCTCGTCCCCTTGCGTACGGGGCTCGACCTCCTTCTCCACATGCAGTTCGCATCGCCCGTCATTGACCGCGCGCTCGGCGCGATGAACCGGCAGCTGGATCACATGGTCCGTCTCATCGACGACCTCCTCGACGTGTCCAGGATCAGTCGCGGTGTACTCGAGCTGAAGAAGGAGCGTGCAGACATCGCAGCGATCATTGATGCCTCGATCGAGACCTGCCGCCCCTTCTTCGACCAACGCCGCCAGCACGTCTCGGTCGACGCAGGTCGATCCATATTCGGCTTCGTGGACCCGACGCGCGTCTCCCAGATCCTCGGAAACCTTCTCCACAATGCGGCGAAGTACACGCCAGCGGGCGGCGAGATCCGGGTGGAGCTGGCGCATGAGAGCGGCAATGCGATCGTTCGGATCATTGATTCCGGAATGGGCATCCCTCCCGACCTGATCGTCCACGTCTTCGATATGTTCTCCCGAATCGATCGCTCGGTACCCGGCTCGGATACCGGCTTGGGAATCGGCTTGGCGTTCGCGCGACGGCTCGCGGAGATGCACGGCGGTGCTCTTACCGCGTCGAGCTCCGGCGCGGATCGCGGGAGTACGTTCACGCTGTCGTTGCCCGGGGCGGACGAACCGCAAGAGAAGGTCTCGCACGATCCCGACCGTACCGTGTGTCGCTCGGACGTGACGGCGCCCCTCGACATCCTCGTCATCGAGGACAACGAGGACGTTGCGGACACCCTCGCTTCGTGGCTCGAGGCCCAGGGCCACAAAGTCGGCGTCGCGCGGAGTGGGCCCGACGGTATCGAGCTCGTGCAACAGACTCGACCGGACGTTGTCCTGTGCGACATAGGACTTCCCGGCATGGATGGCGTGGAAGTCTGCCGGCGTGTCAGGAGGCTTTTGATCAGTTTTAGGCCGGTGATGGTCGCGTTGACCGGCTGGGGCGGACAAGAGGACCGCCTGCGGACGCAAGAGGCAGGTTTCGATCATCACCTCGTGAAGCCCGTCGCGCTTAACGAGCTCCGCAATATTTTGCAGAGCGTGGGCGCTGCGCGTTTGTCGTGACCTCACAGGTGCTGCGAGCCGGCATGCGGCCACCTCACGCCCGAATCGCGAATCGGGACGCCTAGCGTCGCGCCGAAGGCAAACACCTCCGTGACCTTCGCGAGCGCCTCGAGTTCTTCAAGCAGCCGGAAGTCGCTGAATTCGTCGAAGCGCGGCTGATAGTAGAGAGGGTTCTGAAGCAAGAACCGATTCTCAAAAAGTGGCAGCCGCATCGATACGTAGTTGGTTCACCGATGCTCGAACATATTCTGGAGCGCTCAGCTCGACCGCGATCCGGCGTTAGACGGGAGTGAAAGGAACAGCCCGACTGAGAACGCGGAGATGCTGCTAACCGGACGGAGGAGAACTCGGGTTCGTCCGCGCTCTGACGACACCGGGCATCACCACGAGCACGCACTCCTGTACCCCGCGGCCCCGGACGGCACGCACGCGAAACTCCACTCCCCGCCAGTGCACGAGGTCGCCGACCTCAGGCGGGCGATCGAGCAGCGTTAATACGAGCCCGCTGACAGTATCCACGTCAGGATGCGCGAGCTCGAGGCCGAGCTGGTCGCCGACCTGGCCGAGTCGAGCCATGCCCAGCGCCCGGAGCTCGCCCTCGGCTTCATAGGCCGGCTGGGGTGAAGCGGGCTCCTCGGAGATCTCGCCGACGACCTGCTCGAAGAGATCCTCTACGGTCACAATGCCCGCGGTTCCTCCGTGCTCGTCCATGACGACCAAGAGCTGTGTCTTGTCTCGCCGCATCCGAGTGAGCACCGCATCCAGCTTCGCGGTCTCGGGTGCGAAGGGCACGGCGCGAACGACGTCATCCGAGAGCGCGTGCCCCTCAGTCAAATGCCCCAGCAGATCGCGGATGAGCACGATGCCAATGATCTGATCCAGCGTCCCCTCGTAGACCGGATAGCGTGCATGGCGGGCGCTTCGCACCGCCCCACGGATCTCATCAACCGAGGCGCCTCGGCGCATCCCAACGACTCGGACTCTCGGCGTCATGACCTCTCCCGCCGTAAGCTCACCAAACGCGAACAGCTCTCCGAGCACCTGACCTGCCTCGGCCTCGATCTCCCCGCTGGCGACGCTCTCGTGCACGACGAAGCGGAGTGTCTCGGCGCTCGGAGGCTTGACTGCCAAATCCCGCCGAATGCCGGCGAGACGCAAGACGCCAACACCAAGCGTGTTGAGGCCCACCACGAGCGGCCACAGGGCGATTTTTACCCAGCGCATCGGGGTGCTGACCCACAATGCGGTGGCCTCGGCATGTTGCAGCGCGAGCGTCTTCGGGACCATTTCCCCAAGCACGATGTGCAGGTAGGTGAGCGCGGCGACCGCGAGAACACTTGCCGCCAAATGTACGGACAGCAACGACTCGATACCGAGCTGAGCGAGCGGCGCGACGAGCGCCTCGGCGAGGTGATGCTCTCCGTACATGCCGAGGCCCAGGCTGGAGAATGTAATTCCGAGCTGTGCCGTGGCGATATAACCGTCTTGCTTCCTTGGATCCCGCAGCATCTTGAGCACAAGCTTCGCCAGCCGGCTCCCGCGTGAAGCACGACGCTCGATAGCCGCGCGAGGGACACCGATGATCGCGAACTCTGCGGCAACGAAGAGGCCATTGAGGAGGACCAGCGCGAAGATGACGAAGGCGGCCAGCATGTCAGCTCACCTGCTCGCTTTCCGTCAGGTTGCCGGCCTCGTCGCTGGGTTTCGGTGCTACGACAATCCAGCGCACGCCCGTTGGGCTCATCTCGCCCACTGTCACCTGAACGCCGTCGACCTCCAAGCGCTCCCCTTCCTTGGGCAACCGTCGCAGGTGGGCAACGATGTGCCCCCCGACCGTGGAAGCCGTGCCCTCCCATCGCTTAGAGAGCCACGGCTCAGCTTCCAGGAGCCCCATGGATCCTGGTAGACGTATGCTCCCATCGGGGAGCGGTTCGGCACCGGGTTCTGGTTGCTTGAGCTCGTCCCCTAGCTCTCCAAAGAGATCTCCGAGCAGGTCCTCGATGCTGATGATGCCCTGCACGCCCCCGAACTCGTCCACCACGATGGCCTTCGAGCTATGGTGTTCTTGGAGGAAGCGAACGAAGCGATGGGCGGGCAGGCTCCCGGGGACGAACGGGATCGGCCGGAGCAGCTTCGCGAGCGGTGGCACTTCGCCGCCTGATGCGAACAGCCCTACGACGTCCTTCGTGCTGACCGCGCCGAGAATGTGGTCGAGCGATTCTCGATACACCGGCAAACGGCCAAAGGGGCTCACAAGGATTCGTTGAAGAATTTCCGCGGGAGGTGTCGACGCCTCGATGGCGTAGATCTCGCGACGCGGCGTCATCATCTGCAAAACTGTGCGCGAGGACAGCTGTAACCCTCGGCGGAGCCGCCGGTGTGCGCCAGGACTCAATGTGCCTCCGCGATGCGATTCCGCCAGCAGGAACTCGATCTCCTCGGGCGAGTGCACGTGCTGGTGTCCGCCAGGCCTGACCCCAAACGGTTTTAGCAGCAGGAACCCGCTGCCGTTGAGCAGCCAGATGAACCCGCGATAGAGCGACACGGACCAGCGTGTCGGAGGATAGGTCAAGAGCGCCGTACGCTCTGGGAACTGCAGGGCGAGCGACTTGGGAACGAGCTCTCCGAGCACGACTTGAAGCGCCGTCAGGACCAGCAGAACCACGACGAAGGCGGTGGATTCAGCCGAAGGGGCGGCGAGCCCGAACGCGCGCTCAAGCAACGGGCTTAGCTCCAGGGCAATGGTGGCCTGTCCGTACGCCCCCGCGACCAAGCTCGAAAGCGTGATCCCGATCTGGCAAGCCGCGATGTAACGGTCGAGCTGCGCGCCGTCCTCAAGTACGGTCAGCAGTCCGACGGCGCGACGATTCCCAGCCCGCGCCAGCGGCGCCAGCTGGCTTCTCTGAACGGCCACCGCCGCAAACTCGGCGGCAACGTAGAGGGCATTGACGGTGACCAGCAGAACGATGACGAGCCAGGGAAGGATCGTCACGAGGCCCCCGACTCTACGAGCTCTTGGCGGACGCGATCCCGAGCCCGATCCAGCTGGTCCGCGGTGGCTCCGAGCTCTTCAAGCACGCGCACTGTCATGCCGAGCGCGACCTCCGCTTCGGCTGCAACCACCACATGTGCGCCGGCCTCGCGCAACGCGCGCGCCTCAGCCAGGTACGTGGTGCGCGTCAGGATGCGAATCTGCGGGTTGAGATCTTTCGCGGTGCGAATCACGGCATCCGGCGAGCCGAGTGCTGTGAACACTAGGCTACCACTGCTGCGGACACCCGCTCGCTCGAGGATCTCGGACTGTGAAGCGTCGCCATAAACGACGGAAATCCCTTCGCTTCGCAGACGTGCGGCGGTTTCGTGGTTGAGCTCCACCACCGTGGGCTTGAGGCCATTCTCTACGAGCAAGGTGACGACGAGCTTGCCTACGGGGCCATAGCCGACCACGACCGCGCGATGCGAGCTGTCTTCGGCCTCCGAAGCGGGCTGTGCTTCGTCGACGTTATTCCGGCCGACGTAACGCGACAGCCAGCGCGCCGTGGGTTCCGTGAGCTTGTAGAGCAATGGGTTCAGAGTAATAGAGATCAGCGAAGCTGCGACCATGACCTGCATCGCTTCCAAAGGCAAGACGTCCAACTGACGTCCAAGGGCCGCCACGATGAACGAAAACTCGCCGATCTGTGCGAGGGCTATTGCCACCGAAACGGCAGTCTTTGGCGGGTAGCGAAGTACTAGCACCACCGCGAGCGCCGCCAATGGCTTGCCGATCAGGATCAACGCGAGCGTCGCGGCGATCAGTGGGGCCTGAGGCAAGAATTGACTGGGGTCAAAGAGCATCCCCATTGCGACGAAGAACAAAACAGAGAACGCGTCGCGCATCGGCAAAGCTTCCGACGCGGCGCGCGTGCTGAACTCCGATTGCCCGACGACCATGCCTGCCAAGAACGCACCGAGCGCCATCGAAGCACCGAACAGCGTCGCCGAGCCGACGGCGAGTCCGAGCGCTAGGGCGAGCACCGTCAACGTGAACAGCTCGCGCGAACGGGTCTTGGCGACGTACGCCAGCAGCTGCGGAATGGCCCGCTTGGCGACGACCATGGTGAAGACCACGAGCGCCGCAATCTTCAGCAGCGCAAGTCCAAGGGACGCCAAGATACCGAGCGAATCGCCTTCGGTTTTGTCGGCCACCAGAATCGGCAGCATGACAAGCACGAGCACAATGAAGATGTCCTCGACCAAGAGCCAACCTACCGCCACATGTCCAGAGGGCGTGTGCAACGCGTCATGATCGGCGAGCACGCGCAGCAGCACGACCGTGCTCGCGACAGCGACGGCCAGCCCAAAGACAACCCCCGCCGTCAGCGTCCAGCCAGCGGAGCGCGTAATCAGCACGCCCAGGCCGGTCGCCACGGCGATCTGAACGACTGCACCCGGAAGCGCGACGCGCCGCACTGCGAGCAATTCCTTGACGTGAAAGTGTAGACCGACGCCGAACATCAGGAGGATGACGCCGAGTTCCGCGAGCTGCTCGGCGATCTGCGCCTGGGCGACAAAGCCGGGCGTAAACGGACCAATCGCCACGCCGCCGAGCATGTAGCCGACAATCGGCGATAACTTGAGCCGCTGCGTGATGAACCCAAAGATCAGCGCCGCAAGCAGACCGCCGGTCAGCGTGTAGATGAGGTCGAGATTGTGAGGCATTTTCCAGGGTGGAGAGCTTCTGCCTCCATACCACAGAGGAAATCAGCCATCACCCCCACGCAGCCTGGAGGAGGCACACGAGCTGTCCTGCCTTGATTTGGGTGCACTCTGCACATTTGCGGATCGTGCCGCGCGTCCGCTAAACTGGGCGGAATGTCGTTTTCGCCCACAATCGCTGCTGGGATCTTCGCCGTATTGTCGGTCGTTGCGATCGCGTTTCAGGTGGCGCTGTTGTTCGGAGCGCCATGGGGCCACCTGACGCTCGGCGGCAAGTACACGGGCGCGCTCCCGCCGCGCGTGCGTCCCGTCGCTGCGATCTCGGCGGCGTTGCTTGGCGCCTTTGCGTTGATCGTGCTCGCGCGCGCGCAGCTCGCGTTCCACGAGCTGCACAACGTCGCACGCACCGCCGTCTGGTTTCCCATCGCGTACCTGGTGCTCGGCTCGATCCTCAACACGATCACACCGAGCAAGGCCGAG
>CAZSUA010000222.1:0-9635 GCA_964609655.1 uncultured Polyangiaceae bacterium | reverse complement strand
GGCGAGCCGGGCTACGTGATTCCGGATGAAGTTTGGCCTGGCGCAGCGCACGATCGGCGCGGCCTACTCTGTATGGCGAATCGTGGAAAGAATACCAACGGTGCGCAGTTCTTCATCTTAGATGCAGCGGCCCGCCATCTCGACAGCGGCTACACGATCTTTGGCAGCTGCGGGCCAGATTCGGCAATCGAAGCACTCGCAAGCGCTCCGGTGAATGGCGAACGCCCAGTGACGCCCCCCAAGATCAACAAGGTAACGATCCACCGCAAGTGAGCCACGCGGGGCCTGTTGAGGCACCTGCGATTCATCACCCTCAGTCAGCCTGATAGATCCGGACCTGCGTCGGATCGATGTCGTAATACCTCGCGAACTTGGGCCGGCCGAAGCTCAACGCGCCAAAAGCATTGAGAGCGAAAGCACAGGCCGAGACCAGCCAAAACCTGCGCCCAAAACGCAGATCAGACAGCGCTAGGAGTCCGAACAGGAACACCGCATAGTCGTTGGAGAATCGGTATCCAAACTGAAGCCAACCCGTATTTTGGTAACAAAGGCTCGGTAGCGCCACCAACAGCACGGTGACCCAAAGCCCGAGGTCCAAAGCGGTCCGCCTGCGATTCCAGAGCAACGTCAAATAGAATGGGGTGGTGACCCAAAGCGCCAACCCGTGGCCGTTAATCTGAAACAATGTTTCAGGCTTGAGGCCAGTCCAATACGGTAAACTGGTGAGCAGGACGCCCAGATTCTTGGGCAAATAGTGATAACTAAAAAGCCCGAAGCGCTGGATGCGTGACTGCCAGATGATCTGCAGGTACTCGTACCCAAAGTTGAAAGGCTCATCGAAGCGTGCCCAGTTGTGCCAGCAACAGACCAACAGACTGAGCCCCACCGGCAGCGAGAACCAGGCCAGTTTCTTGCTAAATTCCCGCCAAATACGAACTTCCGTGGGCCCCTGGCACACGCGGTACGCCTCAAAAACAAACAGCGGCGTGGCGAACAGCAGAGGGGTGCGACTGAGAAATCCCAACCCCAACATCAAGCCAGCGAGGAATGGGCGTTCGGCTCCGAGTGCCAACCAGAAGTAACTGGCCCCGAGCACCACCGCGACCACGTGGGCCGCAAACCAAACGCTGCCTTGAACAGCTGTGAAGAAGTAAACGCTGCCTAAACCGAAGAGCAACGCCAGAATCGCATTGGACGAACGGTTGCGCTGACTGAATCCAAGCCGGGTCAGTTTTTCAAGTACATAGAAGAGAATCAGCGGGCCAAATCCAGCCAACCACAGAAAAACTTCGCCGTCTCGGACGCGCTCCGCACTCCCTGCCAGTGCCACAAACGGCAATAGCATAACAGCCGGCAACGGCGGAAAGATAACGAACCATTGACCCTGGAATGCCGCGAAATCGTTGCTGCCCGTGTAGCCAGGAGGTGGCCCCGGGAGCGCGAGGCTCCCCTTCAGCCATGCCTCAGCCAACAATGCGAAGTGATTGTAGGCGGTGTGAACCCGAAGCGTCTCAGGTGCGGCGCACAGCAAGAACGCCAGCGTGGTCGCACAGTAAATGCCCACCGCGTAAGCCGCTCGTGCCTTGGCGGTGCCTGCCATCCGTGGCTCAAGGTAGAAGAGTGCCCGCGGGTGGGCAATGCGCCCATGGAAACCGAAACCCAGGTTTGGTTTGCAGTTGCTCAGGCAGAGCGCTAGCCTCCGGCCGTGGCCGAACGTCCCCTATTTGAAGTGCAGCTAGCCGATCTTGAGCGCGGACCGAAGCTCGTGACCTGGCCCATCCCTGATGCTTGGCTCAAAGATTGTCTGCGAGACACGGAGGCTGAGCCCACAGGCGCCCCCGGCGAGGCCACACTGGAACTCACCGAGACGGGCGGTGGAGTCCTGGTGCGCGGCTCGCTTCACGTGGAAATCCAGATGCCCTGCGCTGAAACCCTCGACCCTGCGATCTACCGCGTTGCGTCAGACGTTTTCCTCTCACTGGAGCGGCGCGATACCCCGGAGCCTCGGCCTGCCAAATCGTCCAGGTCGAAACGGAAAGTGGAGCCGCCGAAGAAAAAGGGCGGCTGGGAGGAGACCCCTGAGCTCGTTGCCGAGGAGGCCGGCTCAGACACATTTTCCGGAGAAAGCGTGGTGTTAGACCCCTTTCTGCGCGAGTTCATCCTGCTCGATTTACCCATGGTTCCCCTCCGAGAAGACTTGCGTTCGGGGAAGGCCCCCGCTATCGCTGCGCCCCCACAAGCCGATCAGGAGCAAGAACGCCCCATCGATCCACGCTTGATGCCGCTCGCAGCAATTCGGGAGCGGTTAGGTTTAAAGAAGGAGTGAGCCCGTGGCAGTTCCCAAGCGCAGGAAAAGCAGCAGTAAAGGCGCAATGCGTCGCGCCAATCACGACAAGGTCACGGCTCCAAACGTGATGCCGTGTCCCAATTGTTCGGCACCGATGATTTCGCATCGCGTGTGTTCGAGCTGTGGTTTCTACAATGGCCGAAGTGTCGTCACCAAGGGTGCGACTGAGCAGGCCAAGTAAGCAACGCACTTGAACCCCAAAGTTGCGTGGCTTTTTCCGGGCCAAGGCAGTCAATCCGTCGGAATGGGCAAAGCCCTTTTTGATAGCTCGAAACGTGCCCGAGAAGTTTTCGAACGCGCTGATGCTGCGCTCGGGCGGCCGATCTCCAAGCTGTGCTTTGAAGGCCCCATTTCGGAGCTCACACTCACTGCCAACACGCAGCCTGCGCTGGTTGCTACGAGTATCGCCACGCTGGAGGCGCTCCGTGAGGCGCTGCCTGAACTCCCGGAGCCGGAGTGTGTGCTTGGCCATTCGCTCGGAGAATACAGCGCATTGGTCGCTGCCGGAGCTCTGAGTCTCGAGCAGGCCGTGCGCCTGGTGGAGCTCCGGGGGCGCGCCATGCAAGATGCGGTTCCTGCGGGTGAGGGCGCCATGGCAGCCATCATCGGCGGAGACATTGCCCAGGTGGAGGAGCTGTGCCGTGATGCGGCAGACGGCGAAATCCTTGCCTGTGCGAACTTTAATTCCCCCGGCCAGGTGGTGATTGCTGGCGGCGTGAAAGCGGTAGGGCGAGCCTCGAAGCTTGCCCCCGATCGAAAGCTCAAGGCCATTGCACTGCCGGTGAGCGCGCCGTTCCATTGTTCGCTCATGCGGCCAGCCGCGCAGGCGGTGGCAGACGCACTGAGCCAGATTCAGGTGGCTCAGCCCAAGTTCCCCGTCATCGCAAACTACGACGCTGAACCCAACACCCAAGCGGAGCGGGTGGGCGAGCTGCTCGTCAATCAAGTTTGCTCACCGGTTCTTTGGCAACAGTCGATCGCACGAGCACGCCAACTCGGAGTGACGGTTGCCTTTGAGGTAGGTCCCGGAAAAGTCTTGGCGGGCCTCGTCAAACGTATTGATAAAGAGCTGCGCGTGCTGGGCCTGAGCGAGCCCGGTCATTTTCTCGAAGCGACTGGATTCATTGGGTAATCAGCACCTGTGCCGCGTTGCGCAAGTTGCGTCATTGCGGAAGCGCACACAGACTGGATTCTTCAAACTCCTCGCTTTCCCCCTAGCCACACGCGCCGACCATGGTAAACAGCGCCGCCTTCGCCCGACCATGCGAATCATCCTCAAAAGCCGTCATGTTTGATCTGTCAGGGAAAGTCGCAATTGTTACCGGTGGCTCGCGCGGGATCGGGCGAGCTGCGGCACTGGCCCTCGCTCGGCAAGGTGCACGGGTGGTCGTGGGCTACGCCACGCAGGAAGCGGCAGCGAGTGAAGTTGTTGCGGAAATCTTGGCGCAGGGCGGCACCGCGGAAAGTCTGCATCTGAACGTGCGCGATGCTGCGGCCGCTGAGAACGCCATCGCGGAAACTGCCAAGCGCCTCGGCCGTCTGGATATTCTGGTCGCGAGCGCAGGTATCGCGATCGACGGCCTGCTGTTGCGCCTCAAAGAGGAAGATCTGGACAGTACGCTCACGGTGAACCTCAAGGGTTCGATCGTGTGTGCCAGGGCGGCCATCAAGGCCATGATGAAGCATCGCTGGGGCCGGATTATCTTGCTCTCGAGCGTCGTCGGCGAGATGGGAAACGCGGGGCAAGTTGCCTACGCAGCTTCCAAGGCAGGCCTGCTCGGTGTCGCCAAGACGCTCGCGCGTGAGTATGCTTCCCGCGGAATCACGGTGAATGCCGTGACCCCGGGCTTTGTTGCCACGGACATGACCGCGAATCTTTCGGAAGAGCAGCAGAAGGCCATGCTGAGCGCAGTTCCGCTTGGCCGAGTGGCCGCACCCGCGGAAATTGCCGCCGCTATTGTGTATCTTGCTTCGGATGAAGCAGGCTATATCACCGGACATGCATTGCGCGTGAACGGTGGGATGTACATGTAACTCTGGGAAATTTTCCCAACTTAACGAGCGCAGCTCCCCAATTTCTGACCCTTCGGAGGCCCCATGGCAGAAGAAATCATCGCCAAGGTCAAGCAAATCATCAAAGAACAGCTCGACGTAGACGAGAAAGACATCAAGCCCGAATCCACCTTCATCGATGACCTGGGCGCAGACTCGCTAGGCCTCGTCGAGTTGGTTCTAGCCTTCGAAGAAGCCTTCGAAATCGACATCCCCGACGAAGACACGGAAAAGATCCGAACCGTTCAGGATGCTGTCACTTACATTCAGAAGGCGCGGCAGTAGCCGTTGACTTGAGGCGCTTGTCTATCCCAGCCGCCCAGCCGCCCAGCCGCCCAGCCGCGAGCTGGGGTAGACCGACGCGTCATTGATGGAAGTCCAAGGAGCAAGGATGGAGCGCGTTGTCGTAACAGGTTTGGGCCTGGTGACTCCGGTTGGTATCGGAACCAACGAGAGTTTCGCTGCTTTGATCGCTGGGAAAAGCGGAGTTGGGCCCATCACGCAGTTCGAGATGACCCCTGATTATCCTTCTCGAATCGCAGCCGAAGTGAAGAACTTCAACGCTGAGGATTTCGTCGAGAAGAAGAAACTCAAAGAATGCGGGCGTTTCATCCCGTTCGCCCTGGCTGCCACCAAACTCGCGCTCAGCGATGCTAATTTAGGGCTCACCGACGAAGAGCGGGAGAATGTTGGCGTCTTTATTGGCGTCGGGCTCGGTGGAATTGAGCGCTTGGAAGCCATCAAGGACGTCCTGAACACAAAAGGGCCGACCAAAGTTAGCCCGTACTTTATTCCGAGTCTGATCGCCAATCTCGCGGCCGGGCAAGTATCCATTGAACACGGGTTTCAGGGGCCAAGCTTCTGCCATGTGAGTGCTTGCTCATCGAGCGCCCACGCGATTGGTGAAGCGATGCGTTGGATCCGTGAAGGACGAGCCGATGTCATGGTTGCTGGCGGCGCCGAGGCAACCATTTCGCCCATCGGCATTGCTGGGTTTTCAGCGATGTTCGCACTGAGCCGCCGCAACGACGAACCCGAGCGTGCAAGCCGCCCTTGGGATCGAGATCGCGATGGCTTTGTGTGCGGAGAGGGCGCGGGCACACTGATCTTGGAATCACTCACGCGCGCAAAGCGCCGCGGTGCACGCATCTACGGTGAAGTGACCGGCTTCGGCGCCACGAGCGACGCCTATCATATTACCAAGCCGGCGCCTGAAGGGCGCGGAGCAGTGCGGGCGATGGAATTCGCCTTGAAGGATGCCAAGCTCAACAAGACTGACCTCGACTACATCAATGCGCACGGGACCTCTACACCAGCTGGAGATCGCGAAGAAGCTAAAGCCGTGATCAATGTCTTTGGCGGCCACGCACTCGAAAAGAAACTTTGGGTGAGCTCCACGAAGTCGATGACTGGACACCTGCTCGGCGCGGCAGGCGCGCTGGAAGCAGCAGTCTGCTTGAAATCGATGGAAACAGGTCTGATTGCACCAACCATCAACCTGGAGAATCAGGATCCCGAGTGTCCGTTGGACTTCGTTGCCAACAAGGCACGGGAGCGCAGGATTCGCCATGCTATGAGCAATTCCTTCGGTTTTGGTGGTACGAATGCCACCCTCATCTTCTCAAGTTACGAAGGCTAGTTCGAAGCGGGCCTCTTCATGCAGTGCCCATTTTGCCGAGATATAGACTGCCGTGTCGTGGATTCACGATTGGTTGCGGGGAGTACCGTCACCTGGCGCAGGCGCGAGTGCGAGGGCTGCAAGCGCCGCTTCACTACCTATGAACGCGTTGAGCACAATCTGCCTACAGTCGTCAAAAAAGACGGTCAGCGCGAACCTTTCGACCACGGTAAGCTCGTGCGCAGCTTGCGCATCGCTTGCAATAAACGCCCGGTTTCTGCAGACACTCTCGAAGAGCAAGCCGAGGCCATCGAGCACGAGCTTTCAACTCTGGGAGACAAAGAAGTTTCCTCCGACGTGATCGGCGAACGGGTGATGGCGCGTTTGAAGACGCTGGATGGCGTGGCCTACGTGCGCTTCGCCAGTGTGTACCGTTCGTTTCGCGATATCGACGAATTCATGGACGAAATGGGCAAATTGGTTCACGCCGAGCAAGTGCCGAGGAGCAAGTGATGATGGCCGAGATCGATGAAACGATGATGGCGCGAGCCATCGCCCTCGGTAAGCGTGGCGATCCTTCGCCCAATCCGCACGTCGGTGCAGTCATTTGCCAGGGCACTGAGGTGGTGGGAGAAGGGTTCCACCAAAACGCAGGGCAAGAACATGCAGAGATTGCAGCCCTTCAGCAAGCGGGCACACGTGCGCAAGGTGGCACGATGTACGTGACGCTGGAGCCGTGCAATCACGAGGGCAAAACACCACGGTGCGTGCACGCGCTGCTCGCTGCCGGGCTCAAACGCGTCGTCGTGGGGTGTTTGGATCCCAATCCACACGTTGAAGGCGGCGGCCTCGAGCGGCTGCGGGCTCAGGGCGTGGAGGTTAAGGCGGGAGTCTGCGAAGTCGAAACCAAACAGCTCATTTTACCTTGGGCCAAATACATCACCAAAGGCTCAACGTTTGTCGCACTGAAGCTCGCCATCTCGCTCGACGGTCGCACCGCCACACGCACTGGGGACTCCAAGTGGATCACTTGTGCCGAATCGCGCGCTCGTGTCCACGCCTTGCGCGCGTTTCACGATGGCGTCGTCATCGGGATCAATACGGTGCTCGCCGACGATCCTCAGCTGACCGTTCGCGATGTTTCCGGCAGAAATCCGATTCGCGTGATCATCGACAGCAACCTCCGCCTGCCGTTGAAGTCGCACCTCGTTGATACGGCTTCAGACACACCCACGTGCGTCTTTACGACTGCCAATGGCGGAAGAGCGGTTGCCGACGCGCTCCAGGCTAAGGGCGTCAACGTGATCTACGTGGCGGCCACTGCCGAAGGGCGTTGTGACATGCGTGCTGTGCTGAAAGAGCTGGCTGCGCGGGAAGTGGTGAGCGTGCTTTGCGAGGGCGGAGCCGAGCTCGCGGGTAGCTTGATTGCTGGTGGCTTAGCCGACGAGTTGCACTTGTTCATCGCACCGGTGCTGCTCGGGCCCCGCGGCAGGCCGGGCGCGGTGGATTGGGCTGGCCCGGAGAGCCCCTCGGATGCGCCCCGAATCGAGCCAGCAAATTGGCAGCTTTGCGGAAATGACGCGTACGTGAGCGGGCCGCTCGTCTATCCGCGGAAGGCGTGAAGTAGCACCGAACCACGCGTTCGGACGGCGCCTGGCTACGATTTCGAGGAAAATCAGTGCGTTGCGAGCCAAGACTCTCGATGTTAGGTTTCGTAGGGTCATGGCTATTTTAGAGATCCTTGAATACCCAGATCCGCGATTGCGCGAGGTAGCTAGGCCCGTCGGCGAGGTCACCGAGGAGATCCGCTCGCTCGTCGAGAGTATGGCCGAGACGATGTACGATGCGCCTGGCGTGGGGCTCGCAGCAACTCAGGTCGGTATTAGTCAGCGCATCTTCATCATCGATATTGCGGGAGAAGATGAACCCAGCGATCTCAAGGTGTTCATCAATCCAGAGCTTTTTGACGCCGATGGGGTGCAGGTTTACAAAGAGGGCTGCCTTTCTTTTCCGGGTGCCACCGAAGACATCAAACGAGCGGAACGTATCAAGGTGCGCGCGCTTGATCTCCAGGGGACGGCGTTTGAATTCGAAGCGGATGGCCTCATGGCGGTTGCCTTGCAACATGAAAACGACCATTTGAACGGCATCCTGATGATCGATAAGCTGAATGCCTTTCAACGCCGAAAAATGGGGCGCAAGCTGGCCAAGGCGCGCTCCGAGGACGCCACGACGAGTTAAGCTATCGGGCCGTTAGCGCGAAGGCGGCCGACTGAAAGCAGCTTGGTCGATCTCGACTCCGCGGCTTGCGAGTTCCGCCGCGATCTTGGGTACGGTGCCGGAGGCATTGAAGCTGCCTTCAACCGCACCTTCAGCAGCTGTGCGTTCCACAGAAAAAGTGAAGATATCTTGTAGCCAGATTTCTTCGGCCGTGGTTCCCGAAAGCTCCGCAACCCTGAGCACGCGATAGCGACCATCCGCAAGCCGACACACTTCGACTCCAATATCGAAGCTCGTTCGCACCCATTCGCGAGCGGCACCGGCGCTCAGACCAGGATTTTTCGAAACCAGCACGGCCGGCAGTCGGGAGAGTGCGCGCCGCAGGCTGGGTGCCCGCACCACGCCCACGATGCCATCCACTCCTTCAACTGCGGCCGACAAAAGCGCGAGTGCCGTATCGGTATCCGAGAGATCAACGATCAAGCGGCCTGCACCCCCGCGACGCAGTGCACGAAACAACGTCGAACCATCGGAGCCAAGCTCTGCCGTCGCGAAACAGGTCGTACGCTCACGCGGCAATCCAAACGTTTCTCCGTCCCCAACCACGTACAATGAAGGGTCATCGCAGATCGAACACAGACCGTTCACCAAAGACGCTATCCCCTCGTCGTCAGCCCCTACCACCAAGATGTTGGCTCTGCCTTGCAGGCATTGGTGGAGAAACAACGCGATGGATCGAGAAATGACGCCGTGCCGGACGAGCTCCTCGACAGACCTGAGCGAAGCCCGCCGTCGCTTCAAAAGCACCACCGCACCCTCAGGTGAAACCTCGCCGAGCAAGATTGAAACGGAAGTGCCGTCGGGTAGTTGGCGGCTTATTACGGGCTGCCCGGGAGTCAGCGGTTGCCCAGCTTTGAGACACAGCCGCCGTACTACCCGCAACAGCGAGGCTTCTGAAGTGAAGGGTAGCGGAAGCGGCGCATAGCGCCGGTCGCGCTCAACATGAATGCGATCGAACCGGCTGACTGTGATTGCCGTCACGAGCGGATCGGAAAGCAGCGGACCGATCGGTCCGAGTTCCAAAAGCTCGTCTGTGATCAGGCTTTCTGCTTGGTCAGTAGGCAAACCCGAAGGCTGGCCCGAATCACTTTCGTTCAAGGCATGCAACCGTCCCTTGATCGCCTGCGAAACTCGAACTCGGAGCGTGGCGGTCAACTCCCCCTCCAGCTCGCTTTGCGGCACGAGAGCGAGCACCTCCTGCACCAGCTCCGCGAGGAACTGACGCTGCCGATGGATCTCGGGAGTTGCCATGTCGTCCACGACGGGCCGGGGCACCTGGGCCAAGCTCTCGTTCGAACTTGAAGTGCGCGGCTCGGGCGAATCCGGCCGGGACATGGG
>CAZSUA010000221.1:0-9653 GCA_964609655.1 uncultured Polyangiaceae bacterium | reverse complement strand
GCCGAACGCCGAGCACGACCGCTTGATTGAGCGCGGACTTGAGACGCCCCGCTAAGGGTTCCGGCAAGGGAAGCTCCAAGCCTGAGCCCTTGAAGATGACTTGCTCTCCGACGCTGAGCAATTGGCCTTCGACGAAGTTCATCGGCGGCGTTCCCAGGAAGCCAGCAACGAAGCGATTCTGAGGACGTTCGTAGATGGCGAGAGGTGCGTCCACTTGCTGCACCTTTCCTTGGCTCATGATGACGATGCGATCACCGAGTGTCATCGCCTCTTCTTGGTCGTGCGTCACGTAAATAGTCGTGGTTTTCAGGCGTTGATGGAGCCGCTTGAGCTCTGCGCGGGTTTCCACTCGCAGCTTAGCATCCAGATTGCTGAGAGGTTCATCGAACAGGAAAGCTGCCGGTTCGCGTACGATAGCACGACCGAGAGCCACGCGCTGCCGCTGACCACCGGAGAGCGCCTTGGGCTTGCGTTCGAGTAACTCTTCGATGGCCAAGAGTTTTGCTGCGTGTGCAACGCGCGTTCGAATTTCTTCGCGCTTGAATTTTCTGAGCTTTAGGCCAAAAGCCATATTCTCAAACACGCTCATGTGGGGGTAGAGCGCGTAGTTTTGGAACACCATGGCGATGTCACGATCCTTGGGCGCCAGATCATTGACCACCCGCGACCCAATGCTGATGGTGCCTTCCGTGATGTCCTCGAGGCCAGCTATCATCCTAAGCGTGGTGGACTTGCCGCAGCCGCTCGGACCGACGAAGACCACAAACTCGCCGTCGGCGATCTCCAAATTCACATCGCCAACAGCTCGAATATTGCCGGGGTAGACTTTGCCGATCTTCTCAAGTCTTACGTTTGCCACCGCTGTCTCCACTCATTAGTCGGCCAAGTCCGGCGCCATTCAGCTCCGGACAGAAGCACAAATTTCCAGGTCTTCCTAGTAAAAGACCCGGCGGAAGACGTTGCGGGCAGAAGTGCGGTCTACTATGGCTCACGCACGATGAAAGTCTTAGTCACCGGCGCCGCTGGATACATAGGGTCACACGCCGTGAAGGTATTACAGCGTGAGGGCCATCACGTGGTGGCGCTGGATAATCTGAGCCGAGGGCATCAGGCGGCGCTTTCCCTGGAAGTGCCCTTCGTTCCTCTGGATTTGAGGCAGACCGAGGCCGTGCAAGAAGCATTGATTGAGCACCAGATCGAGTGCGTGATGCATTTTGCGGCGTTGGCTTACGTGGGTGAATCAGTCACCCAGCCGCTCGTTTACCACGAGAACAATACAGGAGGCACCACCTGCCTGCTTCAGGCCATGCAAGCCGCGCGGGTGAATCGCATCGTCTTTAGTTCGACGTGTGCCACGTATGGCGAACCGGAGCGCATGCCGATTGTGGAGACGATGCCCCAGGCTCCCATCAACCCGTACGGTTGGTCTAAGTTGGCGAGCGAGCGCGTGCTCAAGGATTACCTCGCTTCCAACTCAGAGTTCAGTTTCGCGGCGCTCCGATATTTCAACGTCGCCGGTTGTGATCGGGGAGGGGTTCTTGGTGAGGATCACAACCCCGAGACGCACCTGATCCCGGTGATCCTGCAAGTTGCGCTCGGTCAGCGGGAAAAGCTTCAGATCTTCGGCGAAGACTATCCGACGCCAGATGGCACCTGCGTACGCGACTACATTCACGTAGAAGATCTGATCGCGGCGCACATTTTGGCCATGAATGCGCTCGCCCCCGGCAAGGAGCTGATCTACAATCTGGGCATTGGGCGCGGGTACAGCGTTCGGGAGATCATCGACGCGGCGCGGAAGGTCGTGGGGCGCGACATCAAAATTGAGGTGTGTGCACGGCGGCCTGGTGATCCCCCAGAACTCACCGCCGATCCCAGCAAGATCCAGCGCGAGTTGGGTTTCCGTGCCCAGATCACAGATATTTCTGAGATCATCGAGAGCGCCTGGCGCTGGTTTCAGCGGCACCCGAACGGATACCGTTGACCGCCTGTTGGGCGGCGTGTTTTATCCGCGGGCCCTGGCACCGGATGGTCCCGAGCCGGTGCCCAGGTGAGCGCGTGAGCAAAGTGAGAACACAACGATGTTTAGTTTGAACAACAAGGTTGCGGTCGTAACGGGCGCTGGTTCAGGAATTGGGCAAGCGATCGCGGTGACGTTGGCGGCCAGCGGCGCCAAAGTAATCGGTTTCGATCTTTCGGTGGACGCGCTCGCAGAAACGGCCGCCAAGGTCGAGGAAAAAGGCCAGCAGCTGCTCCGTGTTGGCTGCGATGTCTCGAGCCCTGAGGGTGTCGCGAAGGCCTTCCTTGAGGTGGATGCGAAGTTTGGCCGCCTGGATATCCTGGTTAATAACGCCGGGATTGCCCATGTGGGCAATATTGAGGGCACCGCCGCGGCGGATATGGATCGGCTCTACAACGTGAACGTGAAGGGTGTGTTCCTGTGCGCGAAGGAAGCGGTGGCGCGCATGCTCAGCACTGGCGGCGGAAGTATCGTCAACGTGGCTTCGATAGCCTCGCTGGTGGGTGTGGCTGATCGCTTTGCTTATTCAATGACGAAAGGCGCGGTGCTCACCATGACCTATTCGTTGGCCATCGACTACATGAAGAAGGGTATTCGTTGCAATTGCGTTTGCCCGGCGCGTGTGCACACGCCCTTTGTCGATAATTTTATCCAGAAGAATTATCCAGGCCAGGAGCCGGAAATGTTCAAGAAGCTCTCCGAGTATCAGCCGATTGGGCGTATGGGTAAGCCCGAAGAAGTGGCAGCGTTGGTGCTCTTCCTGTGCTCGGATGAGGCCGCATTCATTACGGGCGCCGCGATGCCGGTCGATGGCGGAGTCTTGGTTTCCTAAGCTTTGGTGGGTTGTTGGTTCACGTCTCAAGCAGCTGAAAGGTCAAGATCATGAAATTATTTCGGTTTGGTTCCCCGGGTTCAGAGAAGCCTGGTGTGGTGTTGGGTGAAAACGCCTGGGTGGATGTCTCGGCGTTCGGCGCAGACTACGACGAGGCTTTTTTAGGCGGCGGTGGCCTTGCCAAGCTTGAAGCGTGGTTGAAGCAGAATGGCTCAAGCTGTCCGAAGGTGGATCCGAGCCAGGTGCGCCTGGGGGCTCCGATTTGTCGCCCGAGCAAGATCATCTGTGTGGGCCTCAATTATCGTGCGCATGCCGTGGAAACGAACATGCCAATTCCGGCGGAGCCCGTGCTCTTCTTCAAAGCCACGACGGCTCTGGTGGGCCCGAACGACGATCTCAAGATCCCACGGGGCTCCGAGAAAACCGACTGGGAAGTGGAGCTCGCCGTGATCATTGGAAAAACGGCACGCTACGTCGAAAAGAGCGAAGCACTTGAGTACGTGGCTGGATATGCGCTCCACAATGATTACTCCGAGCGCGCCTTCCAGCTCGACCGAGGCGGGCAGTGGGTGAAGGGCAAGAGCTGCGATACGTTTGCTCCCCTCGGCCCCACGCTGGTCACACGCGATGAGATTGATCCGAGCAACTTGAAGCTATGGCTCAAGGTGAACGACAAGCTGGTTCAGAACAGCAACACCGACGATATGATCTTCGATGTGCCCACGATCGTGAGCTACATCAGTCAATTCATGACGCTGCTTCCAGGGGATGTGATCAGCACGGGCACGCCCCAAGGTGTGGGTCTTGGTCTGAAACCGCCTACATTCCTCAAGGTTGGCGATACGGTCGAACTGGGTATCGAGGGGCTCGGAACCTCGCGCCAGCGTGCGGTAGCGTCCGACTGAGCCACTGCTTGCAGCGTTCGTTGGGCCGCCTGGCCAAAGTTCAACGCCCTACACGATGGGAGTGTTCAAGGTCCGCTAGGTCTGTACCCTTGCAGGTTCGGAAAATGCGAACACGGACCAAAGTCGAAACGCTGCATCTCACTCCACGCCAGGCCGTTTGGAGTAGCTTCCCTCCCGGGTTTTCAACCTTGCCTCCAGAACGGGAGGGCACCGAGGGGCGGCGCGCAGTTTCCCAAGCACCCGACTCAAAGGTCCAGCGCTCGCCTGGGCGGGCCAACCCAGCCGCCGATGGCCTGGTGCAGACGTTGCTCGATAGCTCGGCGGACGGCGTCTTCGTCCTGGATGCACGGCTCACGCTCCGTGCCGCGAACGAGACACTCAGCAATCTTGCCGATGTTCCGCGCGAGCAGTTGTTGGAGCATCATGTTTTGGACGTTTTTCCCTTGATGCAACAGCTCGGGCCGGATGTGTTTGAGTTTGTGCTCCAAGGACGAACTCTAGGAGGCTCGCTCGACAGTGTGCGACCCGAGCAAGCTGCGGGGCATTGCTTTGACATCAAGCTCATTCCGGTTTTCGAAGCCGGAAAGGTGTATGGCATTTTGGGCATCGTGCGCGACACAACGCAACAGAAGGTTCACTCCGCTCGGCTCCACCACATCCAGAAGCTTGGTCTCGCGTCGCGCCTAGCGACGACCTCTGCGCACGACCTCAGCAATCTCTTGACGGTGATCCACGCGGAGGTCTCGCGGGCCTTGTTTTTGTGCGAGGATCCGGAGCTGGTCGAATCGCTGGTAGAGATCCAAAATTGCACCGAAAAATCAGGGCTTTTGACCCGAGAAGTGCTAGATTTCGCCCGGAAAAACGCTGAACATCCGTCCGTACTCCGGGTGGGCCAGCTGCTCTTAGATTGCCAGCGAATGTTTGAGCGTCTGCTCGGACCCGATGTCACGCTCCGTTGCGACGTGCAGGATGAAACGCTGCGAGTCGCCGGGCACCGGGGGCAATTGGAGCAGGTGTTGGTCAATCTGATTGCGAATGCTCGAGATGCGCTGGCTCCTGGCGGGAAGGTAGATATCCTGGTACGGCAACTCAGCCTGTCTGGAACAGAGAAGCTCGGATTCGGAGACATCCCGTCCGGCGAGTATTGCTGCATCCAGGTCAAGGACACTGGGCACGGCATGGATGCCACGGTGCGACAGCACCTATTCGAAAGTTTCTTCACGACTAAGCCTGAAGGTTCAGGGACGGGGCTCGGCTTGGCCACGAGTCGAGAAATTATTACCGCCAGTGGTGGCTACCTGATCGTGGAGAGCGAGCCGGCGGTTGGCACTGAAGTTTTCATCATTTTGCCGCTCTTGGTTGAGAGCTCTCGCCCTACGGTTCGCCCCGCACTACGTCCAAGTGTGCACAAGGCCAAGCCGGCTCCTACCCAACCGGTGTCGCCTGAAGCTGGCGATTTGTCCGGGCACTATCGTGCTGCTCCCACTTCGCAAGTGGGTGGGGCCAACGGGTCAAAGTAGGCCGCTGAGCTTCGCCCTTTGGCCTGCGGCGTGACGGCGCTATAGAAGCGTCGTCACGTGTCCAGCGAGGGAAACCAGAAGCCAGAGCCATTTTTGGGGATCCCATGAAGATCCTGCACGCCGCTGATCTGCATTTAGACAGCCCCTTGCTCGGGCTGGCGCTGTACGAGGCGGCTCCGGTTGAGCGCATTCGTAGCGCCACACGCAGAGCTTTCGAGAATCTTGTGGGCTACGCGTTGGAGCATCAGGTGGATGTGGTCGTCATCGCCGGAGATCTCTTCGATGGTGACTGGAGGGACTATGCGCCGGGCCTTTTTTTCTCAGCTCAGATGAGTCGCTTGCGGCAAGCTGGGGTGCGTGTCGTGTGGCTGCGTGGCAACCACGATGCGGCTAGCAAGATCCGCCGGCATTTGCGCTTGCCCGATAACGTTGCTGAGCTTGCCACGTCGCACCCCCAAACGATTGAGCTCGAGTCGCTCGGCTTGGCGATTCATGGTCAGGGCTTTGCCAAACGGGATACCACCGAAGATCTTGCGGCGAGTTACCCACGCGCCATCCCGGGCGTGTTCAATCTCGCGCTCTTACACACGGCCCTTGAAGGCAGGCCTGGTCACGATAGCTATGCGCCGTGCACGTTGAATGCGCTGCGCGACAAGGGCTATCAGTATTGGGCGCTCGGGCATGTGCACACACGCGAGGTGCTGTGTGAGGATCCCTGGGTGGTCTTTCCTGGCAATTTGCAAGGGCGCTTTGTGCGTGAAAGCGGAGCGAAAGGAGCCACTTTGATTGAGGTTGTGGCGGGGCGTGTGGTGCGTGTGGAGGCGCTGGCGTTTGATGTCGTACGGTTTGGTGTGTGTCACGTCGAGGCTTCCGACTGCTCCAATCCGGATGACATTTTGGATGTGGTGCGCCGCTCTCTGAACGAGTGGGCGAGTGGCGTAGAAGACCGACTGCTCGCGTTGCGTGTTGTGATCTCAGGCGCTACACGCGCTCACGCTGCGCTTCATCGTGATGAGTTTCGCTATGTCGAAGAGGTGCGAAACGCCGCACTCGACGTGCCATCGGGTGACGTGTGGATCGAGGAAGTTCGGTTTCAAACCCAGGCGCTGGGCCAGCCCTCTTTGAGCGAGGCAGAGGATGGTATGGTGCGCGAGTTGTTCAGCGCGGCAGCCAGCCTGCAACAAGGAGACGCCCTCAAGTCAGAGTTTGACGCCCTGTTCAAGAAGCTGGGTGAGCTGCGTTTGGATCCTACGGGCGAGGATTTGGGCGGGCCTCTGCACCTCGCGCGGACTCTGGAGCAAGCCAAGGAGCTGTTGTTGGCTCGGCTCGCCGAGGTGACTCGCAGCTAATGCGCTTCCGTCGGCTGGATCTTAGCGCTTTTGGCTCGTTTTCCGGGGTCAGTCTGGATTTGTCGGGCGGCAAAGGGGGTGGTTTACACATCATCTATGGCGCCAACGAAGCCGGGAAGAGTACGGCGCTTCGTGCCATCTCGGCGCTCTTTTTTGGGATCCCAGAGCGCACTTCGGACGACCACACGCACGGCACCAAGCTGATGAAGGTGGGCGCTGTGCTGGAAGATGCGAACGGCAGGTTGCACACGTTGGTGCGTCGCAAAAAACGCAAAGATGCGCTCCGAGATGCCAATGACTTGCCCGCGTCGGAGGCAACGCTCGCCGCGCTCTTGGGGGGGCAGAGCGAGGGGCTCTTTAGTTCGATGTTTGGGCTGGATCACGTGCGCTTAGCACAGGGCGGGGAAGCGCTGTTAGCTGGAGAAGGCGATCTGGGGGAGAGCCTCTTCGAGGCCAAAATGGGCGGCGAAGGCACGCGCCGCGTGCTTGAAAGACTGGAAGCTGAGGCCGATGCGCTCTTCAAACCGACAGGCCGAACCAAGCCGCTCATCACTATCGCCCTGGAGGAGCATCGCCAAGCCCAGAAAACCTGGCGTGAGACCGTGCAACGCCCCGAGGCTTGGGAGGAGCAACAATCCGCACTCGACCGCGTGAGCTCCGAGAAGGCAGCTGTCGAACAGGAACGGCGTCAATCCCGAACGGAGTTGGCACGTCTGACTCGAAGTCAGGCAGTGCTGCCGGTTGTCGCACGTCGCAGCGAGCTTCAGCGAGAGCTTTCGGAGTTTGGGGAACATCGCGGCTCGATCACGGAGCATGCTGCCCGCTATCAACGGATCGCGGAGGAGCTCCGACAAATTGAGCGCGATATTGAGCGCAGCCAGCAAGCGAGAGCGGCGCTCACGCGCGAGCAGGAAAGCTTAGAGCGGGCACCCGAGGTCCCGATGGGGGATTTCGACGTGGATGCGACGGCCGAACAACTCGCGGTGGAGCGGAGCGAACGGATCCAGCGTGAGCGACTCACGGGCGAGATCGGCTTGCTACGGAGTGACGTTGAACTGCTCTTGCGACGTGTGCGTCTCGGCGGAGAATCTCAGGACCTCCAGCGCTTGCGTTTGGATGTCGAACGGGAAACGAGACTGCGGCGCTTGGCTCGCGAAGCCTCCGAATTGCAACAGAGCGTCCAGGACGCAGAAGCGAAATTGCATGAGGAAGAAACTGAGCTGCAGGCTGCGCGCTCCGCAAACCTCGACGGTTTGAACGCGGAGGCGGTCCAAACTCTTCTGTCGCAAGTTCGGGGGCTCAGTCCAAAGGCATTCCTGGAAACAGAACGGGCACGCCAGCGTGCGTTGGTCGAACGCAGCCAGCAGCAGCTGTGCGTGCTATTGGTCTCCTTGGCGCCCTGGAAAGGCAGCGCTGACACACTGAGACATTTGGAGCTGCCGGAAGTAGAGGATGCTTCCGATTGCGCCGAGCGTTTCCAGGAGAGCGATGCTGAGCATCGGCGGCTTGAACAACGGAGTCGTGAGCTAAGGAGCGCGAGCATCGATGCTGCAAGGCGCATTGAGGCAATTCAGCGTGCCTTCGAAGTGCCGAGCGAACTTGCCCTCGTGAGCGCGCGCGAGAAACGGGATGGAGTATGGCTCCGCTTCCGGGCGGCTCGGGGGATTGCGTCTCAATCTTCCGAAGAGGTGCTCATGTCAGAGGGGTTAGCGGCTGGGTATGAGCAGCTCGTGGCTGACGCTGATGAGTTGAGCGACCGATTGCGGCGCGAAGCGCAGCGCGTGATCGATTTGGCTAATTGCGAAGCCGAGCTCTCAGCGCTCGGGAAGGAAGAGTCGAGCTTCGAAGCCGAACGAGCAAATTGGAAAGCAGGAAAGATGCAGCTGGAACAGCGCATGGCTGAGCTGCGCTCACGGGCGAGTCTCGACGAATTGATGACCCCCTCGGCGTTCCTAGGTTGGGTGAAGCGCGCCGAATCGGTGCGCACGGCTGCCGTCACGTTGGTGGGTATTGAGCGTGAGTTGGCTGAGTGTGGCGCCGAGTACGCCGCGGCTCACGCGCGGGTTGTCGAGCTGCTGAGGTCGCGTGGGGTCAATTCGGTGGAAGCGAGGTCCCTCACTGAGTGCCTGGAGCGAGCGCAGATTCTCGTCGAGTCCGAAGTGCAGCGTGAGCAGGAAGCACGTCGTTTGGAGCAGGACGTTCGGCGTCGCACGACCCGGATCGTCGAAACGAAACGCCGGCTGTCTGAAGCTCAGCGGGAGCTCGAGGCTTGGGCTCAAAAATGGGCAACTGTACTCGAGGGGCTGCCATTCTCCGCGCAGTCAGCACCCGATGAGGTGCTAGCCGCGTTCGACCAAGTCAATCTGGTCTTCCAGAAGGCCGATGAGTTGCATGCCAAGGAGCGCCAGGCTGCAGAAATGAACGCGCGCTTCGAGCATTTTCGGTCCAATCTGATAAACGTCGCGAAGCGATCCGCCCCGGAAGTCCTGCAGCTCGAACCACTGGCAGCCGCTGAAGCGCTCCTACGGCGAAAACGGTCAAGTGATTTATTTCAGGACAAATTGCGAAAGATCAAGCTGGAACTGGCTGAGAAGGAAGCCGAAATCGAAGGCTCGAGCAGCCTTAAAAGACAGCTTTCTACAGAAGTCGCCGAACTCTGTCACTCCGCAGGTGTGAGCGAACCAAGTCAGCTCCGCGTGCAGGAATCCTTGGACGAACGGCGCACGCTTCTGCAAGCGGCGCTCTCCGCGTGTGACGCTGAATTATTAGAAATTGCCTCCGAACACGGCCTGCTTCCGGGTGAACTGGTCTCCGAAGCTCAAGCTGTTGAACGCGGTACCCTGCAGATCCGACGTCAGGAGTTGGAGCTCAAACTCGAGGAGCTGGATGAACGTCATCTAACGTTGGATCGCGAGATGGTCGCGCTGGCCGGCGGCCTCAAACATTTTGCGACCACGAGCGGAGCTGAGGCTGCCCAATGGGTTCAAACCAAGGCCGTGGAGGTTAGAAGGTTGGCGGCGCGCTATC
>CAZSUA010000220.1:0-9700 GCA_964609655.1 uncultured Polyangiaceae bacterium | reverse complement strand
CATTGTTTCGCTCTACGGGCGCCTGGCTCCGCGCCAATGGGCCTTGAAGTGGGGGCTTCCGCTGGTTCTTGGGGGCGCCTTGGGTAATTTGTCCGACCGGATCACACGCGGCAGTGTGGTTGATTTCATCGATTATCAAGCGGCGTGGGTCGAAACGATGAATCGGATGATTGCCAAGCTCTACTCGGGCTGGGGGCTCACCGATCATTGGCCCACGTTCAACGTGGCGGATATTTCGATCTGCATCGGAGTCGGGCTGATGGCCGTAGACATGTTAACGTCTCATCGGCTGCCGGTTCACAGCGAGCCGGAGAGTGGCCTGGCGTCGGATGGTCCAGTAGCTGCTTCGAGCACGGATAGTCCGGCGCCGTAGCTCGGTTGGGCGCATGATGCAGGGCCGATTGTTCACGCTCTTCGACACCGGCTTCCCGAGCTATTTCGTCCTTTTGCTGTTGGGGTTTGTGTTTGCCACGGCCATGGGCGCACTCTGGGCGCGACGCCTGGGACACAACCCAGATGTCATCGTCGATCTCGGGGTAGCGATGTTGATAGCTGGCGTGGTGGGCGCGCGGCTTTTGCACGTTATCGCCGATGGTCATTTCATGGATTACGTCCACTTGTGCACGGATCCCAGCAAAGTGGATTGGCTAGTCACCGAGCAGCAGTGTGTGGCTGCCGATTACGGCGGGATCTGGGATGCAGCGAGGAAAGTCTGTCACCCCGCAGAGCGAGACTGCTTTCGCTGGGCAGAATTCTGGGCGGGCGGCTTGACGTATTATGGGGGCTTCATCGGCGCCTCACTCTGGGCCGTGCGGCAATTGCGTGTGGATCGGTTTCCGTTCTGGCGTGCCGCCGACATGGCAGGCCTGGTGGTGCCAATCGGCCTCGGTTTTGGGCGCATGGGTTGCCTCTTGGCAGGTTGCTGTTTTGGCCGCCCAACGCCGTTAGCGCCCGGTTTGAGCTTTCCCTCGAACAGCCCAGCCAGTGAAGCACAGTTCAAGGTGGGTCTCTTGAAGTCGCCGCTGGAGCCTTCGCTCGCTGTGCACCCAACTCAAGTCTACGAATCTCTGGGCTGCCTGCTCATCGCCGCCTTGTTGATTCTCTATTGGCACGGACGCAAACGTTACGATGGGCATGTATTTGTGATGTTTGTGTCACTCTATGCAGCGCTTCGCTTCGTGTTGGAGTTTTGGCGAGATGATGAGCGAGGTGGGTTCCTTGGCCTCAGCACTTCACAGCTGATCGGGGTGGCGATGCTCGGGTTGGCGGCAGCTCTGCATGCGCGATTGCGGCCACGGCTCAGTGCCGCGTAGACTAGTGAAATGAGAGGTTCCGAGGCAGCCGTCAGAGCCGTCCTGGTTTGGGGCGCGATAGCAATCTCAGCGTGCTCCGCAACACGGGAAGAGAAGCCGCCGTACCTCGCAGCCTGTGGCAATGCGGGAGCGAGCTGCGTACTGGGAATCGTGCGTAGCTCGAAAGGAACCCCGAGCGACGCCACGGGGGGCAGGGGTGCGGGCGGGGGTGCAGGCGGTCAGCCCACTCAGCCTGGAACGCCGGGCAAAGCGGTGTCTGTCTCCGGGAAGATGGAGCTCTACCGTGACGAACAGTTCAGCGCGAAGGCGGGCTTCGCTGAGCCGGTGACGATTACAGCGGACGGCCCGCTGGGCAACCGGGTGAGCACGCTCTACCTCGGAAACGGGGTCTTCACGTTGGAGGTGAAGGAGACCACCGAGAATTGGTTCAGCGCGAAAGCCGAGGGCGGGCAGGATGAGGTGACAACCCTTTGGGCGTTCAACACCCAAGCCAGCAAGACCACGAATATCGTTCTTTCCCGCTCAACCGCCATCGACTCGATATTTAGCTTCGCTCGAAGCCCGATACCGCGCAGCGCAACGGCTGCCCACGTCGTGATCAACGTGGTGGATGCCAATGGTTTGCCGTTAGCTGGGGTTGCCGTGAGTGCCCCCGCGGACAGCTTCGTCGCGTATGCCAGCGGTTTGACCTGGGCCAGCACGATCACGGAAACCACCGCGCTCGGTCGCGCATTTGTGGGGAATCTTGCGGCGCCTACAGCTGGCTTTCGTGACGTGTCGCTGACGCTGTCGGGAACGCTGGTGCGCGCGCTTGCGGTGCGCCTTTCCGGTGGTGCCGTGAGTATCGTGACCGTGCGACCCTAACGTGCGCGATCCGTGTGCGATCCCTTAGCGAGCAGGTGTTTCCGGGCCGCGCTGGGAGAGTGCTGCGTCGGCTTCGCGAAATAGGCCAGCTAAAGAACGTACAAACGCCGCCAACCAGGGGTTTTGATCCAATTCCCGATTGAGCGCGGCGCCCGTGATGAGCTTCACGGTGACCGTGTCGGACGCGACGACAGAAGCCGTCCGCGAGCCTCCCGTGAAGACGGCGGCTTCGCCGAAGACGGAGCCCGGACCCAGTTGTCGGATGAAGGTTCGTACTCCTTGGATACTCTTAAACACATCGCACGAGCCACTCTGAATAATGTACGCCGTATCTCCGGCGTCACCTTCATCAATGATGCTTTCCCCCGGCTGAAACACGGTCGTTTCGAACCAGCCACCACCCTTCAGGAATTGCTCTAGATCCGCGCGGAGGGCAGCAACGCTGGGGTAGCGATTTTGGCGCAGGGGAGCGAGAGCTTTGACGGCGATGCGAGATAGTTCGGGCGGCAGCTGCTCCCAAGTGCGGCTCTGAAGCGGGAGGCTGTGTTCGCGACTGAATGCAGGGCCTAGCAGGCGCTTCGGGTCGTTCGGTGGGTGACCTGTGAGGACTTCGAAGAGGACACCACCGAGGCCGAAAACGTCAGTTCGTGCATCAATATCGTCCGTTCGACCCAAGATCTGCTCGGGAGACATATATGCCGGGGTTCCGCGGAAGGAGCCCGTGTCCTCCGGCCCACCAGTGATACGAACAAATGAGTCGTGTTGGGCCCAGCTGGCCGCGGCCTTCGGGGCGATGGGTTCGGGTGCATCTCGAGGTGACGCATTCTGAGAGTCGTCAGAGGCGTTCGAGCTGTCCGAGCTGTCCGAGCCGCCGCGCTCCGTCAACAGCAGGGCCACCCCCCAGTCCATCAGATAAACCTGCCCGTGCTCACCCACCATGATGTTGTCCGGCTTCACGTCGCAGTGGATAACCCCCCGGCTGTGCGCGAACGAAAGGGCATCGCAGAGCCGCACCATGATCTGAACGAAGCGGTGCAGTTGATCCACGCCTTCAGCATCGCGCCTGGGGGCTCCGGTTGCCTCAAACAACAATTGACCGAGGCTGCGCCCCGCGAGCAGCTTCATGACAATAAATGGGCCGTTCTCATCCTCGCCCAAGTCGTAAATCGGCGCCACATTGGGATGCTCCAGTTGGCCCGTGATTTGCGCTTCTTCCGCGAAGCGAGCGACCGCAAAAGGATCTTCTAAGAGCTCAGGATGAAGGCTCTTAATGGCGACTCGCCGCCCGAGGATCGGATCCTGTGCCGCTTCGATGCGTCCCATGCCCCCGCGCGCGACCTCACCCAGACGACGGAACCTGACTGGCGTCGAAGCCGTTAGCTGAGGGCTGCCTTTCTCGTCGCTGGGGCAAGACATGGCTTCACATCCTTGGGTTAGCGGGCCAATGTTCCTGGCAAGCCAGCGATGACCGTGGTGCCTTGGGGTACGATGCTGATCTGGAGGTTGGGGCTTTGGAGCTGACTCTGGATCTCCAACACATCGAAGAGCGCCGCAGCGATGTGTTGCTCGCGCGCGATGGCCGCGAGTGCCTTGCCGACAATGAGAGGCCTTGTTGCTGAGGCTTTGGCGAACTCGATCGCAGCTTCCCGCTCCGCTGTGGAGCGGATCACGTTCACGCGGTTGGAGCCATCTTGCTGAATCGCAGCTGTGACTTGGCGCAGACGGTTGACCACTTTTTGTTCGATCTGGGAGATCATTCCATAGTCGCGAAGGTGCACCTTGCGGATGTAGATGCTTCCCACCCTATAGCCCCATTCCTGAGATTTGCCAGATACTTCTTCCCGGACCACACCGCTCATAGCGTGGCGATTTTCCAGCATCTCAGCGAGCTTCATGTTGCTGAGGCAGCGCACGGTCGCATTCGAAACGTTGGCGCGCAAGGAACCTGCAGGGTCGGTATTCTTATATAGATAAGCGACGGGATCGCTGACGTACATCTCGCACCAAACCCCAATACCCATCGGCGCGCCCTCCTCGGAATTCACCGGCTGGCTGCGCAGATAAATTTGATCGAGCCGCAAATCCACTGTGAACTTCTTGCCGAAAAACGGCACCAACATCGCGAAGGGCCCCATGCTGAGCCAGGGAGTGTGCAATCCCGGCTCCAAAATCACGGCGCGCACTTTGCCAAATAGTTCAAAAACAACGCATTGCCGCTCCCGAACCACCACGTAGAGCGCGAACAAGCGCGCCACAGCGAGCGCGAGTGGAACCAGCAGAAAACACAAAAAGAACGTGACGCCGAGTGCAATCAGGAAGTTCATTTCAACACCCCTTCGATGTCGTTGATCACCACTTGGCCAGCTTTCCTGTGTAGCCCGAGCTTGGCATTCCGCACGTAGGCGGCAATTGCGCCGGGCCCACCCGCACCCGCCAGCTCACGCAGTTGATTGGCGAGGGCCAACAGGGGTTCCACCTCCGCGTGAGCGTTCAGCGTTTCGATTTCAACAGCTCGTTTGGACTGAACGATGCGTTGGTCAGCCGCCGCCTGAGCCAGACTGATCTCACTTGAAACATGATTGTGTGCCGTGTTGATAGCTGCGAGCGCGGAATCCACATCTTGTGGGGGATCGATTGAAGTGATGAGGGCCGCGTCCAGGCGAATCCCGTAGCGTGCGGCGGCCGAGGCGCACTCGACATCCATGCGTTCGTTCAAATCGCGGAGATTTTTGCGGAGATCATTGATGGAAATGCCTTGTGCCACGCCGTTGGTGTCGGCGGTCAATGGATCGCCCAGAACCGCCGAGGCATTCGGTGCCTCGAAGTTTGCGATGCGGTCGCGGAGCACGGAGATGAAGTAGCCCATCACGTGCGCCACCGGGTTCTTGACGCCGAACATCAAGGCGTAAAGATTATTTTCGGCGACGGTGTAGCGGATCTGACCGCTCAGTCCGGTGTTCAGCTGGTCTTTGGTCACAGCTTCCAGCAGCTGACCATTTTGATTCATCGACGGAGCTTCCGGATCGTAGGCGATCGGAACCGTGATCGTCGCAATCGACGTCTTGTGCAGCGTTTGCCAGGGCAATTTCCAGTAGAAGCCCGGCCCGATCACTCTCACTTGGGGGTAAATGTAGCGTTCACGCTCTTCGGGCCGCAAAGGAAAGGAGACGGGATCCTGCAGCGTTGTCATCTCCCCGATCCGCTGGGCTTTCCCGAAGGTGGCGATCACCGCTCGCTCGTTCGGGCCAATAGTGTAGAAGCCGCCCAGGCCATAACGCGCAACAAACCAGAAGATGATACCAAAAAAGACGCCGGCCAAGATTCCCATTGGCGCGCATCCTACCGGTTTGGGCTAGCGGGGAACAGGGGGCAACCAGGGGGCACTCGAGGGGCACCGAAGCTCGCCTAGGCGAGCCCAGTGCGGAGTGGTAAAGGCCCCGCCGATGGCACTTTTGATTGATGGCAAAGCGGTGGCGCTGAAGGTTCGGATGGAGGTCACAGCGCAAGTGGCTCAGTTCAAGGAGCAGTTTGGACGGGCTCCCGGGCTCCACGTGATCTTGGCGGGCGAAGATGCAGCCTCAGCCGTCTACGTTCGCAATAAGGAAAAAGCGGCAGAAGAGGTCGGCATGACCGGCCAGGTGCATCGCTTGCCCGTGGGCGTGAAAGAAAGCGAACTGTTAGCGCTGATTGCCCAGCTCAACAGGGATCCACTGGTGGATGGGATTCTGGTGCAATTGCCATTGCCGCAGGGTGTTCCTTCAGAACAAGTGTTAAGTGCCATCGATCCGCGGAAAGATGTGGATGGGTTCCACGCGCAGAACGTGCACGCGCTGTGGACGGGGCAGCCGGGATTATTGCCGTGCACGCCACGCGGCTGCATTCGTTTGCTCAAGGACGCCCAGGTTGTGCTCGCTGGCGCCCGCGCCGTGGTGGTCGGGCGGAGCAATATCGTAGGTAAACCCATGGCGGGCTTGTTGCTGCAAGAGAATGCCACCGTCACGATCGCGCATTCCCGCACCCAAGATCTCGCGGCACGCTGCCGCGAAGCGGACGTGCTCATCGCGGCGATCGGTCGCCCAAAGTGGATCACTGCCGATTTCGTGAAACCCGGAGCGGTCGTGATCGATGTGGGGATGAATCGCGACGAAAATGGCAAATTGTGCGGAGATGTGGACTTTTCGGCAGTGGAAACGCTGGCCTCGGCAATCACGCCAGTTCCGGGCGGCGTGGGGCCGATGACGATTGCCATGTTGCTCGACAATACTCTGCAAGCCGCACGGGCGCGCCAGAGCCGAGCCGCTAACTGAGTCCGAACAAGGCCGGGTCACAGCCGACCACGCGACACACTTGAAGAAGCGCTTGCCGTGCGCTCAATTCGAGTGCTCCCGGCGGCCCGTCATTTTCAATCACGATGTCGGCCCGCGCAGCCTTTTCGGCGAGGGGTAGCTGCGCGTCCAGCCTCAGCTTAACGCTATCCTCACTTGCCCCGTCACGCGCCTGGGCGCGCTCCAGCTGAGCTTTCGGCGAGCAATTCACCACCACCACGGGACGCAGTGCTTCCTCTATCCCGACTTCAAATAAAAGAGGCACTTCGTAGCATCCCAGCACATGAGCCTGGAGTTCGAGCTCCGCAAAGCGCTGTTGAGCTAGCCTTCGCACCTCCGGGTGGACGATCGCATTCAGCGCACGTGTTGCGTCAGCATTTCCAAACACACGGCGGGCCAGCTCAGCGCGGTCCAATTCACCACTCGCCAAGATCAGTTCTCTGCCGAAATGTTCGGCAATGCTCGCCAGCGCCTGCGTGCCTGGCGCCACCGCTTGGCGCGCTAGCTGATCCGCGTCCACCACCGCGAGGCCCAGGCCGGACCAAATTCGGGCGACCGTCGTCTTCCCGGACCCGATCCCGCCAGTTAGCCCAAAAACGCGCAATGTCACGCCGCCATCCTACCCGGCCAAGTGATCTTTCGCACCCTGCACTGTCGGCACCAAGACACGCTTGCAGGATCGCGAAACCCAGGTGAAAACCGGCGCAATGCTGACGCCAACCTCTCTTGGGGGCCCGCCCTGGGGCGTTTGGGCGCGACAACGTCTGTTGATCCTGGCCTGCGTGTTGGCGAGTTCATGCCGAGTTGCGTCCGTCAGTGTGTCAGTGAGTCCAGTGCGTCCCGTTGTCCCAGTGTCGGCATCGCAGCATGACCGCCTGCCTGTCCCGGCCTCGCCCGTGGTGCCAGAAACTCGCTGCGAGAGTGCAGCAATTCAGCCTGAGCTTTGGCGCTTCGGCGCCGGCGCAGCTGTGGCAGGGGTTCCAGCCGTTACGGCAACTGGCAGGCTCATTTTCGGTACGGTCGAGGGTTTGGTGCATAGCCTGGCTCCGTCGGGTGAGTACCTGTGGAGCTACACACTGCCGGGCGCGGTCGGTGGCTCTATTGTGGTTGACGAAAAAAACGAGCGTTGCGTGGTCGGGACTCAATCCGGGGCCTTGGAAGCCATCACACGGCAGGGCACGCGAGCTTGGGCTACGCATATTCCCGCGGGAATTACCGGTCCAATACTATGGGGACCCCGAGGCTATCTGTACTTTGCCGACACCGATCAGGGTCTCTACTCGTTCGCCAGAAATGGCGTGGCGATTTGGCGTCTCCCATTGCCCGGACCGATCCTGGCAGGTCCGGCGGTTTGGCGCCGTGAGATCGTAGTGGGGCTGGAGCGTGAGATCTGGTTCATTTCCGCAGACCGCAAGCTCCGTAAGTTGCCACTGACCCAGAATGCAGAGCTCTTCATTCCCGTTGAGGACGACTTGTTGCTGGTAAAGGGAGACCACGGCCTCGACGCCTTCAGTTTGAAAGGGCCACTTTGGTCGCTCACAGGTATTCGGGGCGCCGCTGCCAAATCAGGGCAGATTGTGGCTTTTTCAGAAGAATCAAGACTGCTCTGGCTGCACCCCGACGGGACGGAGGCCGCACGAGTCGAGCTAGGCACTGACCCGGTGACGCAGGGGAGTCGGGTGCTCAATCCTGGCCAAATCCTGCTTGACGCTGCCGGCAGCGCAGCGGTGGCCACTCAGTCTGGCGAAGTGCTCAAGGTCTCTCCCGAGTCGAAAGTGCAGGTACTGACCCGCCTTTGCGGGCGAAAGATCCGCTTCCTAAGTTTGCTAGATCCTGTTTCTTCCGGCGCGTCGAGTCTGCGCTCGGTACTCATTGCGGGTGATGATCAGGGCGTCTTGCACGCCTTCGATTGGCTTGGGGGCCGATAGGCTCTTGCCCTGAAGCGCTCCAGAATGCTTAAGTAACCGCCTCGCGCGCGATCATCAAAAGGGAACGGGTGCCGTTTTGGATCTGCGAAGCAAGCTAGCTCAACTCCAAGCGCCTGCCGGGCCAGGATCCGGTGCAGGGCATGGATCCGGCATACTGCGTCCGCGCGTCGACCCCGCCGAGACCCTCCTCCCGTTTTTCGAAAGGGACACGGCGCTCGGTAGCGTCTCGTGGCGGTCGGAGCTGCTGAAACCCTCGCATCACGTTGGCCGGATCCCGACCAGTGCGGCACATGCAGCCGATCCCGCGTTGCTCGCGCTCCTAGCTCTGGATCCGAAACTCGCCTCGCTCGATGCCCGCACCGCGCTCTACCTGGATACCGAGACGACGGGCCTGGGCGGCTCAGGGGCGCTCGCCTTCCTGATCGGGATGGCGTGGTTCGATGGCGACCGCCTGCGCCTAGAACAGGTCCTGTTGCGGAGTCCTGCCGACGAACGCGCGGGGCTCGAGCTGGTTGCCGAACGCATCGAGCAGGCCTCGTTCTTGGTCACTTATAATGGGAAAAGCTTTGATTTGCCCCTGTTGGCCTCTCGCCGTGTCATGACGCGAGCGCCAGCACTACCCGTTCGCCCGCACCTGGATCTATTGCACATCGCCCGCCGTCTTCACCGAACCCGCCTCGGCGCTTGCAGATTAACATTATTAGAAAGTGAGGTGCTCGGATTTGAACGCGGCCCCGACGTCCAGGGCGCCGACATTCCAGCCCGATACAGCCACTTTCTTCGCACAGGCGACGAAGCCGCGCTAACAGACGTTGTGGAACACAACGCGCTCGACGTCGTGAGTATGGCCGCGTTGGTGGGGCTTTACGGAGAGCCACTCGCCAGCTTACATGAGCAAGATCTGGTATCGCTGGCCCGCACCTACCATCGCGCAGGCGATGCGCAGCGTACCGACGAAGCGCTCGAACATGCGCTCGAACGTGGGGCAGGGCGGCACGCCATTCGAGCTCGCGGAGAAATCGCCAAAGCCCGGGGAGAACGCGCCCAAGCGCTGGTAGACTTCGAATCGCTCGCGGACGAGCTGGACGATACGTCAGCCAGGCTGGAGCTCGCCAAGCTCTACGAACACTTCGCCAAAGAGCCGCTCAAGGCGTTGAAGCTTGCCCTGCTGGGCACGGCTGAAACCACAGAGGCACAATCCCGCCGAATATCGCGCCTCAGCCGCAAAGTGGCTCGCGCCAACCAAAACTCCAAGTGAAGAGAGCAGGCG
>CAZSUA010000219.1:0-9733 GCA_964609655.1 uncultured Polyangiaceae bacterium | reverse complement strand
CCTGCTGGTTGGCGCGGGGTGTAGAGGGGGTAGTGGCCGATGCCTGCCCGTCGCTTGGCTGGGTGGTGACAGATGCCGGAGGGTGAGAGGCCGTGTTAACGGTTGGCGCGCTTTCTATGCCTATAGCATTCACGCCACTCCTCCTACTTTGACACGTTAGAATAGTGAGCGAGCCAATACCCACCGCCACGTGGGCGCCGTAGCGCTTACAGGCTAACTTTATACCACTCAAGCGCATTCTTTGTACATGGCACGCTGGGGGAGGCAGCGCCAGCGCCCCAATGCCGCGCTTAATCCTTATAAAGGCACGACTACTGGGATGATTTCCAGCCATTTTTGAACGAGACCGTGCAACAGATAAATCGCAAACGTTTGACGTTGGCGCGATACGGTACCTGAGAAGGCGGCAGCGTGTGCCTTTCGCCGTGACGCGCGATGAGGGCTACACGCGCCCCACCGAGGTCGACAAGCACATCCCCGCGACGATACCGATCATCATCACTTGCGGATCTTCTCGCCTTCCGGTTCCTTCGGCGAGAGCGTCACGTCGAGGTTGAGGCCGGCCTCCTGCTGATTCGCGGGCGAGGAGCCGGGACGCGGGTGTCCGACGCGCATCCGGAGCTCACGCCAGCCGAGGCGTGCGTCCTGCAGGAGGTGTCCGGGCGCCTCGTAGCCGTACGCGCGGTGCTCGCCGGGCTGTACCTTGCCCTTGGCTGCGACATGCTCGACGAAGCGCGCGGCGAAGCGATCGATCTCCCCTAGCGGATCGGCGGGATCACTCGCCATGTGCTCGGCCTGGTTCTCGGAGTAGGGCTTGCCCTTGCCGAACTCGACGTACTTCCAGAGCGCGTCCGGGACCTCCACGCCGCCATAACGGCACTGCCAAACCAGGGGCGCGTACGCTTGGCGTATGTCCTCGAAGGGCTCCTCCTTCGGATCGAACCAGGCTTTGTGGGTGAGAACCTTGGGACGCCCGCTCTCGTCGATCTCGTCTCCGCCGGCGTCGCCGTAGCAGAAAAAAGCCGCGGTCCGCCCCTCAAGGTGATTCTTGCTGAGCTGCTTCCAGGCGTCGGTCTTCTCGAACTTCATGGCGAGTTCGGGATCCTTGTGGTCGATGAGCTCCTCGCGCGGGTTGCCGCCGTTCATGCACACGAGGCGATCAAACATCAACTTCAGGTTACTGCTCGGTGCATACCAGTTGATGGGGCCGATGATAGCCCAAGCATCCGCGAGATCGAGGCGGGCGTACATGTCGAGGTCCCACATCAGATCGGGCTCGGCACTGCTGCCCTTCTCGTAGCAGTTGCAAGGCCACACGCAGAGAGCCATGGAGGTCGACACGCACGCATTGCAGCTCCTGATCTGGTCCCGTTTGTAAACGTTGCCGAGATCCTCGACATCGATCTCCCAGTCGACCGGCATCCGCTGCACCATTCGGATCATCAGCGCGCGAGCCTTGGAGTCGACGCCCGGACAATTGTACTGCCGTCGATCTGAGCCGGCGATGAGCAGCACACGAAAGGGCCGTTGATCGGGCGGGAGCTTGCCGTTGTCGTCGTTGGGTTTCATTGGGAATGAGCACTCTACGCGAGGCGCTGGGTGGGCGCAACGACCGTCGCCGTAAGCAAGCAGTGGTCCGAGCGTCGCGAAGTTCAGCGAGGTGCGTCGCCGTAGAAACGCGCGATGCGGTCCGGATGCACGCGAAAGACCGAGTACAGGATCTGGAGCATCGTCCAGATCGCTAGCGTGCGCAGCGGCGCGCGCTCGAAGCGCCGAGCACTCGTCTCGACCGTGATGTCGCGAATGTAGATCGTGCGGCCGGCACGCTCGATGCGTCGTACGAGATCGTAGTCCTCGAAGATCGGAAGCGCGCGGAAGCCCCCGAGCACTTCATAGGCGCTCCGGCGGACGAAGATCGCCGAATCCCCGTAGTAGATGCGCAGCCAACGACGCCTCACGTCGTTCGCCCGTGTGAAGAGGCGCGCGGCAAACGAATTGGGCACAAAGCGCAAGTGAAAGTTCCCGCCGAGAACGCTCTCGTCCAGCAGCGCATCCTCGATCCCGCGCCGGGCGGACGGAGGAAGCTCCGCATCCGCATGGAGAAACAGGAGGACGTCGCCGCTTGCAGCGCTCGCACCGGCGTGGAGCTGGGCGCCGCGTCCTCGTGGCGCTTGGACCACGCGGGCGCCGCAGGCGCGAGCTATCGCCGCGGTTCCGTCCGTGCTGCCGCCGTCGGCGACGATGACCTCATCGGCGATCGCGCGACCCATGGCGACGGCGCACGCGATCGTCGCCTCTTCGCACCAGGTCGGAATGATGATGGTAATCGAGGGTCCATCCTTCGCATCAACTCTGCCTAGCAACTTCGCTCGACTTCGAGACCACTGGGGCACATGAATCGCATGCCGCGTCAGGTCGCGGCGATGACCACGGTGCCGGCGAGCCCGGCGACGACAGCACGTTTTGCGTTGAAGCGAATCATCGAAATATCTCCTTGGAGAACGCGCTGCGAGTCGGGTCCATCCCGTCTTGCGAGCGTCTCTGAAGCAGAGTCTAGCCACCTCGCAATTCGTTACGCCCGCAGACGACCGCTCGCCAGCGTGAGAACCAAACGATTGAGGTCGGGCGTTGGGCTTCGTCAGAATGCGCTCAACTCATCGGTCGATCTGGACCGTCCCCGGGGGCAGTGTTGGAGTGTGGAGGAGGTCGACCGGAAGTCCTAGCTGTCGGCGGCGGGATTCGTCGCCAACGTGGTTGAGCTGCCGATACGGGAGCCGCGCTGTGTCGAGGAGACGGGCCTCCTCTCCGTCAGAGGTAGTCCATCCAATAATTCGGCATGATTGCGACGAGACCATCAAAGCCGCCGCCGACGCCTTCACCACGCGGCAGCTGTGGCGTTCTCTGCATTGTGGATTCCATGGGGGTTCAGCAGCACAAGGCGGTGCTGTCGCCGGATGTCGGATACTGGGCAGCCGCCAGCGTTGGCCCGCACGGATAGGCACCAAAATGGTTCGTGCGAGAGCCCAGCACCTCGAACCACTGCGCGAAGCGCGTGCTCGACAGCATGGCGGCGGTGTTCGCGCACACACGCTCCGGGCGATCGCGCTCGAAGGCATGGTGGTCGTCGAGCCAAAACAGCGACTCGGCGCCCTCGATGCCTCCGCGATACACGGCGGACTGACCATAGTCCTCACACTGCTCGTCGAGCCCCTCCAACTTGAAGAGCCGATACGTTACCGATGTGAAGCGAGCCGCCCCGACCTTGATGGAGATCTCATCGTTCTGGATTGAGATCGGCGACGTACTGACGACACGGGGGTCAGCGAACCCGGCGCGCTTGGCGAGGCTCACGAAGTCCGCTTGGTAGAGCGCGCCTCCGAGGCACTCTGCGTACAGAACCGGGTCGGTCGCGACCTCGGCCGGCAGACGGCGATCCGCGAACACGTCGCTGATGTAGAGCTCGCCGCCGGGCTTCAGGACACGGAAGACTTCAGCTAGCACCAGGTCCTTTCGGGGACTGAGATTGACGACGCAGTTCGAGATGACGACGTCGACGCTGCCATCCGCGAACCCAAGGGAGCGCAGGTCCTCGACGTATCCATGGTGGAAGGTCGTGTTGGGGCGGGCGAACCGGAATTTTTCGGCGTGCCATGTCGCCGTTTCGCGCGCGAGCACCAGTTGCTCCTCCGTCATGTCGACACCGTGGACGTGTCCGTCCGGCCCGACGAGCTGGGCGAGCACGTAGACGTCGCGCCCGGTACCGCAGCCAAGATCAACGGCAGTCACGCCACGGAGTCCATGGGGGATCGGGAAGCCGCAACCGAAGAACCGATTGACGACATCCTTGTGGACGTTCGCGAGGCGTGAGGCGATCCAGGCAGGCGGCGCACCAGTTGCGCAGCACGCGTTCGTCTTCAGGTCAGCGCTCGAGGCGAGAAGCTTCCCGTAGTACTCCCTCACGAACTCTTGAAGATTCTGCTGGCCATGCTCTGCGGGGTTCGGCTTCATGCGAAAAGGGCTCCTTCGTCTCTCGGACTGCGTAGTGCCACGACATGCGCAGCAAAGACGCAGTCCCGGTGCTCGGCAAAGCGTTACACTGTATGGTGGTCGCGCCGGCGACCACGCCCCCGGACCACCGCTTCACTTGCGCTCCGGTGGCGCCATGCTCCTGAACCGCTTCAAAAGCTCCGCCTTGATGTCGGCGGACATCTGCTCTTGGGGAAGGCTGCCCAGAGTCCGAATCGTCGTCCTCATCTGGTGGAGGTAGGCGCGACAATGCTTGCACATGCCGAGATGCATCTGAAACTGCGCCCGTCGCCACAAGGACATGCGTCCTTCCAGGTATTCGGTAACGAGTTCCGTGAGCTGTTGGCAGGTGAGCATGATCGCTTACTTCCGTTCCACATACTCTTCGAGCGAGGCCCGAAGCTTCGAGCGTGCCCGGTGGAGGAGCACGCGCTGATTGGTCTCGGAGATCTCGAGGACGTTACAGACCTCGTCGGACTCGAGCCCATCGATATCCCGCAGCGTTACGACGGCACGCTGGTTCGGCGGCAGCGCAGCGACGGCGACCTCGAGGTGCTGCATTGCCTCCTGAATCATGAGGAGCTTCTCGGGCGTAGCGTCTTCCCACCGGCGCGGCGGAACACCCCACATGCCGCTCGCCTGAAAACGCGCATTCTCGACCGCGGGTTCGTGATCACCGTCTTGGTCGGCGAATGCCGAGAACGGAATCGTGCGGTTTTCGCGGATGCCCCGCGTCTTGGCTCGGTTGGTGAGAATGCGGAAGATCCATGTCTTGAGCGTCGAGCGCCCCTCGAACCGGTCGAGGCCATCGAGGACTGCGACCCAGGTCTCTTGCACCACCTCTTCGGCCACAGCGCGACTCGGGACAAAAACGAGAGCCAGCCGCACGAGAGGTCCGTGGTACCGGTCGATGAGGTCGGAGAACGCTTTGGGGACGCGGGCACGAAGCTGCGCGACCAGCGCAAGGTCGCTCTCGGACGCAGGAACGCCCCGCATGGTGGCACCAATGGCGCTCGGCTTGGCGGCATCCTCCACAGTTTTTACGCGGTCAGTCATCCTGGGCCCTACAGGCCATCGGGACCATTCCCCTCGAGGAAAGCCTGCGCGCGGCATCATATCTCTCGTATGGGATCCGGGTCCAGAAATCCTCCGAAAAAGCAGTCTGCTACGAGGCGTTTGTCACGACGCGCTCGAAAACCCCGTGCGCGGTCCACTGCTGGAACCACTCGCGAATTTGCTCGGGGCGCGCCGTGGTGCCTTCGAGCGCGCTGCCGAGCGGCTCGCCAGCAACGAGGCGACGGAGCAGCGTCAACGGAGCCGGGCCGAGATCGAACCGCCATATCTTGTATCCAGACCTCACGACGACCGTGGCAGAGGGTTCGCGGTTGGGCATCGAAGGCTCGCCGCCCTGAATGAATGCCTGCAAGAAACGGTTCGCCGGGAACTCGAACGACAGCAAGCGAACAGCCGGACTTGCCACGAACCTGACTCCGGCGAGGTCCGATTGCGGCACGGCTTCGAGCGCGCCCGCAGCCAAGGGTTCAGGTGCTCGCGCATGGAGCACTTCCACGAGCGCCCATTCGAGCCGCGCCAGATCCAGGGCGAAACGACCGAGATCGTCCTGCCGCTCCTCAATGAAGCACGGCAGATACCGCCCGAAACCGTTGAGATTGGGCTCACCCGACGGGTGGGCAACGACGTAGCCGCGGCAGAGCGCGCTGAAAGCTTCGTCTCCGAGAGCGAACTCGAGCGCCGGATAGTCGTCGGCAAGGCATTCGATGAGACGCGAGAAATAGCTCCGCTGGTAGATATCGAGCTGCTCGACCGCGGTTTCGGTACGGTGAGGTAAGACGACGCGATCGAGGTCGCACGGGGCAAGGAAGCCAGCATGCCGACGAATGCCTGCGGCCGCCGACTCCGGATCAGTCGTCACGAGCAAGAACCACTTCTGCAGGGCTCGGAGCGACAGCTCGCACGGAACTCGCGTCGTCATGCACCGGCCGCTTTCGGTAACGATTCGTCGCGAATGAAGTCGCGCGCTCGAAGGGCCTCGCGGTGAACGGCCTCGAAGGGCGGGATCTCGGCGTCCCACTCGAGCAGCACCGATGCACCGCTCGCGCGCTCATGTGCCTCGCTGAGTAGCCTCCAAACAGGATCGATGACCGGTCCGATGTGGGTGTCGATGATATGAGCGCCCTCGTGCGAGTGACCCGCGACGTGAAACTGGACGACTCGGTCGTACGGAACGCCAGCGAGGTACTCGTGAGGGTCGAAGCTGTGGTTGTGGGCGCTCACGTAAACGTTATTGACGTCGAGGAGGAGCCCGCAGTCGGCTTCTTCAGCCAGCGCGGACAGGAATTCCCATTCCTTCAACGTCGATCCGGCGAACTCGACATAGCTCGAAGGATTCTCGAGCGCGATCGGCGCCTCGAGGAAGTCCTGCACTTTGCGAACACGGTCCGCAACGTGACGGAGCGCTTCTTCTGTGTAAGGCAGCGGCAGGAGATCGTGGGTGTTCCTGCCGGCGGCGCCGGTCCAGCAGAGGTGGTCGGACAGCCAGCGCGCGCCCACGCGATCACGCAGCGCCTTGAGCTCGCGGAGGTACTCGAAGTCGAGCGGATCCGTCGAACCGATCGAGAGCGACACGCCGTGCATCACGATGGGGTATTTTTCAGCGATCCGGTCGAGGAACAGCAGCGGCTTGCCGGCCGTCTGCATGTAGTTCTCGCTGATGATCTCGAACCACCCGACCGGCGGGGAGCTATCGAGAATGTGGGCGTAGTGGACCGTCCTAAGCCCCAGGCCGATGCCGAGATTGGAAAATCCGAATCGGTTCACTACGCCCCTCATCTTACTCATGCCGTCTTGCAGCCGCCCTGGCCCTTGCACTCGTTCTGGCCCGTGCAGCCGTTCTTGTCGGTCTTGCAGCCGCCCTGGCCCTTGCAGGCGTTCTGGCCCTTGCAGGCGTGCTTTGCGCCCTCCATGGCGGGCGATCCGCTCATGGGTTCCGACATGGCGCTTGGCGTTTCTGACGCGGGAGTGCTAGCAGCGCAGCCGGTCACGCCGAGTAAGGCCCCCGAGATGGCGGCCGCGAGGAGATTTTGAGTGACGTTCATGCGAATGTTCCTTTGGTTTCTGCGCTTCGAACTTGAAGCGACTCAGCCCAGTCTCCGGAGCGGCGCGAATGTTTCACGGGATGCGTCGAAACGGAAACGGCCCCAAAGAATGCTCGGCCGCGAAGACTGGACCGCCAGAAGGGACCTCCCTGGCCACCGGTGGCAACCCTGGGCTGAGGCTCGAACGGTCCGCCGCGCATGAGCCTGTAACAATCGTTCGAACTCCGAGACCACGTCCCATGGTCGCGCATGAACCCGGAGAGGGCCTCGGAATGCAGAGTCTATGCCCCGAGCTTCGAAGCGAGGCGTACCGCGCGACGACGCTCGACTCTGAGCTCACCGAAGCGACGCGCAGATTCGTATCGGACAGCTCGAAGAATCGCTTCGACGTAGCCTCGCGCACGTTGCGTCTGTCCTCGATCTTCGATTGGTTCCGAGAGGACTTCGAGCTCTCGTCGCAGACACTCCCGGCGTTTGTCGCGCGCTTCGCCGAGCCCACAACAGCGACCGCACTGTCCTCCGGCGGAAATGTGCGCGTCGAGTTCCTCGATTACGACTGGTCCTTGAACGGGAGATGAGCATGTCCACAGGAAACTCAGCTGCCAGGCTCCTGCCGCTTTTCGACGAACACCCGTCCTTCGACCGGGTGCTCGAGGAACATGGCGCATCGGCCCTCGTCCGGGGGCGCGTGCGAACGCTTCAGGTCAACGTGGGCAAGCTCTGCAACATGGCGTGTCACCACTGTCACGTCGAGGCCGGACCCAAGCGAACCGAAATCATGACGCAGGGCGTAGCTGACCGGCTCATCGAGCTGCTCGCAAAGAGCCCGGAGGTGGAGGTCGTGGACTTCACCGGCGGGGCGCCCGAGCTCAATCCGCATTTTCGGTGGCTCGTTGAGCAGGCAAGGCAGCTTGGGAGACGGGTCATTGATCGATGCAACTTGACCGTCTTGTTCGAGCCTGGCCTCTCGGACTTGCCAGAGTTCCTCGCGGCCCACGAGGTTGAAATCGTCGCCAGTCTTCCGTGCTACAGCGCGGAGAACCTCGAGAAACAGCGCGGGCGGGGGGCTTTCGACAAGAGCATCCAGGCGCTCCTGCTGCTCAATCGATTGGGCTACGGCCGTCCCGGTTCACCTCTCAGATTGAGTCTCGTCTACAACCCCGTGGGTGCGTCGCTCCCGCCCGCGCAAGCCAAGCTCGAGGCCAAGTACAAGGAAGAGCTGTCGCAGCATTTCGGGATCGATTTCCACGATCTGCTGACGATCACCAACATGCCCATCAAGCGGTTCGCGCACGCCCTTGAGCGCGAAAACAACTTCGAAGGGTACATGAGCCTGCTGGTGGACCACTTTAACGTGGGCACCGTGCCCGAGCTCATGTGCCGTTCGCTCGTGAGCGTGAGCTGGGATGGGCAGCTCTACGACTGCGACTTCAACCAGATGCTCGAGATCCCGCTCGGCGCCGGCGCGCGAACGATCTGGGACGTCGAGTCTTTGGCTGAGTTGGAACACGGGCGGGTCGCGACGGCGAGTCACTGCTTCGGCTGCACGGCGGGTGCTGGGTCGAGTTGCTCCGGAGCGATCCGATGACCGCGCTGGTGCCCCCCGGCGAGCGCATCTCCGCGTTGGCCGCTAGGCTCGCTCCAGAGCCAGCGCTCGGCGTCATCGGAGGCAGTGGATTCTACGAGCTGCCGGGGCTCACCGATGTGCGCCCGCTGGACGTGACCACTCCCTTCGGTGATCCATCCGGGCCGCTCGTCGAGGGCCGCCTCGCCGGGCGACGCGTTGTGTTTCTGGCGAGGCACGGCGAGGGACATCGTCTCCTTCCCGGTGAGGTGAATACGCGCGCAAACATCTATGCGATCAAGCGGGCCGGCGTCGCACGTCTCGTGTCTGTGTCCGCGGTCGGGTCGCTGCGCGAGGAGATCGCACCCGGCGACGTGGTGCTTCCGAATCAGTTCATCGACCGCACCATGGGCCGACCGTCGACCTTCTTCGGGCAAGGCGTGGTGGCTCACGTGAGCCTGGCAGACCCAGTCTGCGGCCAGCTTGCATCTTCGCTCGCGGCGGCAGCGCGCGAACAAGGTGCGCGTGTCCATCCGCGGGGTACCTACATCTGCATCGAGGGACCGCAGTTCTCGACCCGGGCCGAATCAGCGCTCTTTCGGAGCTGGGGAGCGGACGTCGTCGGAATGACGAATCTTCCTGAGGCTCGGCTCGCCCGTGAAGCAGAGCTCTGTTATGCGACCCTCGCGCTCCCGACCGACTACGACTCCTGGCGCCCGCATGACGAGGTGCGGGTCACCGACGTGCTTGCCGTCTTGGCGGCGAACGTGGCGCGGGCCAAGGCCATCCTCTCGTCGGCGTTCGCCGCGCTCACCGCGGGCGACTGCACGTGCCAGTACACACTGGACACCGCGCTCCTGACGCGGCCAGATGCTATCAGCGCTGCGGCGCGCGTTCGGCTGCACGCCCTTCTCGAACGCCGTCTTGACCGCGCCTCCAAGGTCGTCGAGGGGGCAGGGTGAGTCGAGCCGTCGCTGCGAGCCCCTCGCCTCGCCCCTCCGTCGAGGTGTTGCCGGACGATGCTCAC
>CAZSUA010000218.1:0-9788 GCA_964609655.1 uncultured Polyangiaceae bacterium | reverse complement strand
TGAGGTTTGGGTTCTGTTGAGGGTCTGAAGCTGGGCTCGTTGCTCTCGGGGGGTGTTTCCTTTGTTGAAAGTGAGCGCCTCAGTGCGGAGATCTATTTGCGCATGCATAACGTGGGCTCTTAGCCCCCAATTGGGTCGGGTTCACCGCTCCTTGAGCCTCGGTGACCTGCTTAGCAGGGGTCAGAGCGCCGCCGGCTACCTGGCTTGCTTCTGCTCTTCACTTCCGACCGATTTCTCAGTTCGAATGGCTTATGCTCAAAGACATGCACGACGCCACTCTGCGCGTACTGGAGAGCACGACTTTGGCGGAGCTAGCGTTGTTCGCGCGCAAAGGCGCCGAGGGAGCGCCTTCGCTGTCGCGCTACAGTATTTGACGGCTAGAGCTCACAGCCAACGACGGTGTCTATGTTGAGCACCCAGGTACAAATGTCCCCGTCGCCCAAGCCCCCGTCAATCTGGTTTTGTCCCGTAAAGCCATCTAGGAGGTCATCGCCCGCACCGCCCGTCAGCGTGTCGTTTCCGGCTTCGCCGTACAGTGCATCGTCGCCTTCTCCGCCCGACAGCGTATCGTTTCCGTTTCCGCCGACGAGCTGATTGCCGTAGATGGAGCCGGTCAGCTGATCGTCTCCGCTGCCGCCGATCACGTGCTCTAAGCTGTCTTGAATGTCGTCGCCTTCGCCATCGCCGCCGTCGTTGGCGCCGGTTCCAATGGTGACGATCAGCGGCAGCGTACGCCCGGTGTAATGCAACGTGTCTTGGTCTGGTCCACCATCGTAGGTGTCGCCGCCATCTTCGGAAGGACTTCTGAAGGTGTCGATGCCCGCGCCGCCGTGAAGCTGGTCGCTCGCGGAGCCTCCCACGATTTCGTCGTTGTCGGCGCCGCCAAAGAGGGTGAGTGCGAGGTTGCTCGGGCCGGCTCCCGCGAGCTGGCCGTCTGCGAAGATGCGATCCGCGCCTGGCCCAGCGCTGACGATGGCTGCCTCCACGTTGGAGACGGAAAGGAAGCGCGCCGTTTCATCGCCCAACCAAAGCGTCGGTCCGTCGCTGCCGAGACCGATCGTCTCCGCGGCGCTCGACCCTCGTAGCCAAAACGCGTCGGTGCCACCCGCGAGGTCCAGGTTGGCGATGGGCAGACCTCCGCCAGTGCTGCGATCGAAAACCACGATGTCGTTGCCAGTCGAGCCGATCACCGTCAGATCGATGACGCCATGCCCGCAGTTGACCTCGTTGGCGAAGAGCTGGCCATCTCTCATCTGGATAACGACTTTGCTCGGTGTCTCAAGTTGGAGCGTCAGGTTCCCCATAACATCGGGTCCTGCAACGCAGCCCGTTGGCGCTACTCCAACCACGACGTCATCCAAGTTGATTCCCTCATAGTCGAGGTTGGTTGAGGCTCCTGGTCCGCCGGCTGCGCCCGCCATGTTCGCGCTCGGGTTTCCACCCGAAGCTTGGGCGCCCCCGGAGCTGTCGGGCCCATTTCCGCCTGAAGTTCCAGTCGATTTGCCGCCTGAGCCGAGGCTGGAGGCGCCGCCGGCGCTGCCAGTTGGAGTGACTTCTGAAGAGCTACACGCGCCGATGATAGCGGCGGCGGCGAAAGGCAAGGTGAAGAGCAAATGGCGCATGGTGGTCCTTCTCGGGTTCTTCCAAAGACAAAAAAAGAGCGAGGCACGTAACTTACGCGCCTCGCTCTCGGCCCTTAAGGCCCAATCAACTGTTCAGTGTCTTATAGTTCGCAGGTAGCACCCACGGTGTCCGAGCTCTCGCCGAGGCACACGTCGCCGTCACCAGCGTCGCCGTTCAGGGTGTCGGCCGCTGCGCCGCCGTCGAGGTAGTCGTCATTATCGCCACCGTTCAGGGTGTCGACGTCCGCGTCTCCGAACAGGGTATCAGCACCTGCTCCGCCGTTCAGGGTGTCGATGCCCGCACCACCTTCGAGCGTGTCGTCACCCGAGCCCCCCGTGAGGTTGTCGGCGCCGGCGCCGCCGACGATGTGGTCGATGTTCACGACCTTGTCTGCCTCGGAGCCTTCGCCATCGTCGTCGGCGCACACGCCAGTGAGGGTGGAGTTGCCGGTGAGCTTGGTGAGATCCACGCAGATTGTGACGTCGAGCGTGTTAGCGCGTGTGGCGTAGGTGACCTTGTCGTCGACACCGGTCCCACCGTTGAGGGTATCGTCGCCGGCGCCCTTGGCAATCAAGGCTGTGAACTTGGCGTCGTTGCCTTCGCTTTCGTCGAAGATATCGTCGCCAGCTTCACCGTTCAGGATGTCGTTGCCAGTGTCGCCCGTGAGGGTGTCGTTGCCCGTGCCGCCGTTGAGAGTATCATTGCCGGGACCACCGTGCAGCCGATTGTCACCAGAGGATCCAGTGATGGTATCCGCTGCAGTTCCGCCGAGGACGACCTCAATGTCGCTCTTGACGTTGTCTTTCTCGCCAAGGCTGACGACATCGCCGTCATCCGCGGTGCCGTCGAGATCGATAGTGAGGATGGCCGTGCGCGCTTGGTAGTCTGCGGTGTCGGTTCCTGCGCCGCCCGTGAGGGCGTCGCCGCAATCCGGGGCTGAGCCCTGGTTGAACCTGTCGTCTCCAGCTTCACCATCGAGCAGATCGATGTCGGTGGTGCAGGCGCCTGCGTTGATGCCGCCGGAGATGATGTCGTCGCCGGTTCCACCCTTGATGTTGTTGGCGAGCGCGTTGCCCGTCAGCGTGTCGGCTACGGTTCCGCCGATAATGTCTTCGATATCGATGCTGACGCCAGCGGTGGTTTTACCCAGCAAGTCCGCCTCGGCCGTGACAGAGATTTCACCCGAGCCGGTGGCACCGTCGAGAACGATAAGGAGGGCTGCAATGCGCGTGGAGTAGTCGACCTTGTCCACTCCGGCACCACCAGAGACGGTGTCGTTGCCGTCCTTGGCTGCGCCCGTCTTGAAGGTGTCGTTGCCGGCGCCGCCGGCGATGATGTCGTCCCCGTCGCCGCCCGTGAGGGAGTCGTCGCCGTCACCCCCATTGATGGTGAGAGCGCTTGGAACCGGCGCAACGTTGATGACGATGCCCGCCGCAATGTGGGTTCCAATGAGGTCGCCGCCGCGAGCCGTGAAGGTATCGTTGCCGCCGCTCGTGCTGAGCGCGATGCTGTCGGCCGCGATCACTCGGATGTCCAGGGTGGTGTCGCCGCTGATTTCAAAGTACACGTCCCCGGCGTTTCCGCCTGCCTTCCAGTTATCAGCAGAGCTAGAGCCCCTGAGCGAGAACGAGTCGGTGCCGGTGCCCAGATCGACCTTGATTCCGCCTGTGGAGGACAGAATGCTGGAACCGAGTGCCCCGCTCAGGGTGTCGATGACGACCTTTTCGTTGGAGCCGGTCCCGTTGATGTTGATGCGCTTCACATCGATCGGTTTGAGAGTGACACCAGTCGAAGTGACGCAGGAGTAACCGTTCACTGTCATGACGCCGTTGACGACTCCGAGCACGACATTGGGGGTCGACATGGTGAGTGTCAGGATCTTGGTGGAGGTCGCGTAACCGGTTGACCCAGATTGAGAGCACGAGACAACCTCGACGCCCAGCGCTGCAGCGCTCTCGCTAAAGTCCTCGTCGCTCGGCCCGACAGCAGAGCTGCAGCCCGAAAGAACCAGGGGTGAAAGGGCGCCTAGGGTGAATGCAAGATTTTTGAGAATTCGAGTCTTGGGTAACATGTTTCTATCTCCGCTTGATGTGCGTCTCGAGAAAAGGCGAGCGCCACGTGAACAATCATTGCCCTCTGTTAGCTCCGACCTCATGTCGAAGGATCCAGCGGTACCAGCAGCGAACGGGTTTCGAGTTCACGCCTTTAAACTGAAAGGAGCGAAGGCGCAGGAATTCAGAGTGGCTGTCCGATGTTGGCGGGCAATCTGAAGCCAGTCACAGGATTCTTTTTGAAATGGGCAGCTAAACTCCGTGTTTGCCGCACTGGAGCTGAGTACTGACATTGACTTCAACTGAGCAGAAGTGTGTGTCCGAAGCTTCGTTAGTCCTCCACGATGAGCTGGTCGATTTTGAGAATCTCGAGCTTGGTGGCTTGAGCCGGAAAGCCCGGAATCGTCATGGGGCGCCCGGTAGCCTTGCTCGGCCGTGTTCTGTTTCTGCTGGAATATGGTGGCTTTAGAATAATGACTAGGAGTTTCGGGGCGTTAGCCAAGCGGGCGCAGGCCTAACGTGTGATGCGGTGCGTCGCGCTTATTTATTCGGTGTTTTGTGGTACGCCAAGGCGCTTCCCGTCCGAGGTCCCATGAACATTGCAACGTTCTCCTCCTCTTGTGCCGCGCTGTTCTTGATCAACCAGGCTTGCGGCTGCGGCGACGCCGTTGTCGGTAGTGCCCGTCGTGGCACCTCGGCGAACGGGGCGCTCCCCGAGGCTGCCGCTGGCCGGGATGCGGGTTCTGGCGGAATGGCAACGGGCGGGAAGACCAACATCTCAGTGCCGAGCAACCTGTTCGGAGGAGCTGGCGGCGGAGTCGCCGCTGCAGGTTCGCCCGCGACTGCTATGATCGGTGGCGCGATGTCCGTCGGAGGCAGTGGTGGTGCGCCGAGTAGTAGTGGTGGCGGGCTCAGCGTCGCAGCCGGCGGAGCTGTGGGAGCTCCCGCAGCAGGTGGAAGCGCAGGTGTGTTGCCACCGCCTGATCTGAGTGGCATCACGACAGGGGAACGCGGGTGCGGTGCCAACGGCTGTGAGGGAACGGTGAGCGTGGGTACAGTAGGGACGGTGCTCCGGGAGTACTGGCTCAATGTGTCTGCCAATATTGACGAGGTGTCTGCGTTCACGGCTTCCGCACTCGGAAAGTTTCCCGCTGGGGCAAGCGGCTCGACTCAGCTCACCAGCCTGCAATCAGTGAGCTGGTTGGACGGTGCTATCTCATCCAATTGGGCCGCCAAGTTTGGAGAACGGATCCGCGGTTTCATTAAAGCGCCTGCCACGGGGAATTATGTGTTTTGGGTGGGTGGGGACAATGAATGCCAGTTTTGGCTCAGCAGCGATGAATCGCCAGCCAACGCCAAGCTCATTGCGATGATTGTTGGTTACTCACCGATCGGCAACTTCACCGGCGAAGAGCAGAAGTCGGTCCCCATAGCGTTGGAGGCAGGCAAGCTCTATTACCTCGACTTCTTTCACCGCGAGAATCTGGGTGGCACTCATGCGGTGGTACGCTGGAGCCGGCCCGGCGAATCAACGTTGACCCCGGGAGAGGTTGTTCCTGGAAGCGTGCTCGCAACAGCGGTGCCGCAGTAGCCAACGTCCCGGTAGCGCACCAGCGTGCCGTACCAGCGCATCAGCGGAGCGCACCAGCGTTAAGGTGTGGTGGTTGAAGCCGCCGTGAGGATGCAGCCGGCGTAGGCTAAGATTTGGAGCGTGCAATTCTGGGGTTCGCCCTCACCTTGCGCATTGCACATAAAGGGGGAAGTTTGTGCGCAGCCGAGGTAAGCTTGCCACTCATCCGTACAGGATGGCGCAGCGCTACCGTAGAGCGAACAACCCAGCGAACAATCCGAGCGGCTACCATTGTTCGGGCAGAACGTGGCATCTCGAAGCTTGCAGTAGATCGCGCAGGGCTTCTCTAACGCTGGATTCATCGAGTTATTGAGCACGCACACCAGTTGGTTGACCTCGGCGCCTTCGCAGCCAGCAAAATCAGCCTCGCCCTGGCCGTTGCAATAGGCGGGTGAATTGGCGCTGCAAGAGAAGTAATTTTCAGATGTACCGCTACAAGCGGGCAAGGTCGCAAAGAGCCGACAACCCGTAATGCAGCCAGCAAGATCGTCTTCGTTTGGGCAATTGGCCGCTACCTGACGTTTGCACAAGGAGTCGCAGTTGTTCGCCACTTGCGGCGGAACTGGAATGATGCCGGGAGAGCCGCCCGCGGATGAGCCGCCATTCGAGACCGCACCGCCCGCGGATGAGCTGGCGCCAGAACCCGGATTGACACCTGGCTTGCCATCCGTCGTTAGCTTGCCACCGGAGGCATTACCACCGGTGGCCGCTTTCCCGCCGGTTGCAGCACTGGCACCTCCGCTGCTGCTCGCGAGCGTGGACCCGAGCTCAAGCTCGCTCACTCCTCCGCAGGCAAGCAAGAGCGCGCTGACCGAAATAGCCTGAGGAATAGCTCTGAATGAACTCCGCATACGCCGTTTGTAACAGAAATCAGGCATGAGCCAAAGAGCGGGCAGCAGTCGTGGAGATTCTGCAGCGCGCCCGCGCAGAGGTTGAGCACCCCCAAGTGCTCCCAAACTTGTCCGTGACCTCCCTCTCAAGTCGAACGAGATAGTAAGCATGCTTACTATCTTCCAAGGAACGAAAAGGGCAGCTCGTCTCGTCTCGTCTTTTTGCCCCTCACGTAGCGACCCGGCTGCTACGGGGCGATGCTTGGGAGGGGCGGCTGGCGCGTTTCGCGGCAGCGGGGAGGGCATCAACATCAGCCTAAGCTCGACGCTGACGGCGTTTTGCGCCCGCCGTTTCGCCAGGGAGTGCCCGTCGGGTATTCCATCGGGAGCCCGGAAAGATTGACTCCGAGCAGCAAGGTTTCGAGGTCGCGAGCACTTGCGGGACGCTCAGCTGCCCGCTTGGCGAGGCAGGCCATCACAGCATGATCGAGTGCTTGCGGGATATCGAGATCCGGTCGCCGTTCGCGCATGCTCGGGGGGACAGCGCGCTGGTGCAATTCGAGGAGATCGCGACGATGCCGAGTTTGAATGGGCAACTCGCCCGTGAGTGCTTCGTACATCAGCACCCCAAGCGCGTAGAGATCGGTGCGGGGCTCCACGGGGGCGCCAATGCACTGTTCGGGTGACATGTATTCGGGAGTGCCGAGCGTGTAGCCGTGTTCGGTCAGCGTTTCGGCTTCAGCGAACTTGCTCATGCCAAAGTCCAAGATTTTGGCGGTGTCGTCTTCGCAGATGAAGACGTTGGCTGGCTTGAGATCACGGTGAATCACGCCCAGCTGATGAGCCGCGCTGAGGGCACGACAGACTTGCACAAAAAGAGGCACTGCGAAGGCCGGAGCGAGCGGCCCCCGCCGTTGGAGGCGTTCCGAGACACTGACACCCCGCAAGAGCTCCATCACCACGTAGATGGAGCCATCTGGCATCTGATCGAGGTCGAGCGTCCGCAACACATTCGGGTGCTTGATTGAAACTTGAATTTGCGCTTCGCGCCGCAAGCGCGCAATCTCCGAAGCATCCACGGCGGCCGCACCGCGTAGCACCTTGATAGCCACGCGCGACCCCAACGCGAGGTGCTCTGCTGCGTACACGGCGCCGATCCCGCCCGAGCCAATCCGCCTCAAGATCCGGTATTTCCCGCCCAGTGTTGCGCCGCTCAGATCGCCCGCATGATCGTTGGTTTGGCCGCGAAGCTCGAGCCCGCGTTCCAAGGCAGAGATCCTGTTTTGCTCGAACGTGCGGATCACTTGCTGGTCAGCGACTTTGTCGGAGAGGAAGCCTGCTACAGCCCCCAACCCGCCCCCAATCAACACGCCGATCAAGACGGCCACCCAGCTTTGCGAGAGGGCGAGCGCCACTCCGCAGATCGCAGCGCCGATGAGCACGGCCCAAGGCAGATTTTTCCTGCGTTGAAAGCTGTAGTGAATCGAGTACTTGCAGCAGGCATCGCCACGTGAAAGGCAGGACAGGTCCTCGACGGAGGCCTCTTCTAGACCCCAAATTCGCGGGATACTCGCGAATTCAGCCCTGCGCGCGAGGCACAACAGGCGATCGCTCTGGCTCGTTTCGACTTCGGGTCGAGGTGTGTATTGGATCTCGATGTGCCCGGGGCTCATGGTTTCGCAGCTGAACGTTCCAGCGCGGTTGGTCTCGGCGGCGTTCGTGGTGAGGAATCGGAACGCGTCTTCAGGGGTCGCCGCGATTCGCAGCATTCGCACGTAGCTGCCTAAGATTTCGGGGTGCACCATCCAGGGCCCGCAGGAGCCGATCGCCTCTTCGCCGAGTGCCGCAGCCAAGGAACGCAGGCCGCGCTGCATGGCGGCCACGGAGATCCAACGGGTTTCATCCTCCAGCACACCCGAGGGCAAGCCAGCCGTAGAAAGCAGGGCTTTCACGGCGCCTTCGCCGCGCTCTTCGCGCAACCGCAAGAGGTAGGGCTTTAAGTGGCTCGCCCGGATTTCCTCTTTGCCCCCACCAGGAGGTGGAAAGGTGCTCTCTTCTTCTTTGTCTTTGCGCAGCAAACTGCTTTCTCCTTCGGGCCGCTCGCGCATGAGAGCGTGAGTGATGCCGGCTAGGGTAACTCCGAAGTTCGGGGAGTGGGGCCCCGGAGCGCAGCTGCCGCTAAAATACAAAGCACCGGGCTAATAACGAGGTGATAGCGATCGTCGCCGAAGAACACCGCGTGGACGAGAGCTGTGCTCAGGATCAGCCCGAATAGGTAGCGACCGACCGGCCCGATCTCCGGTTGCCCTGGCAAGCGCAGGAGTGAAACCAGCGCCGGTACCAGCGCAAATGGCCAAAACGGATGAAAATCATCACTCAGGGCAAAGGCTCCACCGAGCACGAACGTGAGCAGCAGCACGCCCTGCGTGAGTGCAGGCCGGCGCCAGTGTGGGATGCGCGCCGACTTTAGGAAACAGGGCAAGAGCGGCCCGAGCCCGACAATGCTGAACGCGGAGGCCCAGAGCAGCATCCCGTGAAATCGGGTCAGCCAGGCGCGTGCCTGGGCGCGCAGTGTTTCATTCCAGCGGGTGGGATCCGCTTCATGAAGATATTCCACGATGAAGCTTTCGTGATTGAAGGTTTGGCGTAGCTTATCCGGCATGAGGCCCAGCCAATGCAGCGGCGATTTCATAATCGTAGCAAGCCCAACGTTCGCCCAACAACGGTCTTGTTGGACCTGACCGGTCACGACTTCGCAACCGTCTCGGGGTCGCAGCGTGCGGAAGCGGCCATCTTCGGTGAGCGCACCGATAGCTAGGTTCCAGCCACCGTTCGTCGAGACGAGCGTGCAGCCGTCCATGCGTACGCAGTTGCGAATCGTCCACGGGGCAATCACGAGAAGTGCTAGGACACAGCTGACGATCAACCGGGCAAAGGCGAGCTTCTTCGGCTGAAAATTAACCAAAAACACCAGCGGCAGAATGAAGAGTGACGTGGGGCGTACGAGCGTTGCCAACCCCAGGCTAACTCCGTGAAGTGCCGCGCCGCCCAACGAGCCCCGGCTTCGAATCAGGAGCCAGGCCGCTAACAGCAAAAGGAAGCTGGCGAGACCTTCAGTCATCACTGCGGCTGTGTACGCCACCAGGCCAGGGTGCAGCGCGACCAGAATACCAGCTACATACGACCGGCGCGTCGACAAGAAGGTGCGAGCGATCCGAAAAGATAAAACGACGGTTAACGTCCCAAGCAGCGCGTTGGCGAGCGGTGCGATCTCGAGCCCGCTGCCGAAAATACGGTAAATCCCACCTAGAAAGCCACTGTATCCAACCGGGTAGTGGGCCCACGGCTTCCAGACAGTCATCCCTTGAACCAGCGCGTCTTCCGAATAGCCTTGACCCTGAGCGATGCGTTGCGCGCCGAAATGGTAATAATGGCCATCCCAAATGGGTTCACGCGCAAGCCACAGCGCCGCAATCGCACGTATGAGAAACGCGCCCAAACCCAGCGCGATGCTGAAGTTGATGTCCGGCGACCGGGCAGCTGGCGCGGCTTCCTTCATGCTGAAGAGGGGCGCTCGGTCGATTTTCGCCAGTGGCGCAAGCGCTGTAAGTAAGTGCGGGTTACCTGGGTGCTATCGAGCTTGAGATAGTGGGC
>CAZSUA010000217.1:0-9820 GCA_964609655.1 uncultured Polyangiaceae bacterium | reverse complement strand
AATGGCCTGAAACAGATAACGCACCTCATCGTGCGTCGCCAAAACATCGTCGGGGTCGCCGTAAAAATCATCATCCGTGGTGCCGAGCACGCTCATGTTTTGCCAGGGCATGAGGAACACTTGGCGCCCATCGATGGCGTTGCAAACGATCGCATAGTTGGTGAGCCGTCGATCTAAAAAGACGTGAATGCCCTTGCCCGGTCGGATCGGGGCACTCTTGGCGTCGAGCTTGCCCAACGTCGCCGTGATAGGAGCCCAGGCGCCGGTCGCGTTCACCACGATTCGGGCGGAAATTCGGCCCGTTTCCCCCGTGATGGTGTTGCGATAGCGGACACCGGTGGCGCGGCCTTGGTGCCCACGCAGAATTTCCGTCACCGTCGTGTGATTGAAGAACTGCGCGCCACGCTCCACGGCGTCTGTCACGTTGGCGGTGCACAAACGCACGCCATCAATACCCCATTCGTCGAAGGTCACGCCACCCTGGGTCTCAGCGAGGCCTGGCTCAAGGGTCGCCAACTCGGCTGCCGAGAGGCGAGCGTGTGGTTTACCGTGTTTCAGCGGTTGATAATCATCGTACAGATCGAAGAAAGCATCGTAGGCCGTGAGCGTTAGCTTAGAGAGCAGCCCGCGCTTTCCGTACATCGGCACCAAAAACGGGATCCGAAAGAGTAGGTGCGGTGCGATCCTTTGGATATGGCCGGAATCCAGGCACGAGCTACGGGTCACGTCCGGGTTGTGGCTCAGGTAGCGCGGGCCCCCGTGAATCATCCCGCTCGAATTACCGCTGGCACCAAAACCGACATCATTCCGTTCAAAGAGTGCCACGCGCCAACCGCGCAGTGCGGCATCGCGTGCCACCCCCGCTCCGTTCACGCCCGCTCCGATCACCACGATATCGACGTCGGTGTCCATCGGGATTTCTGGGCCTTGGGTGGGCATGCAGTAAGCTCGACGTTACGGGGGCGCTTCGGTGATGGCTAGCCTTCTCCCTGATCCAGCGGGGCGGCGGCCGAGCTTCGCGGCACCGGGGTGGGCGCCGATCCAACCGAAGGCTGACCGCTCGATCACGGTCTTCCGCCGTTTTGTTGGCCCAGCCAACACTTTGCCACTAGCTGCATCCCATGAAGCTCAGCCTGTTCGCTGTGACGATCGTGGCCTCGGTGTGCCTCGGATCATTCGCGGCCAACGCGAAAGCTGGCGCGCCACCCGTCCTCGAAGAATCGGCCCAGCTGGAAGGGCGCCCGCGCGTGCTGCTCACGCAGCTTTCCTTTCCGCAAGATCTGCCCGACGCTCCGCTTCTTGAGCGCCACCTGCGGAGCTCGCTCGCACGCCATGCTCGCCGTATGGACTGGGGCGTGGGGCGGGGACACAAGATTGAATACAAATTCACGGTGGAACTGCTCGGGGTTGAACGCCAAGGCAAGCTGCTACGCGTGAGCTGTCGCGCGACGGGCTCGCTTCCCAAAGGCAAGCGCGCCAGAAGTGAAATCTCGTTCGGAGGCGACCCCCAATCCCGCGATAAGCTCATACGGCGGGTGATGGATATCGTCGCGGAAGGCGTAATTGGCCGGCTTGCGGAGATGGAGCGCGGCCGGAGGGGGCAGGATTAGGCCGCATCGGCTATGCTGCTGGGATGGAATCAGCAGGAGAGCCCGCCGAGAGAGAGCTCATCGAACGCCTCGCTAACGTGCGCGCGCACTTGAGCGGGGAGTTCGGCCAACGTCCGATGATTCTTCCAAACGCTGAGTTCTTTCCCGATACCTACGTGGGCGATGCCGAGAGCGTTCAACGCTTGCTCTCGCGTTTGCAGCAACATGCGGGGATGCAGGACATGCCTATCCAGCTCGCCCTGCTCGCACCTGATCTGGAAGGCGAAGTAGCGCCGAGCCAATGCGGTTCCGGCGGCTGTGGTCCAGCTGCGGTGGGAGGCAGCTTTCAACGCGTTGTCGATCAAGGCGAGAGCTGGCAGCTCAATGTCGCGCTGCCCGAGTTGCTCCACCCCGTTGCACTAACGGCCGAGTTAGCGCGTGCTTTAGGCCTGATTTTCCTTTTGGAAACCCACGAGCCAGGGACGCCGATTGAAGAGCCCCTCGACATCACGAGCGAGCTCGTGGCCGTCCAGCTCGGCATGGGGCCACTTCTGCTGCTTGGCTCTTATATCTACGCCAAAGGTTGCGGTGGGCCGCGCATCTCGCAGATCACGAGCCTCGGGCCGTCCGAGTTAGCACTCGCCACGGCGCTATTTGGCGCCATTTCGGCAACTCCCGCCAAAGTCGTGCTCCGCGTCTTGCCCGTGACCCAGAAGGAAGCCTTCGACGAAGCGTGGCTGTTAGTCCGCTCAAATCCCGAACTGATCGCGAGCCTTCAGCACAGTCCTGAGCTCGTCGCACTCGGGAATTTCAAGCTTGAACCGCGGCGCAGTTGGCTCGGGCGATGGCTCGCACCCAAGACGGTCAGCGAAGAGTCGGAGTTTTTGTTGGGTGAAAGTAGCACCGCACCGCGCCCACCGGCACGGAAACCGAAGAGTTCCCAACATGACGAACTCAAATCGCTGGTGAACGACGCATTCGATCGCAGCTAAGCTGAGCTGAATGGCGATTGCACAAGGCAGCTGCCCGAATTGCGGGGCACCCATCGAATTCGCGCTCGGCGCCTCGTTGGCGAAGGTGTGCGAATTCTGCAAGTTCACGGTCGTCCGCACCGATCGCGGCCTCGAGCACCTCGGCCAGGTAGCTGCGCTTGCGAATACGCCCTCGCTGGTTGCCGTGGGCGACGAAGGCACGCTCGCGGGGCGCCCCTTCAAGGTCATGGGGCGTGTTCAACTCGATCACGGCCTCGGGCCTTGGGATGAGTATTACCTCTCCTTGAATCACGCGGCCGAGTGGGGCTGGCTCGCCTACGCGGAGGGTCAGTGGCAGCTCACCTATTCGGCGCCCGAGGTGCGTGGGCCGCTCTTCGCGCAGCTCGCCCTCGATCAAGACGTTGACCTCGGTCATGCGGGCCGCTTCCGCGTGAATGAGCTGAAGAGCGCCACCATTGTTTCGGCGGAGGGCGAACTCCCGGAAAAAACGCTGCCTGGTAGCGTTCGCTTCTACGCCGATCTCTCGGGCACCCAGCAGCGCTTTGCGACCCTGGATTATGGTCCCGAACAGGGTGCGCCCGAAGCCTTCGTCGGTATCACGCTCGCCGAGACCGAGCTTCAGGTAACGGCTGCGGGCCCGCGCACCGTCCAGAAGATCAAAACCACCAGCATCCGTTGCCCCAATTGTGGCGGTGATGTTCCCAAGCTGAGCGGAGAGCGAGCGCAGCGGCTTGGCTGTCCGTACTGCGGCGCCCTTTCCGACATCGCCACCCAGAAAATTGTCGCGACTCAAGAAGCCGCGGCGCAACAGCCCGATATCCCGGTGGGCTCGCGAGGCAGCTTCGAAGGCATTCCGTACATCTGCGCAGCTTATCTGCGACGCGGGACCGAATTTGAAGGTGAGCCTTACAGCTGGGAAGAATACTTGTTGTTTGCTCAGGGCGTGGGTTTTCGCTGGCTCGTCAAAGATCCGGAGACGGGTTGGGCCTGGATCTCACCGGTGAATTCGGCAGAAATCGACACCTCCGCTAGCCCGCGGGCACTCACCTGGGAAGGCCGCAATTATCGGCAAAAATACAGCAACCGCGTGCGCGTGGAGTACGTCTTGGGCGAGGTGTACTGGCAATGTTCGGTGGGCGAAGAAACACGCTCCTCGGACTATGTTGTGGGGCGCTTCACGCTCTCGCGTGAGGAATCACCCGGGGAGGTGCGCTATTCCTCAGCCAAGCCGATGGCCTGGGGCTTGATTGCGCAAGCCTTTGGGCTGCCGCTCAAATCGGCTGGCGCCGACACGCCGAATGCTGCGAGCAGTGGCGGCTCCGAGCTCTCGGGAGCCGTGATTGCTTTTATTGTGATCGTGGTGGTCTTGATCGTGGTGGTCTCGGCCTTGTCGGACGACACGCCCGTTTCGGGTTTCTCGCGTGGCTCCGGGATCTTCTTTGGTGGAAAGTAGCCCAGCTTCCCCCGAGCGAGCCCATCACGAGACCGCCATCGCGCTCACGCGCTTCACGCTGCCGGCCGTGAGCCTGCTCGGGATTTCACTGTTTGAAACTCTGATTCGCGTGCCAGCCCTGCACCTTGAGCCGGGTCCGGCTGCTGACTCCACGTGGTTTGACGCTGTCGTGTTCGCCGCGTTGGCAGCAGGCATGCTCTTCGCGTGGAAGCGCGATTTGGAGTACCTGCTGTTGCCAAGCTGGCTCGTTTTTGCCGCGGTTTTTTGCGGATTTTCCGGAATCTTTTGGTACGTTTGGCTTGGGAATTCAGCGCTCTTTGGGCTCTATTTCGCCTACGCCGCCGTTGGCGGGGGGCTGTTTGGCGTGGGGCTGGTGCTGAGCGCTCGCTTTCTGAAGCTGGCGCTGGCGGGTGCCTTGGTGGAACGGGCATTCGGACCACTGCGCCTGTTCTTGGTGGTCGGCGGCAGCATCCTTTTGTTTCTGGCGTTGCAGACCCTGGGGCCGTTGCGTGCCGGAGCGATCTTGGGGATGCTGCTCGGAGCCGCAAGCCTCGGTGCACTTGGAACGCTTAAACGCCTGGAGCTTTTAGCGATCCCATTGGCCCGGGCAGTGCCCAAGTGCACGCTGATACTACTTGTGGTGTTCTTGAGCGGGCTGTGGTGGCTCGAACGCTGGGTTCCGGCGCGGGCACTTCTGGCATACCAGAACACTGTCTTGCTGTATCGCGAAGGGCCGCGGGGGAGCGTGGCGCTGACGGCAGGGGAAAAGCAATTCCAGATTTTCACTAATGGGCTGTTGCGTGTTTCAGCCGTTGATGAACGAAGGTATTTTGAGAGCCTCGTGCATCCCGCGCTGGCGCTTCTGCCCAAGCGCTCACGCATCTTGTTGCTCGGCTCGGGCGATGGCCTGGGGCCCCGGGAAATCCTGCGCTACCCTGAGCTGCGCGAGCTCTGGCTGCTGCCAGAAAGCCCTGATTTATTGCAACTTTCACGCAACGTGCGCTGGCTTGAGCTGCGCAGCGAGCACGCCCTTTTGGACCCGCGAATTCGGGTCGTGGGTGAGGAAGCTCTCGTATGGCTGCAAACCAACCCACAAACATTCGATGCCATCATCGTGGATCTAGCTGACCCCCACGACACCATCGTCGGCAAGTATTACACGCGCTTCTGCTTTCAGTTGCTCCGTGAACACTTGACCCCCGGCGGCATCATCGCGCTGCAAGCCACAGCGGCCAAATCGCCAGCTCAGGTGCTCTCCGATCTGGTTGCCACCCTGAATGCCGCAGGGCTCAGCACGCTGATCTATTCCGCGCCTGTCCCCAGCTTGGGGCTCTGGAATTTCGTACTCGCGAGTCCAAACGGCGAGACCTTGAGTGCCGCGCCACGCCTCCCGGAGGGGCTCAGCTACCTAGACTCCACGACGCTCCATTCGCTCTTGGAAACAGCGCGCCGAGAAACCCCAAAAATCAGCAGCGGGCAAGTCAGCCTGCTGCATCATCAGACGATCTTGGAGGCGTTTCTGAAAAGACCACGGGAACCGTAGCCGAACGCCCAAAACGCAGCGTGATCCCGAGAAATGCGCGCGCCGCGTAGCCCGCATTCACGATCACATAAGGCACGAGATACAGCTCCATTTTGCCGAAGAGCGCCGCCAGCCAAATGTACGAAGGGTAATGAATCAACCAGTGCCCCACGGTTTCAACGAAACCCAACAACCGGCGAAGCCCCGTGGGCTCTTGCGTCACTGCCGCCGCAGGCGCGATCTCAGGGCGCCGCAAAAACGACGTCATGCCGATGCCTGAAGCCAAACACATCAGGCCCAGCAACCCGACCAACAACACGCGCGCATCCCCCCGATCCAAAAATATCCGCACCGCTACCGCCGCGAGGATCAAGAAAGCTTTGAGCTCATCCATTAAGAAATCGAGCAAATGCCCCTGAATCGACTGCACATTGCGCAGCCGTGCCAGCATCCCATCCACGCAGTCCAAGATGTAGGAAAACTCATACACTAAGATCGCCACCACGAGCCCGACGTGCCCCGGGAGCAAGACCAGAAGCAGCGCCGCAATCAGCGCGATGAACGCCGACGCCAACGTGACCTGATTGGGCGTTATCTTGGTCTTAGCAATCGCGAAAACAATCAGAGCCGCGAGTGGCCGGCACACGTAGGTGTTCCACGGCAGGTCTTTCGGCTTCTTGGTGCGCGCGTAGATATCTGTCGGGGTCACGAGACAGCGAGCCTGGCATGGCTGACCCAAGCCGGGCAAAATGCGAGTACACCGCGCTCAAATGCTTCAGATTCTCGCGTTTTTCGAACTTTTCCCACGAAACTGCGGCAAGGGGTTGGGCCTTGCCTTGGGTTTGAGGTATCCAACCGCCCTCCGTATGCCGGCCTCCCCTCTCGATCCGACCAGCGCTCCGACCTCTCAGCCTGCTCGCCCGGCGAAAAAACGCCCGCCGTACGAACTGCCCGAAGTGATCGGTGGCAGATTCTGGATTGCACTCGCGTTGCTGCTCGGGATGTCGTTTGTGCCCTTCTGCGAGCCGCTGCGCCGCAGCATCGACAAGCAGGGTCCACCCGCCTTGAGCGCCGCCAACTGGAAGGTGGGCACCACCCACACCATCAAAATCACGATCGTGACGGCTGACTACGAGATGCTCGACTGCGCCTACCCCACCGCGATCGACGGCAAGCATTGCTCCTACAAATCGACCACCGAAGCCTGGCCACGCCGGCCCGGCGAACCCCTCGACAACAACAAGTTAAACATCATTCAGCCGTACCGAACCTGGCCGGACAATCTTTTGCTCGCCGTCTCTAGCCTGTGGACGTATCCCGATGTGGCGATGCGCCTGCACAGTGAGCCACCCGCAAATATTCCAAAAGAGAAGCTCGGGCGCTTCGTGGCCCAATGCGAAGTGAAGTTCATCGGCGAGTTGGATCGCCCGAATTTGCGCTGGTTCAAGACGGGGGCTTGGGGTCAAGAGCCGAGCAAAGTTCCGGTCGGCGATGCCGTCAGTTGCAAGATCGTTCCTGACGATCTGTGAGGTTGAGGCTGAGTGCCGGGCAAAGTGCTACCACGGTTGATCGCAACGTGGTTCGGCTGCGGGCTCTCGCCCATTGCTCCGGGCACCGTCGGCTCGCTGGGCACAATCCCCTTGCATTTCGCACTCACGTTATTGCCCTGGCCTGCCCACCTAGGAGCGATTGTGGCGATCTCAGGCCTCGGGGTGTGGGCCGCACAACGCTACGCAGAAGCTACGGGCGAAGAAGATCCGCAAAAGGTGGTGATCGACGAGGTCGCCGGAACACTGATTGCGATGGGGATGGTGTCCTCGCTTAGCCTGGCGAGCCAAGCTGCCGCCTTCGTGCTGTTTCGTGTCTTCGATATCACCAAGCCAAGCCTGATCGATAAGGTTCAATCGCTGAAACCTGCGGGGGTCGGCATCATGGCGGATGATGTGCTCGCGGGGCTCGCAGCGGGAGCCTTGGCACGGGTGTTGTTTAGCTCCTATTTGTAGTCCTTCGTGTCCGGACCGAGCAGCGTGCCACACAGCGTACGGCACTTTTTGTCCTTCGGCTTGCAGCCGCAATCGGGGTGTTCTCGCTTGAGCTTCAGGAGCGCTTGATAGTCTTCGCGGGTGAAGCCGGCACTCTTCTCAACGCGCTTGAAATCCCAGCCGGCTTTGATTTGTTTGGGCGTGCGCGGATCGGTGGCGGTGCCCACCGGCTCGGAGCAACAGCGGAATCCCAAGAAGTAGTAATAAAAGTCCTCGTTGTGCGTATAAATCTTGGGCCGACACTGATTCCGCACCCCTTTATACCAAGGGCCACCCGTGTGCACGCTCTCGAACTTGCCGCGAAAATCACTGGTGAGGGTTTCACTGGCCACGACTTCGTCGTTGTTGCCAGGCAAATCAAAGACGCCGTAATCGCTCACACATTCAGGCTGACTGCCACTCCGCACGCCCTTCCACAAGCGCGATAGCTCGGCCTCATCCCGTTGGGCCACCTTCGGCATCTTCGGAGCATCCCAGGGCACATCGCCGTGGCATTTATTGGTGTCGCGAGCATAGCCATATGGGAATGGCTTCATCTCTGGGCCTTCACAAGCCAACGTCCACTCACTCTCGGTGCACATGCGTTTACCAAGGGCCGCACACTTGACCTCCGCTTGGTGAAATCGATTCATCACCTCGGGCCTTTCGCCGGCGCGATTGGGATACGAATAAGCATCGATGCAGTAGCGCTTCTTTGAGCGTGTTCCCACGCACTTGGCGCTGCCTTCGGTAAACTTCTCGCAGATCGTCTTCTTGTTGGATTTGTCGTACCAGCTGCTCAAGCAGGCGTGCTCCACGTCGCTGCAGTACTCACCCTCAACCAGCTTCATGCCTTCGGGGCAGGCCTCCTTGGCTTCCTTGGCTTCAAGCGCCGCCTTCTTGTCCGGCTTTGCAGCGCTCTGATTGGCAGGCTTCGGGGATGCTTTAGGCCGCGCGCTGGCTGGTGCAGGCTGGGTCGTTTTCGCGGCGCCCGCGTGCGGCAGGGTTCGCTTCTGCTTCACCTGAGCCGCTTGGGCCCCGGCGCAGGCGATGGGGAGAGCCAAGAAACAGCCAGCTAGTGCACGAGAACTCCAATGGGGCATGGAAGCGAAACTAGCAAGGATCTGGGCCTTGAGTCGACGCAAGCTCCGCGAGTAGATTGCGCCCACTTTGACGCCCCAACCGAAAAGCCCCCATGGCTCCCCCCTCGTCGGTGTGGTGATGGGCTCCAAGAGCGATTGGGAAACCCTCTCGCACACCTGCGAAACGCTGGACCTGCTGGACATTCCCTACGAGAAGCTCGTGGTTTCGGCGCACCGCACTCCCGATCTTTTGGTGGAATATAGCAAGGGAGCCGCGCCTCGTGGACTTGAGATCATCATTGCAGGTGCCGGCGGAGCCGCGCATTTGCCGGGCATGATCGCAGCCCTAACCCACCTGCCAGTGTTGGGCGTGCCCGTGCAGAGCAAGGCGCTGAACGGGATGGATTCCCTGCTATCGATCGTGCAAATGCCAGCTGGTGTGCCGGTGGGCACTTTAGCGATTGGGCGCGCGGGAGCGATCAATGCGGCGCTCTTGGCGGCTGCCTCACTTGGCAATAAGTACCCAGCGATTCAAGCCAGGCTGATCGACTATCGCGCAGCCCAAACGGCCGCCGTGCTTTCCGCTCCAGACCCCAGTGCTGAGTGATATGAGCGAAGGCGTGCTCGTTGGCATACTGGGCGGTGGTCAGCTGGGGCGCATGCTGGCTCTTGCGGGGGCCCCGCTCGGGCTCCGTTTCATTTGCGTGGATCCAGGAACGAATGTGCCGGCGGCCATTGCGGCTCAACACATCCAAGCCGAGTACGATTCTCCTCAAGCTATCGAAGCGCTCAGCCAGGCAGAGGTCGTTACCTATGAGTTTGAAAATGTGCCGGCACACGCCGCAGCCGAGCTTTTGCGCCGAAATGTGCACGTCGCGCCGGATCCGGCGGCACTCGCGGTGGCCCAGGATCGGTGGGTGGAGAAGCAGTGCTTCGAGCAGCTCGGCATCCGGACCGTGGGCACTGTTCGCGTGGATTCTGAAGATGATTTGGCCCCGGCACTGGAACAATTGGGCTCCCCACTCATCCTGAAAACACGGCGCGCGGGCTACGATGGCAAAGGCCAACGCGTGGTGCATTCGCTCGGCGAGGCCAAGGCAGCGCATCAAGAGCTGGGCGCTGTACCCATGATCGCTGAAGAATTCATGCGTTTCACACGCG
>CAZSUA010000216.1:0-9879 GCA_964609655.1 uncultured Polyangiaceae bacterium | reverse complement strand
ATTGGATCGGGCCCCCGCGCTCGGGGACACGATTGAGCCAGTGGGGTTCGGGCGTTGCGCGCTCTCAACGGACGCGATTTCGAGAAAACAGCGCACGGGGGGCCGAGTTGCTGAGCTCACGGGCGATCATTTCCGATTGCTCGCGGGGATCTGTCCGGGAGACTCAGGGGGCCCAGCGCTCAGTCGCGAGCGGCGCTTGGTGGGTTTGGTTTCAATGAGTGCGATGGACGGCGACGAACAAACACTGGGCGAGTCTGAGTTCACCCGTTTGGACCGCTGGCGGGCCGTATTCGATAATTCAGCGCGAATCGCGCAGGGAGTGGCTGCGGCTGAATTGCCTCCCCTTGAGTGCGCGCTTCCGCAAGCGAGCCCCTGAGAGCCAACCGAACGCTCCGATACCCGTACAATTGGGCCCACACTTCTAATTTGGGTAAGCTTTGGTTTCTCGGAAGGCGTAGCCCAAGTGATCAGAGGTCTGATTCGATTTGTGTTGTGGACAGCCATTCTCTTGGGTGGGCTTGTAGGAATACTACGAGTGACGGCGATTCGCTGGTGGCGGGTGCCCGGCTCGGATCCTTACCTGGAGGCTTCGATTGCTCCGACCTTGCGGGCAGGGGACTTAGTGCTGCTCTGGCGCTTCACCCCACCGAAGTTTGGGGACTTGGTGGTGTGCCCGGAACCCAACGTGCCCGAACGGGTCGTGATTGGCCGCTTGGTAGCGGAACCTCGCGATCAGCTCACCGTGAACGGAGACCGCGTGGAGGTGAACAACCACCGCATTTCAACCGAACGCGGTTGCGAGGCCCCGACCTTCGACGTGATTGATCCGCATGGCGGCGGAGAAGTGACTCAGCAATGCGATGTTGAGGCACTCGGGGGGCACCTGCACCTGCGTGGCTCCACGGGCGGCCACCTGGCTCCCAAACCACTCTCGAAGACGGTCGGGGAGGGGCTGGTGTTCCTGCTCAGCGACAACCGGCTGTTCCCCTATGATTCTCGCGATTATGGAAGTGTGGAACGGGTGACCTGCAAGGAGACGGTGATCTTCCGAATTGTGCCCAAAGAAGGCTTCAAGGACCTGCGCCGCTTCACATTCATCCAGTAATGAACCTACCATCTCGGGCCGGGTGAGCTCTCCCAGCTCGAACCACCGTCCGACATCAAGGAAGCGACCATGGACCAAGCTAAATTCTATGTTTGCGAATCGTGCATGACCCCGGTTCCAACCGGGCACAAGTTCTGTGGCCGTTGTGGCGCGCCGATTCCAGAAGCAGTGTTGCACCTGCACTCGAAGTACTTCAGCGATATGCAAGATCCCGCGAAGGCGCGGCTGATCCTGATCCGCGGCGATGGCATGGATGGCCTCAGCTACCACCTCAAGGCTGAGCAACATGTGGTGGGCCGCACCGGGCAGCTGGAGTTTCCCGACGATCCTTTTGTTTCCCCTAAGCACGCTAATTTTTTCTATCGCGACGGGCAGCTGGTGATCCGCGATGAAGGCTCACTCAACGGCGTGTACGTGCGCGTTCGAGGCACGCTTGAAATTGCAGCCGGCGATACGTTCATGGTCGGCGAAGAGCTTTTCCGGCTGGATCGCGAACCGACTGGATCCGACTCGGTAGCACCTGATGGCACCTTCTTTTACTCGTCACCGCGCTACCCCAGCATCTTCCGGGTGAATCAGGTTTTGGAGGGCGGAAGCCCCGGAATCACCGTCTGCGCACGCGGCACGAGCCTCAAGATCGGCCGAGAAAACTGCGACGTGAACTTCCCCGAAGATGTGTTCCTCTCGCCGGAGCACTGCAGCATTGAGGAGAATACGGGCCGCTTCTTCCTCACCGATCACGACTCGCGAAACGGCACCTACGTTCGCATCAAGAGTGAACGCCCGCTCACACACGGCGATTACCTATTCATTGGCAGGAAGCTTCTGCGCGTCGAGCTGAATTCGAACTGAGTAGCGGGCGCCTTCAGGCGGAAGCTGCGGATTTCTTGCGGGCTCGGCGCCGCCCGCTGCGCTTCTTCGGGGCCGGTTCTTCTTCGAGGGTTCTCGGCTGAGCGTGCTCTTCAAGCGCCTCATGCCGGATGTCGTGAACCTGTTGTGCTAGGTCGAACAGATTTGTCTTTGCAAAACGACCGGGCCGACCAGCCTCCAACTTCGGCAAGATACCGACGATGCGACGCACCACATCCGCGATGCGGCGCGGCATGTTCAGACGATCCACAATCGGATCCAGAAAGTCCAACGCGGCGTTCACACGATCCCGTGAACCCTGGCAAGCTTCGGTGAGCGGCCCCAGCAAGAGAACGGTCCAGAGCACGCAGTCGTCGAGCGGCGCAGGGCTCTCTGCCGCGCGGCGATCAACACCCGAAAGCATGCGCCAGACCGAGCCATCGTCGGCGTCCGCCAAATACGAGGAAAGCTCCGGCAAGAGCACATCCAGGATCCCGATCTCCCAACACAACCAAATGGCTCGATGCGCGGCCGTGCTCCGCATCAAGCGCAGCAGCTCCTCGAAGAGCCTCGGCTTAGCAGCTTGCGATAGCGCTCCCCGGCAAAACACCATCGCGTCGTAAACCTCAGGCGCGATGCCTAAGTCCAAGCGCGCACTGAACTTGATCGCGCGCAGAATGCGCACAGGGTCCTCAAAGAAACGCACCACGGGATCGCCGATGGTACGCACCGTGCGAGCCTCGATGTCCGGCATGCCGCCGATCCAATCCAGCACTTGCTTGGCCTCTACGTCGTAGAACAAGCCGTTGATCGTAAAATCCCGACGCTGCGCGTCCTCATGCGCCTCTCCAAAAGCATTGTCGCTGCGGATCAAGAGCGACGTGTTCACCTCGTCGCTCTGGCGGGGAGCGCTGCGAAACGTGGCGGTTTCGATGACTTTTCCAGCACCAAATAGGATATGCACCAGCCGAAAACGGCGACCGATGATGCGCGAATTCCTAAAGAGTTTGCGAATGTCCTCTGGCCGAGCGCTCGTGGCGACGTCGAAATCTTTGGGCCGCTTGCCGACGAGAAGATCGCGAACACAGCCACCCACCAGATAGCCTTCGAAGCCGTGGCGCGTGAGGCGCTGCACAACTTTCACAGCATCCGGATCGATCCGACTTTCATCCAACTCCACGTCGTGAAAAATCGGCGCCGGCTGCTCATCAAAGAACGGCTCATCAGAACCTCGTTCTGGCTCGCCATCCTCGTCGTCCCAGAGCGATCGCTGCTGAGATTCCGCACTGCGGCCGCCACCGGAAACAGCACGACCCGAGTGCGATGAACGAGAACTTGGAGGAGCGGACCGACCCATGGACCTTTCGTAACCCTGACTTTAGAGGGCGCCACCCTATACCCGCTTTGCTTTGAGCGGTGGAAGAATAGACAGTGGGCGAGGGTTCGAGCGGGAGCAACGCGGAGTTTTTGGGGGTCACGGGCACCTTTTTGAGGACATTCGCGAGGCCTTCTGACGTCATTCGCAAGGGAGGGGGGGCGCACCGCGATCCAGTGGCAGGCCTTCTGTTTGATCGGTAAGTGATCGAACTTGTTCCAAGTTGAGCTGGTGAGGGCACGAAGGGGATGTAGTGGCGAGGCGGCGAGGCGGCGAGGCGGGAGCGCCTGGTGAGCTGCCCTTTTCGTTCCTTAAAAGATAGTAAGCATGCTTACTATCGTGTTCGACTTTGAGATAGAGGTCACCGACAGGTTTGGGAGCACTTGCGGATGCTCGACCTCTGCGCGGGCGCGCCGATTCGTGTGGGCAGACCGACTCTTGGCCAGGCTGACGCCGAGCGCTAACGTTTGCGGTGGTGGCTTTGGAAGTGCTTGCGGTGCTCGGGTGTCGGCTCGCCGAGGGCTCCCAAGTGAGAGGCGCATTGCTACGACGCCTGGAGCGTTCGCTTGTTGAGCATGCCACGTCGAAGGTTTCGTTGATCATTGTGAGCGGAGGCACAGAGTGGGACGGAGTTGCCGAAGCCACTGCCATGTCCAATTGGCTAGTAGCGCGAGGAGTGCCAGAGCTTGCGATACTGCGAGAGAGCCGCTCGACCAATACCTTTGAGAATGCCCGCTATGTGGTCGCTTGCCTCAAAGAGCGTGGGCTCTTCGGCGAAAGGTTGGGACTAATAACGTGTGATTGGCACATGCCGCGTGCGCTGCGCGCCTTCGCTCACCACGGGGTGAATGCAGAACTATTGCCGGCAATCACAGGTTACCAAAACCCTACCCGACGACCCCTGATTTTTGCGCGCGAATTCGTGGCAAGTGGGCTCGATACCTTCCGCGCTTGGTCCGGGCTCGGAACGAAATGCTGAGTCGACAGCCACAGGGCAACATCGAAAGGCTGACGCTCGGGTTGACGGTTGCGGCCCTGCTCCTCACTTTTGTTGCCTGCCAGCAGCACGCGCCTACCCACACCAACCCAGCTCGCCCCACCCGAGAGACCCTGCTTGCAGCCAGCAGAGCCAGGGAACGAGCGTTTGCGCCCACGTTGAAGAAGTGGGTCTCGCTCGATGTTCTGCAGGGCACTCCGAACCTGAAGCTTTCAGAACTCAACGTGCCCGATCTCAAGGAAAGGCGCCTGATAGCGCGCACGATCGCCAGACTCCAAAACCCGGCGGCCAACCCGCTCAGAGACGCGCTCCTCAGCGACGAGGATCCCGTGGTGGCGGGCTGGGCGGCCTTTGGACTTGGGCAGACATGCCAGGGTCGCGAACTCCAAACGGTGCGCGCCTTGGTGCTCCGCGCCGCACGGGAAACCTCGATCGAACCCGATGCCGTCGAGTTTTTCCGCGCGGCCGTCGCCGACGCACTCGGCAGGTGCGGTGGGCGCGAGGCAGAAGAAAGCTTGCGCGCTTGGCTTTCGACCGATTTGGGCGAAGCCGCAGTGCGAGGCTTACTGCGGCTGGCGATAGCTCAGGGCACACTCGAAGAAAACACGCTTGTGGCGCTGCTCCAAGGCGCCGATCAGCGCAGCTATCAGCTGAGCCCTTTCGCGCGGGTCCGGACCAGTGGCACGAACATTTGCTCAAGACTTCTCAGGCTAACGCCACAGATCCTCGTCGCGAATCAGCCGGCCGCGGTGCTTCAGTTGACACGCGCTCTCCCTGTGTGTGGAGCCCGTGCCGCCGAGCTACTGGAGGCACTCTTGGCCAACGAAGCCTTAAGTCTCGCAGTTCGCGGCGAAGCCCTGCGCGGCCTCGGGAAGCTCGCAGCCGAAGGCGAGTCAGCTCTCGGCCGCCAGCTTGAGGCATGGCAAAAACGCGGCCTATTGGGCCGCGAAAGCTTCCTTTTGTCCGAGGAATTCGGCTTAGCCAAGGCAACCCTCTCAGGCCTCACTCAAGTTCCAAAGGGCAGCCAAAAAACACTGCGCGCCCTATCTAAGCTCGCTCTCGCGAAGGGCAATGGCCAAGCACCCACGCCCATCGCGCTCCGAACCATCTGGCTCCGTTGCGGAGCCCTGCAGCTACTCTCCGTGACCCAGAGCCACGCGGGGGCGCTCCAGAAGTGCGCCGAAGGCTACGACACCGACATTCAAGCGCTCGCCGAGCTCAACGTCTTGGATCGCACCGAGCTCAATGCCGAAGGCCAACGCGCCCTAAAGCAACTGCAGAAATCCAAATGGCTCAGCGTGCGTGAAAGCTCACTCGCGCTACTCGGTCGACATCCCGAAGTTGAAGCGCGCGAAACGACGCTCGTCGCTGCGCTTCAGGTCAAGGAGTCCGGAATCGTTGCCGAGGCGGCCGACGCACTCACAGCTCTCGCGCGAGATCGGCAAGCCCGTGAGCACACCCGACCGAGCGCCACTCCAACGCTGGCTAAGGCCTTGGGCGCTGCGCTGTTGTCGATCGATAGAGCGGTGCCCGAAGCCGAGCTCGCATTGCTCGAAACCGCCTCCACCTACGGCGTTTTAAGCCTAATTCCTGAAATAGAAAAACGCTGCGCTTCACCGAACGCGACCTCGCGCGAGAGCGCCGAACGCCAATTGCGGGTACTCGGCGACGGCAAACGACTCTGCAACCACTGGCAATCAGCGCAGCCGTTTCCCGAGCTTGCCGAACTCCCACAAACACCGAGCGACGTGCTGCTAGAAACGGATGTGGGGCCACTCAAGCTCAGCTTGGATCCACGTTTTGCGCCGCTCGCCGTGGCCAGACTGCTCGCGCTGATCCAGAAGGGCACCTGGAACGGGGTTCGCGTACACCGTGAAGTAGCTGGCTTTGTTGTTCAGTTCGGTGATCCCGACGGCGATGGCTTAGGCGGAGCTGGCCCTTCCACACTGCCCTCTGAACTCTCGCCAGTGCCCTTTGAGGCGCTCGACGTGGGAATGGCCCTTTCGGGGCGTGACACCGGCACCAGCCAAGTGTTCATCACCTTGGCGCCCGCAGCGCATCTGCTCGGTGATTTTCCGTGGATAGGCCGCGCCACCGGCGCTTTTTCCAAACTCACCACGGGCGACACCATCCAGCGGGCGACAATCGTGCGTTGAGCCCCGCACTCCAGACAAAGATCGACGCCCGACCCAAAGCGGGCAGAGTATAACCAAGCTCATGCTGCTCGCCATCGACATCGGCAATACCAATATTGTGCTTGGGCTCTGGGCAGGCCAAGAGCTCCAGCACACGTTCAGGATCTCAACCCAACTCGAACGCACGCTCGACGAACACTATGTGCTGCTTTCGCAGTTGCTCGGGTTGCGGGGCATCGCCGCTGACAAGGTAACAGCGGCCATCATAGCCAGCGTCGTGCCCAGCATTACCGAAGTGGTGGCGGGCTCAGTGCGTCGCGCGTTCGCCCGCGATCCGATGATCGTCGGAGGTCCAGGCCTGAAGACAGGGATCGCAGTGCGTTATGATAGCCCCAAAGATGTCGGCGCCGACCGAATCGTGAATGCTGTAGCCGCGTTTGAGCGCTTCAAATGCGGAGCTATCGTGGTGGATTTCGGCACGGCCACGACGTTCGACTGCATTTCAGAGAAAGCTGAATATTTGGGCGGTGTGATTGTCCCCGGCGTCCATGTGGCGCTCAATGGTCTTTTGGCGCACACCGCGAAGCTCACGCGCGTTGAGATAGCAGCCCCCCCTAGCGTGCTCGGCAAAAGCACCCCGCACGCCTTGCAATCGGGCATCGTGCACGGCCACGCCGCGCTCGTAGACGGCATGGTCGATAGGCTCGTGAACGAGCTCGGGTTCCCCTGCAAAGTGATCGCTACGGGTGGCCTCGCCAAGCTCATTGTTCAACACACCACGCGTGTTGACAGCATTGACGAGAATCTGACGCTTGAAGGCCTAAGAGTGCTTCACGAACGCAATAGCTCGTGAAGCACCCGAACCAACCAACACCAACAGAGAGCTTACTTTTCGTAAAGCTGCGCTGCTGCCAAACCTTGGCCGCCCGCAACCTGCACCACCAGCTTAACAGTCGCTGCAAACGGGAGCGACCAACGATAGCAATTGGGCTTCTTGCCCAGCACGGCCTGGGGCCCCGTATCTTGATCGGTGGCTAACACGGGCGCCGCGCCGGGAATCGGAGTCTCTGCTAAAAGCTGCAAATTGAGCTCCGTGACCGTCGGCACAGCGACGCCCACCACCGAGTAACACTTGCCCGGTTGGAGTTGCGTGCGCACTTCAAGCGTTTGCCCGGTTTGAAAATTCCCGGCAACCGCCGAACCCACGGGCTTGGCACCCGGTGGGATCTGGCTGCTAGCTAACTGCGACATCACGCTCGTGACGATGCCGGCGGCCGCCGGATCGAGCGCCTGAGCAGTGCCGCCGCCCGCACTCGGCGGAGCCGCTCCGGGAAAACCAGGGAAACCACCCGGTGCCGGCTGCGCAGGTTGCCCTGGTTGCGCTTGGGGTGGTGGGGGCGGTGCGTAACCGGGCGCTGGAGGCGGATACTGAGGTTGCCCTTGAGGGGGCGGATAGCCCGGTTGAGGTGCGTAACCGGGAGGTGGCTGCTGAGCGTAACCTGGTTGGCCTGGCGGTGGTTGACTGTAACCTGGCGGTGGCTGTTGACCATAACCCGGTTGACCCGGCGGAGGTTGGCCATATCCTGGCTGACCCTGCTGATAACCTGCAGTGTTCGCCTCTTCATCCTGTTTCTTGCAGCCGCCCAAAGCCAGTGCTGTGGCAACTAAAGTCAGTGCTGTAAGTTGAGAGTAACGCATCATATAGCTCATCGTTTTAATCAGGGCCGAAGGGCCCGCCCGGGTCAAAGTGGGTTCGAGGCTATACGCCCCGGCGTTTCGAATCCACCCCCGCCATCCTGCCCAACGTGTTGCCCTCCAGGCCCAGCTGAGCCGCTACGTCTGGCGAGTTCAACAGCAAGGCCACGTGCTACCTCTGTCGCGATGCGGAGGTTTCGTCACGGCACGGCAAATCGCGCATTCGCGGTGTGTGGGCGCGTCGGCTTGAGCGCAGCTTGCCTGTTTGGATGTGTGCCACAGGATGGTTGGGGTGAGTCCGCAGCTGAGGCGCCGAGTGCCGCACCGGTCAACGCTCCGTGGACCGATAACTATGAGCGTGCAAGCCTGGGCCCAAGCTACCGCGCCACGAGCTCGGCGTGGCATGTCGAGCAAGGGCGACTCTGCGCACACGGCTCCAGGAATCATCCGCTGTGGCTTTTGCCTCCGCTTCCGGAAAATGTGCGGATCGAATTTGATGCCGAAAGCGCGACTGCTGAAGGTGATATCAAAGTGGAGATCTTTGGGGATGGGCGAAGCTTCGCGCAAACAACGGCCTACACTGGTGCCACGAGCTACCTCGTGATCTTTGGGGGCTGGAGAAACCAGTTGCACGTCCTCAGCCGCCTGAACGAACACGATCCGCGACGCCTCGAACGGCGACTCGTGGAAGGCGCACGAGAGCCCGAACTCCGACCCCTCCGAGCCCGCCAAAGCTACCATTTCAAAATCGAGCGTTCCGGCGGGAAAATCCTGCGCGTCTGGCTCGATGGAGCTCTGCTGTTTACTTTCGTCGACTCCGATCCGCTACGTGGTACGGAGCATCGACATTTTGGCTTTAATAACTGGGAAGCGCGCGTTTGTTTCGATAATCTAAAGATCACGCCACTCTGAAGGTTGATTTTGCAGGCAGAGCAACTCGACGTTGATATCGAAGAACTCGAAATGAGGCTCGAGCGCCTGCGCGCGCTGTACGAGCAATATTTCATTGGCATCGAGAAAATCGAGCCTGCCATCGCACGCAAGGATGTCGATCGCCGCATCTGGGCGCTGCGAAAAGAGAAAATTCGCAATACCGCCAAACGCTTCAAGCTTCAGACCATTATCCAGCGCTACAACACCTACCAACAGCACTGGCATCGCATTCTTCGCGAGATCGAGCTGGGTACATTTCACCGCCATGTTCGTAAGGCCGCGCTGATAACCGGCGCGGATTTGCTGACGACACAGAGCCGAAAACGCCACAAGCACACGCTGAAAGCCCAGAGCGAGGAAAATGAGCGCGCTGCCTTGCACGAAGCCTCTGCTCGCCAAGCGTCCGAGGCTGCCCCGGCGCCCTCGCCGCACCCGCGTACGAGCCGCCCACCGCCGAACGCCGGAATACTGCCACGGCCGGGAGTGAGCGCTGGCCGGCGGCCGAGCCAAGCACCGCCAGATGCCAGTTCAGGTCAACGCCCGCAGACGCTGCCCGGCACCACCGTGGGAGCGCTCCTCGGTCAGAATAATTCGGAACCACAAGTAGCGCCGGCACCGCAACGGCGCGCACCCCTTCCAACTCAGCCCGGTGCGCGCATGGCGCTCGGCGGGGCTGACGCTGCGCCTCGCCCGCCACCTCCGCGCCAGCCAACACCACCTCTGCCGCTCGCACCGGCAAAAATGGCCCCACCTCTGCCGCTCCCACCCGCGAAAATGGCGCCACCTCCCC
>CAZSUA010000215.1:0-9900 GCA_964609655.1 uncultured Polyangiaceae bacterium | reverse complement strand
TGAGCTTGTGCAGACAAAAACACGCGTCGGGGGTTTCGAGTCCGCGGCACCACTGGGCATCTGGCTCAATGGACGGTGCTGGCCGGTCGAAACTGACTGGTGATCGCCATCAAGATGAGGTCGGGCCGCTGGCGATGGTAAGCGCTGGAGCTGACAATGACGGCGGGTCGCTTCTTGGTCGTGCTCTGGTCGGTAAACGGAAACGGAACGAGCACGATGTCCGCAAAATCAAAGCTTGTCGTATTCGGCATCGTCGTCGTTGTCCCAGATTTTGGCGAAAGCGTGCTCGGAGAGCGCAGTTGTCGTGCGCGAAAGCTGCTGCTCGTCGGTCTTGAGTTTGAGGAACTCGACGAAGTCAGCGACCTCGACGATCTTGTCGTCGGGCAACGCGCGGATCTTATCGAGCGGCTTAAACCCCTGTCTCCTCCGCCAACGCGAGCGTGAGCGCGAGCCTGGGCAAGGAGGAGACCGCGCCGCCGGAGGCGTTGCTGCACGGCGCCATCTCAGCTACCGCGCGGCTGCCGAGGAGGCGCGAGTGGAGGCAGCAAAACCGTCACGGATGAGGTATGGCTTCGGGATGTCACGATTCGAAGAGGCGATTGCCGCGTTTGATGCCGCCAACGCGGAGGATCCCAACCGGATCTTGGTGGCCGGCGTGTCGCGCCCAAGGGAACTGGTCCAAGCCGAACGCCTCACGGCGTGGGTGCTCCGTCTCGCGCCCCAAGCTTCGGAAGTGGAGCGGTTGGCAGCCCGTTGCCAGCATTTGCGTCGCTTCGCTCACCCCCGTTCTGAATTTCCTGAGGGCCGCATCGGATACCTAAAGTGGCGTACCGAGCTTGGCCGCCGGCACGCCAGGGCTGCCGAGGAGATCTTGGAACGAGTGGGCTACGACGCGGCCAGCATCGCCCAAGTTCGCAGGCTCAATCAAAAGCAGGGTTTACACACGGATCCGAGCACACAGCTGATCGAGGATGCGCTGTGCCTCGTGTTTCTTGAGCACGAACTGGAGGCTTTTGCCGCCAAGCATCCGTCGGAAAAAGTGGCGGACATCTTGCGGAAGACCTGGAAGAAGATGAGCGTGGCGGCGCATCAGCAGGCCTTACGCCTGCCCCTGCCGGATGAACTCAGAGCTACTGTGCTCTTGGCGCTTGCGGAGCCAGAGCAGGATGTGCCGGGTTAGACCCCATCTCGACCTTTTACGGCCATCCCGTTCATGCTACCCCCTCGTGTCCGCCGATGACTAAGAAGCAAGTTGCTAATTCCACCGATGCCGTTCATGGCGGTGTCCCGCGCAAGCGTCCCCATCACGCACTCGCTCCAGCGATCGCGCTGACGGCGACGTACACATTCAAAGACACTGCCGATCTTGAGCAGTACATGCGCGGTGAAGACACCGATCCAGAGCGCGAGGAGTACGGCCGCTACGGCAATCCAACGGTGCGCGAATTCGAAAATCGCATGGCCGTGCTGGAAGATGGCGCAGATGCCGTCGCTTTTTCGAGCGGCATGGCGTCGGTCACGGCGTCGATCTTGGCACTCACGAAGGCGGGCGATCACATCGTGCTCTTCCGCGATTGCTATCGACGTACCCGCCAGTTGGTAACCGTCACGATGGCGCGCTTTGGCGTTGAACACACGATTGTGGAAGCTGGCGATTTGGCGGGGCTTGCTGCCGCGTTGCGCCCGAACACGCGCTTGGTCGTGAGCGAATCACCCACGAACCCGTACCAATATTGCGTGGATCTGGCGGAGTTAGCCAAGATTTGCAAAGCCCACGGCCGCGTCAGAACGTTGGTAGATTCTACTTTCGCGACACCGATCAACTGCCGCCCCCTCACGTTTGGGATCGACCTTGTGGCGCACAGCGCCACCAAATACTTGAGCGGCCATAACGATGTCTTAGGTGGCGTCGTCGTCGGTGCGCCTCATCTGATTTCGCTCCTGCGCGATCTGCGAGGCATTACAGGTGCTGTGCTCGATCCGCATGCGGCGTTCATGATCTCGCGTGGCTTGAAAACATTGGCTCTGCGAGTGGTACAACAGAATGCCAGCGCGCTGGCCGTGGCCCGAGCGCTCGAAAAGCATTCCCAGGTGGAGTCGGTTTTCTATCCGTTCCTTGAGAGCCACCCCTCCTTCAAGATCGCTACTGAGCAGATGCACGGTGGTGGGGGCGTGGTGAGCTTCATAGTAAAAGGCGGCAAAGCAGCCGCATCCAGGGTGGTGGATGGATCGCGACTGGCAACTTTAGCGGCCTCCTTGGGTGGGGTTGAAACATTGATCGAGCAGCCCTCGATCATGAGCTTTTTTGAGCTCTCTCCAGTAGAGTTGGCCCAGATTGGGATCGATCCGGCCCTGATCCGGCTTTCCGTTGGCGTCGAAGAGCCGGATGACCTGATCAAAGATCTGGTAGCTGCCCTGGAGCAATAGGGTATGCTTCCTGGCGCGCAGTCGGGAACCGCCAAGCATGGGGCACTTTCGTACGAAATTCTTACGTGACACCTGGGAGCTCATCGGGCGCTCCCGCGGCTCACTTGCGCAAGCTCGGTTGAGTTCTGGTTTGCCCCAGCGGATTTTGCAGCTCATGGCCCAGCAGGGCGTTGCCGACACGGTGACGCTCGAAGAGGCCGAGGAATTTTTTGGCTTTGCGGATGCCATTTTGGGCGAGAAGAGCTGTGAGCAGTTAAGCTGTGAGCTAGCGGCACGCACTCTCGCTCAAAACAGCACGCTCGTGGTGGGGTATGATCTCTTGGGCACTGTGCAGCGCCTCCGCGGCTGGTTGCTGGGGCCGTTCGTGGGCGTTGAGACCACCATCGAATTGGAGACAACAGCAGAGGGGTTTCGGTTGTCGGCGGGTGTTAATGGTCAGCCGCGCGCAACGCGTCTCTTGAACAACATGGCATTGGGAGCTGTCGTGGCAGCTGAGCGTTTCGCCATGGAGACCAGCGGCTCATTGCGGCTAGATTCGCAGGTTCTCGGGGATCGGTGTCGCATCGAGGCGCGCTATCGTTCAGTGCGGGCACGCAACGAGCCCGTCCCACCGTTTCCTTCAGTTTGGGAGCCTCGGCCTACGTCGTCGCGGCCCGCCCACCTGGGCCAGCTGAGTGCGGAAGTTGAGCAAATTTTAGCCTCGGCGCGTCACTCGGACGCGCAGCGCCTAGGCGCTTGGACAGTGGGCTCGCTGCCCGAAACGGCTCGCAAAACTTCTCGCCACTCGCCGAGTGGCATGATGAAAGCTGTGACGCCTTGGGACGGCAGTGGTTCCGAGACGGAGTCAGAGCGTGCCCGGGCCTCGACCGAGATCCCCGCGAGTGGCACGTTTGCTACGCACGCCGCTGCGCACGCGACTGAGAAGACGCGCTCCACGTTGCGCCCTCCTCCGGCCTCACCGAGCGGGCATTTTTTGGTCGCGCCGGCGGTGAAGCCCAAGGTTGGAAAAGAAGGCGCTTAACCGCACGTTGAAGTGACGCCGGCTAGGCTAGGCGTTGCGTGTGTTCGTTAAAACTCCGCCGGATCAGTATAAACGCCCATCACGTCGCGCAGCACATCGCACATCTCCTGTTCGGTGCAGTAAGCATGGGCACAGGCAATCACTTCGGGCATGAGATTGTTGTCGGTGCCGGCCGCCGCGCGGAGCTTTGCTAGTGAGCGAGCGACCTCTGTCTGGCTGCGGCCAGCCTTGACCTCCGCGAGCGCCAACAGTTGGGCTTTTTGCCCCGATTCATCGATGCGCAGGGTGGGGATCTGGATGCCTTCATTCTGTCGATAATCATTCACGCCCACCACGATGCGTTCGCCGTTATTGAGGCTCCGTTCGAAGGCATACGCGGAGCGCGCGACCTCGCGCTGGGGATAGCCTTGGAGAATAGCTTCGACCATGCCGCCCATTGCGTCGATGGTGCGGATGTATTCAAGCGCTTCAGCTTCGAGCTTATCAGTGAGCCATTCCACGTAGTAGCTGCCGGCGAGCGGATCGATGGTATTGGCGACGCCCGATTCTTCGGCGATGATCTGCTGGGTGCGGAGCGCGATCGTGACGGCTTCTTCGGTCGGGAGCGCGTAGGTTTCGTCGAGCGAATTGGTGTGCAGGGATTGAGTGCCCCCGAGGACTCCAGCTAGCGCTTGGAGGGCCACACGCGCTACGTTGTTGTAGGGTTGTTGAGCGGTGAGTGATGCGCCCGCAGTTTGTGCGTGGGTGCGGAGCTTCATGCTGGCTTCCAGCTTGGCTCCAAAGCGATCGCGCATCAGGCGTGCCCACATGCGGCGGGCGGCTCGAAATTTGGCAATTTCTTCGAAGAAATCATTGTGAATATCAAAGAAAAAGCTCAGGCGCGGCGCAAAGGCGTCCACCTCGAGCCCGCGCTTCAGGCAGTGCTCGACGTACTCAATCCCGTCGGCGAGTGTGAAGGCGAGCTCCTGCACGGCGCTCGCGCCGGCTTCGCGAATGTGGTAGCCGCTGATGCTCACCGTATTCCAACGCGGCAGTTCGCGTGTGCAGAATTCGATCATGTCGGTGACGATGCGCATCGCCGGCTTGGGCGGAACGATCCAGGCGTGTTGGGCGATGAATTCCTTCAGGCAATCATTCTGGATGGTGCCGCCGAGCAGCGCGCGCGGGATGCCTCGCTGATCCGCCTGCGCAATGTACAACCCCAAAATGGCCACGGCGGGGCCATTGATCGTCATTGACGTGGTGACTTTATCGAGCGGGATCCCGTCGAACAGCACTTGCATGTCTCGGACGGTATCCACCGCCACGCCGCACAGCCCCACTTCTCCGAGCGCGCGTGGGGAATCTGAATCATAACCCATCAGGGTTGGAAAATCGAAGGCGGTTGAAAGCCCCGTTTGGCCCTGATTCAACAGATAGCGAAAACGCTCGTTGGTTTGCTCGGGCGTACCAAAGCCCGCGAACATGCGCATGGTCCATAAGCGCCCGCGGTACATTGAGCTCTGAACCCCGCGCGTGAAGGGAAATTCGCCGGGATTGCCGAGCTTTGCTACCGGATCGCCGGTGAGTTGGTCGGCGGTGAGCACCGCCGGAACTTCGAGGCCACTCCAGGTTGTGAAGTTGGGTTTGCGTGGGGTCACTTGGCGCAGCCTGCCATGAACGCTTGCCCTCGCACTTCGCTCACCCGGCCCTGCGCCAGGCTGTCACTCACCGCGGCGACGTAAACGATCGGTTCGGTGCAGAGCCGATTGGCTAGGCTTTCGGTGAGTTGCGTGGGTCCAAGTTGGAGCATGAGCTTGGAAGTGCTCCCTTTAGCGACCACGAATGGCAGCGTGGAGCCAACCGGCTTCCACGCGAGCGGAGCTACGAGCGATTCTTGGTTTTCGCTATTGAGTGAAAATGTTTCCACCGTTACGGTGCTGGCGTCGGATGCATACCCACCCACTTGCAACACCAGGGTGCAGTCGCCCGTGAAGCTGAAACCAAACACGCCTGGGGCAACCGTCGCGCGTGGCTCCGATAAGTTTGCCGTTAAGGTGATATCGGACTTGTCTGCGCAGCTCAGAAGCAGCGCGCAGCTGAGGGCGGCAACGCCGCCGTGGTGGCCACCTTTTAGCATGGCGCGCAGCTTAACAGGCTTTGCCTGCGGCACACTGGCTCTTCTAGCCGTCGCGGGCGCTTGTGCGCCACGCGCTCGGTCCCCTGGGAGCACAGCGCTCTCTAGGCTCTCTAGGCCCCCTGGGCCCTCTGTGGTCCGTGCAGGGCCCCGGCAATCCGAGGATTTTGCAGGCTCAACAGCGACGAAAGCGCCATCCGGCAAGGCTTCAGCGTCTGCTTTGCCGCTGGTCACCGAGCCAGCGCTTGAACACGAGTGGCGTGGAGCGCAAGCGTTGGGAACCGACGGCCCGTTGGTCGTGCAAGCCGCCGCTCCCGATGGCAGCTGGGTGGCCTATTGCCAGGCACGGAACGACACCGATCGAGATGGCAAGGTGAGCGCGAGCTTCTCGCCCACCCGAGATCTTATCGGTGATAGCCTGGAGCGCTATTTCGTGTTCGGTGAAATCGAGCGTGCGCACTCCGAGCTGCTTGGGTCGGATCCGAGTGGGCGCTGGGTGATCCTTAGCGAAAACGGCAAAACAGAGCTCGTGGATCTGAAGACCACCGTTGAAGTGAATCTCGAAGCGCTCGGTGCCGACGTTGTCTCCAGCAGCGCCGTTTATCTTCCCCACCGGTCGCTCATGTTTCACCCCACGCTTCCCTTCTTCGCTTACGTGCGGAGCACGCCCGCTGGGCTGTCCGCCGTGCTCCGAAACTTGGAGACGAACGCCGAATTGGCAGTTGAGCTGGGTGCGGGTGCGCTTTCCCGCCTTGAATTCTCAGCAGCAGGCGATGCGCTAGTGGCCCAAATGCTGCCTTTGGATCTGAACAAGAAGGGTCGGCTGGAGCTGCCCATTCCCTTGAAACGGGCGCAATCTACGTGTCAGGCGTTCGCGCCAACACCAAAGTTCCCAGCTTGGGTTGAGGCCCCTGATCGATCGGTGGCGCGTGTGTCGAGCTTGAGCTTTGAGCCCGTGCTGGCCGCGACGCCATTCACCGAGGTGCCCGGTCTGATAGCTCCTCTGGGCGGCGGTTGGCTGGTTCGCGACACGGACAAGAGCCTGTGGTTAGTGCAAGAAAAGCAGCGCCAATTGGTCGCCCCAGCACGTTGTGCGGGTGTGGTGTGGCATGTCGATTCGGGGAGGGGAGCGGTGGCGTTTGCTTGCGCGGGGAAGAATGCGGTGGCGCTTTCTCAGCTGCAGCTTTATCGCGCGGGTGCCGTCTCCAAGCTTGGTGTTGAGCTGAGGCCGCTGGGGCGTGATCGCTGGCTTCGCCCCGAGCGCTTGGTCCCGCTATATCCCGGCGCACTTTCTTTCTTGCTCGATATGGAGCGGGGGGCTGCTCTCCCGCTGTTGCCGGACGATGGGATCGTGACGGTCGATCAGGAGCAGGCGCTGATCTGGCGTAAAAATAGGCTATTGCGCTTCAGTGGCGTGACGCAAGAATTGCTGGATCTCGGCGTCGAGGTCGAGCCGCTGGCGTACGTAGTGCAAAATCGTGGGCTCGCGGTCGTGAGCCCGTACGTGGTGGATCTGAAGCGCGAGCAAGCTTTGGGTAAGATCTCGGGGCGTCCATTGGCTGTGGCTGACGATGGGCACGTGCTCATCGCCAAGGGCCAGCATGCTTCAGCCGATAGCTTGGCGACGGGGCCGCTCAGCTGGGTCAGCCCGAATTAGCTCACTTTCAAGTTCTTGAATCCTGCAAGATTGAGCGCTTGAACGATGCTTTCGATGTGCCCAAAGCTGCGCGTTTCCGCCACCACTTCTACGAAGACCTGGCCAAGCTCGTCGCTTTTGGCGCGATCGTGCTCCACCTGCAAGATGTTGGCGTTCTGTTCGCCGAGCAAGCCAATCAAGCGAGCCAGCGTTCCTGGAACATCTTCTAACGTGGCGTGGAGGTGCATGGTGCGTCCTGATTTTGTCAGTCCGCGTTCGATGATGCGCGATATCAGATTCACGTCGATGTTTCCTCCACCCACGACAAGCGCCACAGTCTTTCCGTCCAAGCCTAAATCCCTGTGCCGAAGCGCTGCCAGCGGAGCTGCACCCGCGCCCTCGGCGACCGTCTTTTCGGCCTCCAGCATGAGCAAAATGGCCTCGGCAACCTCTTCATCATCCACCAATACCAAATCATCGAGGTAGCGATTGAGCAGCGGATAAGTGTGCTGGCCAACTTTACCCACCGCGATGCCATCCGCCAATGTCTTCTGGCGTGCGATGCGCACGGGGGCACCGGCTTCACGGGCCTTGATCAAGGTGGGCATCGATTGCGCCTCCACACCGATCACTCGCAAGCTTGGCTTCAAGGACTTTGCGGCGAGCGCGATGCCACCTGCCAGGCCACCGCCGCCAATCGCGACGATAATTGCGTCGAGCTTGGGCACCTGCTGCACGAGCTCCAAACCAATCGTACCTTGACCCGCAATGATCGCCGGATCATCAAAGGCGTGAATATACGCACGCCCATCGCGTGCCACGATACGCTGCGCTTCCTCGTACGCCTCGTCGTAACTGTGTCCAAAGAGAATCACCTGGCCGCCGTGGCGCCGCGTCTCACTCACCTTCACGAGCGGGGTGCTCTCGGGCATCACGATCGTGGCGTCGATCCCCAGCCTTTTTGCGTGATAAGCCACGCCCTGCGCGTGGTTGCCGGCGCTCGCCGCGACAATCCCCTGCGTTCGCTCATGTGCGGTGAGCGACAAGAGCTTATTGCACGCACCGCGCTCCTTGAATGAGCCGGTGAGCTGGAGATTCTCAAGCTTGAAAAAGAGCTGCGTGTTGGTGAGTTGACTCAGACGCTCGGAGTACGCGCACGGCGAGATGCGCACGGCGTCTTCAATGGCGCGGGCGGCAGCTTCTACACTAGCAAGATCGAGCATGGGCCTTAAGTGTAGCAGATCGCTCTGTTCGAGCTTGGCATCAGTACGCGCTTCCTGAAGCGTGGGCCTGCGTCTTTCTTCGTGTCTAGAACTTGGCCCCCACAAACTGATGAGCGGTAGCATTCAGGTGGCCCGAGGAGACACTATGTTTGCAGCCGCACTTCCCCGTCTAAGATCCAGTCGCCATAACATGCGTACCAACTGCCAGGTGGTCAGAGAGCGCGATTTTTCGCTCGTCGCGGACACCATCACCGATCTTTCACTCACGGGCATGCTGGTCTCTCCCGCCGATCCGGTGTTGACGGGTGAGAAGCTGATCATCTCCTTTCGGCTACCGGGCACTTCCACGTGGATCGATACCGAAGGTTTTGTGGCGCGGGTGGTACACGGCCGACGACCTCAGGACCGCACGCGAGGCCTTGGCATCTTGTTTGAAGATCTCAGTCATCGCTTTCGGTTCACACTCGAAAGAACTCTCCGCCGGCTGCCGCTTTGTCCGCCTAGCTTTCCGCGCTTGCACAGCGTCGACAGCTCGAAGCTGCGGCTTCTGGCGGCGATGTCCGGCAGGGATGTGCTGGAATCGCGCACGCGACTGAAATCGGCGTCGCTGGCCTAGGCTGTTGAGTAGCCTCTTCGCTGAGTGTGCAAATGCAGGCGTGGCAGGGGAGCTGCCCCTTTTGTTCCTTGGGAGGTAGTAAGCATGCTTACCACTTTTGTGCGAGATACAGGTCGTCACTGACAAGTTTGTCTCCACGACTGCTCACCTCAAAAGAACGCACAAGATCTATATGCCGCTCGATCAGGGCCTCGGCTTGGCTTCGGCCGGGAAGCTGGACCGGATCGCGGCTTCGTCGTAGCATGTGCGGCAATGACGCGCGGTCGCAGCATTCCTTGGCTTTTGGCATTTACTCTTTGGGGCGTAGCCCTCATTCCGTCGTGCGATGACGGCACAGGTGGCCTCTCGGGTGGAGACGGCAACCTGGGGGGCGCTGGATTGCAAACCGGATCGGGTGCCAACTCGGGAATGAGTGGCGGGTCCAGCGGCGAGCTTGGGGGAGCCCCCGGTAGTGCGGCCGGGCCGAATGGGAGCGGAGCCTCTGCCAATGGCAATGGTAGTGGTTCGGGCGCTCAGCCAGGGCAAGGTTTCGGCGGCGCCTTCAATTCGTTCGGTGGTAGCTCACAGGGTAACGGCGGAGCCGGAACGGGAGGTGGCTTGGTATTGCCTGGCGATGAATGCCAGAGCGCTGCTGATTGCACAGCCTGTGCTTTTGACACGGCCCCGCGCAATCCGGGTGAATGCTACTGCGCGTTTTGCTCGACTGTTGTCATGAGCAAAGCACGCTGCGACGCCAACCAAGGCGAATTTAAGGCCCAACGCTGCGATAAAAAGGTGTGCCCGAAAGAGCAGGGGGCGTGCGCAGCGAAGGAAGTTGCGTGTTTGCCGGATCCGAATCGGCTCGTCATCACACATTTCGCA
>CAZSUA010000214.1:0-9908 GCA_964609655.1 uncultured Polyangiaceae bacterium | reverse complement strand
CGCCCGTCCTGCGATTCTGAGCCCACCATTCTTTGGGCAGAAAACTGCCGAGACCCGCGGCGAGCAGTGCGAATACAGCGCCCGCGACAAACGGAGCGCTCAGCCCAATCTTCAATAGGAGGCCGCCGAGCGAACTGCCGAACGCGACAGCAAGCATCAGGCAGGAGCCTGCGATCCCCATCACCTTGGCATTTCCAGTTCTACGCGCGCTGGTGGCAGCACAGGTTAATAGCAGAGTTGCGGAGCCTACGTGTGCGGCACCCTGGAACGTGCGCAAAGCCAGAAGTGCAGGCAGCGGAAGCCCGCTTGGAAGCAACAGCTGAATGATGGCATCCAGCACACCCAGGCCAATGAACGCTGGGAAGCGATAGCCCTTGCGATCGGTAGCCCAACCGATGAGGGGTGCCGCTAAAAAGCCCCCCACCATGTTGAGCGACATGAAGGCGTGAATGTAGCCATCATCCGCTCGGTAAAGCTCGGCGAATAGCGGGCGCGCGCTCGGGACAAGCAGAGTGGCGGGCAGCATTTGAAAGAACACAAGGGCGCCAAGAAGGAGGCTGGAAGTGGCCGGATCTTGGGCTGCTGCGCGTTCAGGCTGAGTCTTCATAGCAGCGATCAACGGTCAGGGGCTGACGTTGGGTAAGGCAAAAATTGGCCAAAACATTTGGGTTTAGCCCCGGGCTTGGCGGGACAAGAATTCAGGAGCTGAGGCATGGAAGCAATGAGCGCAAAAGCAAGTGTTGAGTAGCTCACCAACTATTTGGCGTGGTCTCCCGCGAAACGTCAGCAACATGACGCTCGGAACCTACAGTGGCACGTCCGTGTCCCCGCAAAACGTCGTCGTTACCGTCCGTCGACATTCGACTTAAATGACGCCATTTAGCGTTTAGCTACACCCAACTTAACCCCAATTGCCCTGTGGATAGACGGCATTATGTTGCCGGCTATCGAGCCAACACACATTTCGATGCCCACGCGGCTCAGCACCGACGCATGCGTCGTCAAGCATTCGGCGCGCCGCGCCAGTTCGGCGGATAAGCCCGTTCGTAGCCCGGCACCTGTGCAATTCGCTCCAGCCAGGTTGCGAGGGCGGGGTGTCTCGTCCCAAGCGGTAGGAACGGCAACTCGAGCTCCTTCGCGGCGGACTTACCGGCTGCGCGCTGAACCGACAGGACGTGCGGGAACACGAAGAAATCGGCTGCTGACAGGGTGGCTCCCGCGAGATACTCCGATGTTCGGAGCAGTCGATCGTAGCTCTCCAGCTCAGCGGTTAGAGTGGCAATGGCGCGACGCACGCGTTCGGCTTCCGCAGCAACCCGGTCGAAGTACACCGGCAGAATGAATGCTTCGACTCCTCCTGGCGTAAATTCTCCTCGCGCTCGCGGCGGAACGCTTCGATCTCGTCTGTCTAGCGCGTGCTCCCCATAGGCCTTCCGAACCTACCACGGTCCGGTGCGTTGGGTCTCACTCGAGAAGCGAAATCACGGAAGTTTAGCTGCGAGGGCTCGGCCCTGCTCAGCGCTCTGGCCTGCGTAGTCGAGGACTTGAATCACCCGTGTGGCAAGCTCCGGCGTGATCACCAGAGGCTCACCTTTGAAAAGGTGCTCATGCAAGTTCTGGTAGAACTTGTGACTTTCGCTCTTCTCAGAATGCACCCGAGTGACGACCGTCTGCCCGTGTTCATCCTTCGTGTGAACCGAAACGTGGTCAAAATTCCAAGTGATCGCACCCTTCGTCCCCAGAATACGAATCGCGTCCTTGCCCGCCATGGCCACATCGCTCGCCGTGTGCGAAGCGATGGCGCGATCACCAAAGCGTACGATGGCTTCCAGTTCGTCTTCGTTCGTACTCTTCGTCCACACTTCCTTCACGCGAAAGCCGCTGATTTCAGTCATAGGATAGGGCATCACTTGCAGCATCCACTCCACAAAGTGCGCACCCCAGTCGAAGATGATCCCGCCGGAGATCTCCTTGGAGCTGCGCCACCACGTGCCCGGCTCGCTGTACCCACCTTGATGTGACTCCCAGCGGAACGGGCGCCCGATCTTGGGGAGCTCGCGCACGATGGTCTGAATGCTGCCGTCCCAGTGCCGGTTGTGGTAAGTCGTCAACAGAAGATCGCGTTTTTTCGCTTCGGCCATCATCTGTTCGCACTCCGCCACGTTGAGTGCGAAGGGCTTTTCGAGCACCACATGGCGGCCAGCGCGCAAGCATTGGAGCGCGACCTCGACGTGCAGATTGTGCGGCAAGATAATGGCAATCAGATCGACTTCACTTTTCGCGAGCATCGCTTCGACACTCGTGTAGGTCTCGATGCCAGGGAAATCCTTCTCCGCTTGCTGTAGGAACTCCGGATTGATGTCGCACGCAGCTTTCGGCACAAATGCCGTGTTTTGAGCCATTTCCTTCAGATGGCCACGGCCCATGTGAAAGAGCGGGCTGTAGCCAATGACGCCGACGTTGAGCTGTGATTTCTTAACAGTCATGATCATTCACCGTGTTAAAAGTGGCTTCAAGTAACGAGCACTCTCTCCGACCGCCTCGAGCATGTCGGTGTCGCAGCGGTCGATTTCGACAATGCCCCATTCCACTCCGGTTTCGAGCGCCGCAGCGACGACACTTTTGATATCGACTTTACCGCTGCCCACCGCCGTCATGGCCTGATGTCGATCGAGTGGGCCATCCTTGATGTGAATGAGCTTCACGCGTCCGCGGTAGCGACGGATATAGCCGGCAGCATCGGCCCCGCCACAGGTCACCCAATAGGTGTCAAACTGCGGGTGAGCCTTGGGGCACAGCTCAAGCAGGAGGTCGCCCTTATTGGGTGCGTCGTACTCCCACCAATGGTTGTGGATCCCCACCGTATATCCCAGCGGCACAAAATGCTCGACCGCTCGATTCACGATCGACGCAGCCGAGCGAATGGCCTCCTCACTCTTGAAATCACTCTCGCCAAAGCCACCGACCAAATGCTTATACCCGAGAGCGTCAGCATCGCTCCTGACCTCATTCCACTTGGCGGGATCCAAGACGGCGACGTGGCCGCTCGATGCCACCATCCCGACACGGTCGAGGATGGAACGGAGCTCGCTCGCGGCATGCCCGTGCAAGCCGGCAAACTCGACGCCGTCGTAGCCTTGCCTGGCAACCTCCTCGAGCACCTTCGGGAAGTTGGATTTCGCGGCTTCGCGAAGACTGTAAAGCTGGACTGAAAGTTTCATGGGGTGGCCTCGAACCTGTCAATTGTGCCTAATTATAGCCGCACATATTCGCGTTACAATGGACTGTTTCGCCACAAACATGTAAGATTTGCTCAGACCTGCCAGTACTGCTCACGCACATGGAACTCGCAATCAAAAGCACGCACATGGCTTCACTGCCGCGCCGCCTGCCGTACGTCGCCGAGGTGGCGCAAATTGGATATGTCCCTAAGAAAACAGGTTGGGTCGATTTCAAGTTCGACGTGATGGCATTCTCGCTCATCCTGTCGGGGCGTGGGCACCTCTACGTCGCGGGGCGTGAGTTTGAGATCCAAGCACCGTGTGTGATCGTCGAGTACCCGCCGTTGCATTTTCGCTACGGCCCTACCCCGGCCTGGCAAGAGCTCTATTTCTCCTATCCTGGGCCGTGCCTTGCCACGTTTAGCAAAATGGGGCTCGTGCCCGCCAACCGCTTCACCTGGCCAATTCGTTCTCTCAGCAAATGCAAACGACTGCTCGATGAGCTCACGGAGCTCCTCCAAAACATCAACGTTCTCGGCAACGCAGACCGAGTGGACCGACTCGTTTTGCGCATTGTCACTGAAACGCTGCTCGATGACGAGGAGCCAGTTGTCGACGCGGCGCACCAGAGCCTGCTTGAACTGAGGAGCCACATCGAAGAGCACTACCTTGAAGACTTGGACTTCGACCACCTAGCGCGAAAATTTGGCTTTTCGCCGTCTACGTTTCGCAGATTGTGGCAAAAGTATGTACCCGAAAGTCCGATGCGTTTCGTCAATCACCTCAGAATGAAGCAAGCCTGCCGATTGCTCTGTGAGACCGATCTGCCCATCATGCAAATTGCGCAGGCGCTCGGCTTCGAGGATCCGCTGTACTTCTCCAAAAAGTTCCACAAGCACACCGGCGAAACAGCGCGTGATTATCGGCGCCGGTATCTGTCGCTCGCCACGAACGGGCGTCGCTAAGGTCGCCCTATCCCTCTGGCCCTCCCGACTGAGGCGCGGTAAGTTTGGGCGGACGTGCCGCTGGACGTGAAGAATGGCTACTTGACGCTCGGCCGGTGGGGTGGGGCACCGGTGCGCACGCATTGGACGCTACCGATCGGTGCCTTCATCTTTGGTCAGGCGCGTTTCGTCCCGGGCTTCTGGATCGGCTTCTTTCTAGTCGTCTTCATCCATGAAATCGGCCACGCAGTCGTGGTGCGCCGCTTTCGGCATCAGGTTATCTCCATAGACATCCATGGCCTGGGCGGTGTCTGCCGGTGGGCAGGCGACCCGACCCGCATCCAGCGGGCGACCATCGCGTGGGGTGGCGTCGTGGCGCAAGCATTTGCTCTTCTTATCGCGGTTGCAGCAATCTGGCTCTTCGGACCGCCTCTCACTGATTTTGGCGCGCAGCTTGCCGGCGCTTTCATCGTTGGAAACGCGTGGCTCATTGGAATCAATCTGATCCCAGTGCCACCCCTCGACGGCGCAGAGGCCTGGAAACTTCCAAAGCTACTGCGCGCCCGACGGCGCAGTCGTGCGAAAGGACCCTCTCAGGGCGGCGTCTCTTCGCGCACCTCGATCAAGCGTGAGCTGGCTGCTCTTGACGCAAGTGAGCGAGCACCGTCTCCCGAGGCGAAGGCGGCCGCAGCCGCCGTGCTCCAGAGGCTCCTATCTGATAGCAACGAGAAGAAGGGCTGAGGAGGTCGTCCACAGTACGGCATTGCTGTTTCCTTTTAATATGATAAAAAGGAACCGTGATTACTGAGGTATGAAGGCCCCGATGTCAGGCGCGGTCTTGTTCGATCTTGATGAGACGCTAACAGATCGAACAGCTTCGATCGTTCGTTACGCACAGCGATTTCACTGTGATTTCGGCAAAGCCTTTGCTCAGCACACGCCAGGCGATGTAGCCCGCGTAATCGCAGACGCGGATCAACGAGGGTACGCTCCTCGCGGTGTCGTTTTCGACGCACTCGTGAGCCGACTAGCCTGGCAACATCAGGTTGATGCCACACTCCTCGCGGCCCACTGGGATGCCTGGTATCCGATGGACACGCTCGGCCGCCCGGATATCGTTTCGACGTTGCAAACGCTCCGCGATCGCGGCTGGCGTTTGGGCGTTATCACGAACGGAGCTACCGCCCGTCAGGAGCCAAAGATCGACGTCCTCGGCATTCGTCCTCTCTTGTCCGTTGTCGTCGTCTCTGAAACCGTCGGAATCAAAAAGCCTGATCCGGGGATTTTCCAGCTTGCCCTCAAGAGCCTAAAGTGTCCGGGTTCAGACGCCTGGTTTGTCGGCGACCACCCGGACAATGACATTATCGGCGCTCAACATGCTGGCTTGAAGGCCATTTGGCTGCGTGGCGTCCATCGATGGCCCGATGCCTTTCCAGAACCGTCCTTTCAAATCGACCGCATTTCAGAAGTGCTCGAGATTGTTCACAACCAAACTACAAGTTCACAACATTGACCCCATGGCACCACCCAACGACGACTTCCAGTGGTGGCACGGCTTCCTCACCGAGCGACAGAACTCTTCAAGACGCTGGCTGCGGCTGCCGAACGAACGGTTCCTTTGGCGGAAAGTCGAATGGCCTCTTCGCGCTCTTTGGCTTAACGCTAGCGACTGTCTCCGACGCCGGGAACGCTCGACTCCCAAGGATCTCCTGGCCGACTCGTACCATCTGGAGTGATCCGCCGCTTACCGTGACAACGTAATCGGTGCACTCAGCAGGAAGCGGCCAGAAGGGGAAGGGTGATCTGGAGCTCCCAGATAGTTCGCATGCTTACTATCGGCCCCGCCAATGGCTTCGGACGGGCAGACCTCTGAAGAGCTCCCAGGTAGTTCGCATGCTTACTATCGCCCTCGACCCGCGGGGACACCTCCCTCGACGCGCCACTCGACGCGCCAAGTGCTCGCGCGCTCGGAGTGCGTTGCCGGCCGGGCTGGTAGCTTCTGAAGAGCGAGACTAGATTGCGCTGCCTTAGCCATGTCGGAAGCCACGAAGTCTACCTTTCAAGCACCCAAGACCGAGTTTCATTTACCCAAGCTCGAACATGAGATTTTGGCGCTTTGGGCAGAGCAGGGCACCGAGAAGCAGAGCCTCGCCAGCAAAGGACAGAAAGCCTTTGTTTTCTACGATGGGCCGCCGTTCGCTACAGGTCTCCCGCATTACGGACACCTGTTGGCGGGCACGATCAAAGACATCGTGCCCCGCTATTTCACGATGCAAGGCTTCGATGTGGAGCGGCGCTTTGGCTGGGATTGCCATGGTTTGCCGGTAGAAAGCTTGGTTGAGAAAGAATTGGGGCTGGGCGGCAAGGCTGAGATCGAGGCTTACGGCGTTCCAGGTTTCAATGCGGCTTGCCGCGCCAGCGTGTTGCGTTACACACGCGAATGGGAAACTACCGTGCGCCGCATGGGGCGTTGGGTCGATTTTGAGCACGAATACAAAACCATGGATCCGGAGTTCATGGAGACCGTGTGGTGGGTCTTCGGGCAGCTCTGGGAACAGGGCTTGATCTACGAAGGCTTTCGGATCCAGCCAGTTTCTCCGGCACTTGGGACTCCCCTCTCCAATTTTGAAGTCGCGCAGGGCCCTCAAGAAAAGGACCCTGTTACGAAAAAAGAAGGGCACAAACGCCGCCAGGATCCAAGCGTTACCCTGCGTTTCAAACTCGAAGATGAAGACGCGTACCTCTGGGCGTGGACGACCACCCCGTGGACGCTTCCGAGCAATCTCGCGCTCGCCGTGCACCCCGACGTTGAATACGTCAAAGTGCGGCTCGATGAGAGCGGAGAAATTGCGTATCTCGAACCTAGCCGCCTCGCCGATTATCAGGCACGCGGACGGGTCGGGAAAACAACGGAGCTTTCACGCGTCCGTGGCAAGGAGCTGGTAGGTCGCCATTTCGAACCCCTTCTGCCCTATTTCGCCGACTATAAAACACACGAAACGGGCGAACGCTGGTGTTTTCGCGTGGTGGCCGCAGACTACGTCACCACCGATTCGGGAACTGGCATCGTGCATCAAGCGCCGGCTTTCGGCGAAGACGATTACCAAGTGGGCCTGCGCGAAGGCTTGCCGGTATTGAGGCCGATGGGGCTCACCGGCATCTTCGATGAACGCGTGCCAGATTTCGCCGGGCAATTCGCCAAAGATGCGGACAAAGGCATCGTCAGCAAGCTCAAAGCAGAAGGAAAATTGGTGGATCAGGACACCATCGTCCACGCCTACCCACACTGCTATCGCACCGAGCAGCCGCTGCTCTACATGGCTCTTTCCACCTGGTTCATGAAAGTGGAACAGATCAAAGAGCGCCTCGTGAAGAACAATCAACCCATTCATTGGGTGCCCGAGCACGTGGGCAGTGGGCGTTTCGGAAATTGGTTGGAGAACGCGCGCGACTGGAATTTAAGCCGAAATCGCTTCTGGGGCACTCCGATCCCCGTATGGCGCTGCGACCTCGATCCGAACGAATTCGAATGCATCCAGTCGGTGGCGGCTCTAGAAACGCGTGCTGCCTTGCCGAGCGGGAGCATTCAAGATCTGCACCGCGAGTCGATCGACCACATCAGCTTTCCGTCGCTCAAGACCCCGGGCGGTACGCTCACGCGCATCCCAGAGGTGTTCGACTGCTGGTTTGAATCGGGTTCGATGCCGTACGCTCAGAACCATTACCCCTTCGACAAGTCGAAGACCGAGTATGTGGAGCAGAATCTCCCAGCCGATTTCATCGCAGAAGGGCTCGATCAAACGCGCGGTTGGTTTTACACGCTGCACGTCTTGGCCACAGCGCTCTTCGGGCGGCCGGCGTTCAAGAACGTGATCGTGAACGGCATGATCTTGGCCGCAGACGGCAAGAAGATGTCCAAGCGCCTCAAGAATTACCCTGATCCGAACGACGTGATGGAGAATTTTGGGGCAGATGCCTTGCGAGCGTACTTGATCAACAGTGCTGTGGTGCGCGCTGAGCCGATGAAATTCGGCAAAGATGCGAGCGACGTGAACGGCGAGTGCGTGAAAGAAACGGTGCGCTTTGTCGTGCTCCCGCTCTGGAATGCCTATGTCTTTTTGACCACCTATGCGGTGGCCGACGGTTGGTCTCCGAAGCCTGAAGACCTAGAAATAAGCCCTGTTGGCGATCTGGATCGCTACATCCTGAGTCGCGTGGAACGCTTTGTCGAAGAGCTCGCGCTCGAATACGAGCGCTACGAGCTATCCAATCTCATCCCCGCTTTCACCCGCCTGTGCGAAGATCTTACCAATTGGTACATCCGACGCGGTCGGCGCCGTTATTGGCGCGCGAATAATGAGAGCTCGAAGAGCGACCAAGACAAGCATGAGGCCTATGCCACTCTCTTTCGTGTGCTCAGCACGCTCGCGCGCGCGATGGCCCCCGTGTTGCCATTCTTCACGGAGTACTTGTATCAGCGGTTGATGGTGGACACGGGCCTCGCCAAGCCAGGCAGCAGCGTTCACGCCGAATCTTTCCCAAAGCCCAATTCCGCACGCATTGACCTGGAATTGGAGCAACGTGTGGAAACCGCTCGCACAGCGATCGCGCTCGGGCTTGTGATCCGAGAGCGGGAGAAGCTCGGTGTGCGGCGGCCATTGGCTCGGCTCACGATCGCCAGCCCAGATGCTGCCGTGCGGAGCGCAGTGGAGCAGCTCGCCGATGCGCTGCAAGGTGAGTTGAATGTGAAAGAAGTCGTGGCTATTGCTGATGATTCCGCGCTGTGCTCACTGTCTGCCAAAGCCAATTTCAAACGTTTGGGCAAACGCTTGGGCCCCAAGATGAAGGCCATTGCTGGCGCGGTCGAAAAACTGGATGCGGCCGCGATTGCACGCCTGGAGCGCGGGGAGAGCCTCGAAGTGGACGGCGAAACGTTGACCCGTGAGGACATCCTGCTCGATCGACAAGCTCTGCCCGGCAATGCCAGCGAGAGTCAGGGCAGCCTCACCGTAGTGCTCGACACCCACATCACACCGGAACTCGCCGCCGAAGGCCTCGCTCGCGAGCTGGTGAGCCGCATCCAAAACCTGCGGAAGACAGCCGAGCTTTCCGTGAGTCAGCGCATCGTGCTCAAGATCGACGCCCAAGGCGCCGTGGCTCAGATGCTGGCCAATCCGGAGCTGTGCGCGCTCATCCAACGAGAAACGCTGGCCACAGAGCTCTCGCAGAACGCGAGCGCCACCTTCCCGAGCAACGCGGTGACGCAAGCTGAAAGTATCGACGACGAAGCTTTCACGCTTGGCCTCATGCTGGCCTAGCGCTTGGCCTCGTGCTGGCTTAACGTTCAGCCTCGTGCTGGCCTAACGTTCAGCCTCGTGCTGGCCTAACGCTTGGCCTCGTGCCTGCCTAACGTTCAGCCTCGCGTTGGCCCAACGCTCACATTCCACAGATTTAGGTCACTTTTATCTGATTTTTGGGTGAAAGCCGGCGCGAGCGAGTGCCCACCGGCACGGGCGTGATCGCTGAGATCACGGCGCGGGATCAACAAGATCATTCTTACGCGCGTCTTGTTTTCTGGGTACCCAAGACGTGTGGAGCGTCAGCTGCCCTGACGAGAGCAATCATGCGCGGATCCAAAGCTTACCTACTATCAAGTTTCATCGTCGCCGCCTGCTCCGCAGGCGGCTCACCCAATCCATACGGACGGAGCGCAGACTCGGACCCAACTTCGAGCACTATATCC
>CAZSUA010000213.1:0-9963 GCA_964609655.1 uncultured Polyangiaceae bacterium | reverse complement strand
GCTCGGCGGGCGCTTTTCTTCAAGAAAGCAACTTGAACTCCGCGTTTAGTGTGACACGCCGAACCACGCGCCGCCACAAGCTAACGTGAAGGCAACGGGCGCCACGGCGAGGGCGAAGACGACCGCGATCGGGGCGGTGATCGAAAGCACGACTATCAAGAGCGTGATCGCGATGCCCGTGGCAATGGCGGCTTCGAGGATGCTGGCCCGACCGCTCGCGCGCGCGACCAGAAAGCCAGCAGCTGGAAAAGCGCCTAAGAGGGCTCCGCCGAGCAGCACCAGTGGGCTCGAGGAGCGGACGTCGGCTTCATCCGCCAGGCTGAAATCCACGCCCATTTGGCGCCCGGCGTACACCGCGAGCGCCACGAACCCCAGCATGACCCCGAAGGTGACGAAGACGCCGACCGCAATCCAGAACAAGGCGAGTGGCTCCTTCTGGCGCTTGAGGGCTCCGCGCATTTGGCTCAAGGAGGGCGCCTGAAGCGTCCAGGAGCGAAGAGCCTCGGGAAGCAGCACAGCTTCGGGCGCCACGTCGCGAAGTGCGGCATAGGCGAGCACGGCCATGAAGAGCACCAGCGGGATGCAGAGCAGCAGCACGCCCGGGCCACGCGCAAACACAAGGTAACTGAAAAGGCCATGAAGCGACGTGGCGCCGAGCCACGCTAAGGCAAACCAGCGCCCCCTTTGCTGACCCCCAAAGCCAAGCGCCGAACCCCACAGACCCGCAAAAAACAAATGCCCCGAGACTGCAAATATTCCACGCGCCAGTGCGAGCCCAAGATTCTGAGCGAAGGCAACCCCCAAGACCGCATCAGCACTCGCAAAACCTGCGGCTGCTACGGCTGAATACAACACGCCGGCGCGGGCATTCATGATGCGACCGGTGGCGAAGAGTGGCCACAGCGGGAGCACTTTGAGGCCTTCTTGAAGCGGTGCTTTGACCAGAAATATAGCCAAAAGGCCAGCGCCCAACGGTGCTGCTTCCAGATGGTTGGGCAACTCCGCCCAGCCCAAGAGCAGCTGCTCCAGATGAAAACTGAGCGCTCCAAGCAACGCCCCCGCCATCGTAACCGCGACGAGTACACGGCGTAGAAAACGCTGCGTGTGGCTGATCTGACTCCATAGCCAGGCCGCACTGGCTAACGGCAGGAGCCCAAGTAAAAGCCCCAATGCGAGGTTCACGCGGCCACGCTCAAAGCTCGTGCTTTCAACAGCTTGGCCATAGCGGCCTAGAAGTGCAGGCCTAGAACAGCGGTGAAGGTGGCGCCACCGCCAATGCTGGAGCCATCTGCGGCGTAGACTTCACTGGCGAGGGCTTGGCCCTGGGCGGCGGTTCCCATTTGCCCGGGCTGCACGGTACCTGTAGTGGTGGAAAGCTTAGTTGGATCCACACCGGGGCGTGATAGGAAGAGAATATCTCCGGTGACCGAAGCTCCGACTGAGACCACATTGCCAAGATAGATGTCGAGACCACCGCCACCGCGCACGTTGTACCCCGTGACATCCACGCCCGCGCTATTCAGCCCGGCTCCCACGTTTTTGGAGTCGAAGGCGCCGAGCGATGCGTAGCCGCCACCTAGCGTGATATAGGGCTCAATCGAGCCAATCGGGATACGGAAGCCAGCTTCTGCGTTGAGCGTCCACACTTGATAGTCAGAGAAATTGCCCAAGCGAAAGCGGCCGCCCAGGGTGAGAAACAGCAGCCGAATTCCAGCGCCTGCTCCATACACGAGCCCAGTTTGCGTAGAGCTCACCACTTTAGTGTCGAGCAGATCTTTAGAGCTGAAGGTTTGTAAGCCGAGGTGCTGCACTCCGACTTCCCCATTGAACCACAGGAATTCTAGGCCTCGTCCGGAGTCTTCTTCGTCGGAGTGTTCGAGATCCGCAGCAGTTTCGCCGCTTGGAGGTGCGAACGGGTCGCTTTGTACCGAAGGCGGGGGACGCAGGCCTCCAGCGTTCAGATCCGATTGTTGCGCATAGCTGGGCGGATAAAGCGCTCCCAGTGCGGGGAGCTCCAAATTGAGTGGCGCCAATGGGAGCGATGCGGCGAAGGACGATGACACAGTTAGGTTAACTGCTGCGAGAGTTCTGAACGCGATGATGGTGCGCAACATAGAGGCCGAGGATAGCAAGGAACGCAGGGGAAACCCAGTTTTCAGTGGCGTTGGATGGCCTGAAGACTGTTGGCGCGTTCGCTGAGGCTCAGATCTTCCAATTGACGCTCCAGGATGCTGAGCCGATCCTGGTCGGGTCGGAGCCAACGGAGTTCCTCCAGATCCGTTTGAATGGGTGCGTCGTAGCGCAGAGTGGCGAGCGTTCGGTACAGCTGGGCGGCTTCAGTCTGCGCGGCGAGCTCTAGAGCCAGATTCTCGGCTCCCCGCACCTTCACGGACCACAGTTTCGCTTGCGTCGGGATCTGCTCGAGCTTGCCGTAGTGGGCGAGCAGGCTGGCTGCGGATTTTGCACCCCAGCGCGGGATACCTGGGATGCCATCCGCGCTATCGCCGACGAGCGCGAGGTAGTCGGGAATCGAACTCGGCGCGACGCCAAACTTCTCGATCACGCCGGCTTCATTCAAGGTGCGTTCGCGCATCCGATCGAAGCAGACAACGCGTTCGCCCTGGACGCATTGGCAAAGATCTTTGTCCGGCGAACAGATCACCACCTGATCCACGGAGTCTGCAAAACGGGCGGCAGCCGTCGCGAGCGCGTCGTCCGCCTCAAACTCGACCATCGGCCAGGTGACAATACCGAGCGCGCGGCTAACCTCTTCAGCCAGCTCGAACTGGGCAAAGAGAGCAGGATCGATGCCTTCGCCTGTCTTGTATCCAGGAAACAGCTCATTACGAAACGATTCGATAACGTGGTCGAAAGCGCAGGCAACGTGCGTCACTTCGGGATTGCGGAGCAGCGCCACCAGGCTTCTAAACAAGCCGCGGGCGGCGCCTACTTCTTGGCCCGCTTGGGTCTTGCTTGGCGGAAAAGAGTAGTACGCCCGGAACAATTCAAAGGTGCCATCCACGACAAAGAGTTTCACGGTTGCCTCGTTGCCAATCGTTGTAGGCGTTCGGCGAGTGCGCGGCAAACGCCCGGGCATATCTGGACAAATGCCGCTTTCGGGGGTTATGGGGGCCACCGAGGAAAAGGGATGATCCAGATTGAAACCGGCTTGTTCAGTGGGATGGTGATGCAGCGCCGGAAGGGTGATCTGACCGAGCAGCCTATCACGGGTGGGGTGGAGCGCCGTGAGGCGCAGGCCATTTCAGTGCGGGTCACGAAAGGGAAGCGCGTCCTGGTCAGCTTGGGAGCAGAGCGGGCGGTCAAGCTGAAGCAGGGGAGCTTTGCCTTCACGTTGCGCGGAGTACCTGTGGGTGGTCCTTACAGCATCCAGCTGAGCGCGCTGGACGCACGCGGCAAACGCTTAGTGTCTGAGCGCTACGACGATGTCTTCGTCGGAGATGTCTGGATTCTGGCCGGTCAGTCCAATATGGAAGGAGTGGGTTGGATGTCGGAGCGCTCCGCAGCGATGGCGCCCGTTCGGGCCTTCTATATGGACCATCAGTGGCGTGCCGCAGAAGATCCGCTGCACGAGCTCGATAAGTCAGTCGTTCGCGTGCACCATCAGCTTCACGGCGGACGGGCACCGGTGCGACCCGCTCACATTGGAGTGGGCCCAGGCGTGGCTTTTGGGCAGGAACTCTACCAGCGCACTGGGATCCCCATTGGCTTGCTGGCTTGCGCGCACGGGGGCACGAGCATGGCACAGTGGGACCCGAGCCTGATAGCGTTGGGCGACGGGAGCTTGTATGGCGCAGCTATCCATAAGCTCAACCTCAATGGCGGGGGGCTTTCTGGGATCTATTGGTACCAAGGTTGCTCAGATACGAATCATGCTGAAGATGTTGAGAACTACACGCCGCGCATGCAGCGTTTAATCGGAGCGTTTCGCAAGGATTCGGAGAGCCCCAAGCTGCCGTTCGTGCTCGTGCAGCTCTCGCGGTTTGTGTACGAAGATCTGGACGCTGGGAAGTGGACTAGTATTCGTGAGAGTCAGCGCCTCCTTCCCACATTGGTCGCTCACACGGCGACAGTGCCAGCGATCGACTTGGAATTGGACGATTCCATTCACGTGAGTGGGCTAGCCATGGAACGTTTGGGTCGGCGTTCAGCTGCCGCGGCGCTCTCGATTTTGCCCGGGAAAAATCCCGGGGATTCGCCGATTGGCCTCGGTAAATGCCGCGTGATCAAAGATCCGGATTCCGGCCTGGCGAACGTTCTGATTGATTTCAATTCCGTGGCGGGGAGCCTCAAGAGTGGGTCTAGGCCAGTGGGGTTTTCGTTGCACACGCGCAAGCTACAAGTGAATGCTGTCGTGAAGACCTCACTTAACATGAATCAGGTCATCCTCACGACGAACCGGACCACGGTGGATGCCTCGGGGCTCTTTCTAGCGTACGGTTACGGGACCGATCCCTATTGCAACATCGTGGACGAAAAGGACAAGTCGCTGCCAGCCTTCGGGCCCGTGCCCCTCGGCAAGCCCAGGTTTCTCACTGAATTTGCGGATGATGTGGAGGTGAGCCGGATTCTGCCGGGTTGCGCACAGCTGCACGGCTTGAAGTACCCCGCCAATCAGCCGAAGCTTGGCTTCAAACGCCGCCATTTTGGCCCCTCCGCGCTTGGCGTGTTTCTCTCAGTTCGCCCTGAAATTCAGGCCTATTCTGGGGATGGGCTGGTCTATTTCCGAATGCAGCTGGAGGCCCCCGAGAAGATGAGCGGCCGCTTGTGGTTGGGCTACGATGGGCCCATCAAGATCTGGCTGAACAAGCGCGGAGTATTCTTTGATCCGAAGGGTACGAATCCCGTTTCTCTGGATGAAGCGTTTGCAAAAGTGGAGCTCAGGAAAGGGCGCTCGGAGGTGTTGGTAGCGCTCGGCACGAATCAAGGAAATGCTTGGGGCCTCGTGGTTCGTTTCGAACGTCTGATGGCTGCCAAGCCAAAATCAGACGTTAGCTTAAAACTGCCAGAGTTTGTTGCAACATAGCGCGCATTCGGCGTCAGTGTGCGTGCTCGGGGGCGATGTGTGCAGACGGAGGGGCGGTTCTGGAATATTTGTGCGAGAGTGAATCAGTGAGGGTGGTTCAGTAATTTTGTCGTGATTTCACCCTCGGTTGATCGATTGCTGGAGGCAACTCGTCGCGAGTTGGGTTAGGCTGAGCGTTCGCATGAATCGGAGCCGCAAAGCCGGTTCGCTGCGAGTGAGCGTCATGGAGGCACGATCTGATAGTTCACGTCTTTAAATCTAACTCCCGGTTATTCTTCGCTGCCGTAAGTCTCGCCGTGCTCAATGCCTGCTCTGGAGAGCTGGCGCCCAACGGTGGCCGGCCGCAAGCGCCCAATGCTTCTGCTGCGACAGGCGGATCGGGATCGGGATCGGGATCGGGATCGGGTGGGAGCAGTAGTAGCAGTGGTGGAACGCAACCAACCGTGGTGGCCGCACCCGGAGAGGAATTGCCGTCTCCAGATTCACGCGCGCCTCGCCTCAGTCATTTGCAATGGACCAATACCGTGAACGAGCTGCTGCAGATCACAACAGCAGGCGGCTACGCGAAGAATTTCCGAGCCGATCCACGTCAGGCTGGATTTCTTTTTGATCGGGCAGGCGGCAGCTTCGTGGTCGATCAAGCGCTTTGGACGTCGTATCAAGAAGCAGCCGAGGCTGTTGCTGCCTACGTCGTGGGTGACGACGCGCGGCTGGCCAAGATCCTGCCTTCGGTTGCGGGGGATCCGGCTACCCAAGCGCAGGCGTTCATCGAGGGTTTCGGGCTCAAAGCCTTTCGTCGGCCACTCACTCCCACGGAAGCCAAGGAGTACAAGGCGTTGTACGACACCGCACCTGGCGCCTACGCGGACGTGAGCGATCCCTTCAAATCGGGTGTGAGGTTGCTGTTAGAAGCCTTCCTTCAGGCGCCCGACTTCCTGTATCGGGTCGAAACGAGCACTGTCCAGCAAGGCAAGCTGATCCCTCTGGGGTCGTTCGAAGTGGCGAGCCGCCTTTCTTACTCACTTTGGAATTCGATGCCGGACGCGACCTTGCTACAAACGGCCGCTGGGGTCCTGGATGCAAACACGGTGGCAGCTGAGGCTCGCCGCTTGCTGGCTGATCCGCGAGCGCGTGCCAGCTTGAGGACCTTTGGCACCGAGCTCTTCGATCAACAACGCTTCTCTTCAATCAATCCTTCGAGCAAAGGTTTTCCCAATGCTCCAGCCGGGCTCGCAGGGCTCGCGACCGAGGAAAACAACCGCTTCCTTGAGCGCAGCTTGTTTGAAAAGCCTGGCAGCTTCGCCGACCTGATGACGACTCCGGAAACCGTGCTGAATGCTGATCTTGCCAAGCTGTACGGGCTTTCCGGCACGTTCACGAGCGACTGGGCTCCAGCAATCTTGAATTCAGCTGAGCGCAGCGGCATCTTGACGCAGATTGGATTTTTGGCCGCGCGCGCTACCAGTGAGAACCCCGACCCCATCCATCGCGGGCTATTCATAGCGAATCGACTGCTGTGTCAAAACATCGCAGCGCCACCGATCGCGATCCCTCCGCTGCCTGCCGCCGGCGCGAAGACGAACCGAGAGAACGTTTCTGATCACACCGAAGTGCCGGGCAGTGCTTGCGCCAGCTGCCATGCCGCCATCATCAATCCACTCGGTTTTCCCTTTGAAAGCTACGATGCCGTCGGGGCATTCCGGACACAGGACAACGGCGTCCCCGTCGACACTACAGCCATGGCAAAGTTGGGTGCGCAGACCCTTGCCGTCAAGAACGCCATCGAGCTCGCGCAGGGTCTCGCGCTGAGCCCTGAAGCTCACGCCTGTTTCGGAGCGCACTTGCTTGAGTTCATGCTCGGCAGAGCGAGCGCACCCTTGGATCAGGCACTGACAGAACACCTCCGGGAGAGTTCACTCAATAACAAGGCCGCGGTGAAGGAACTCATGGTCCAGCTTACCCAGTCGCCAACCTTCCTCGCTCGAAGCATTGTGGAGCTTCCATGAGATACGGACGCAGAATTGTGCTTCAAGGATTGGGTGGCGTTGCGCTCGGCATGCCGCTCTTGGAGAGCTTCTCGAAGCAGGCTATGGCTGCTGGAGCCAACGAAACCTTTGCCATTTTCTTTCGTCAAGCTAACGGCGTTGCGTCAGCCCAGAGCTACACTCTGAACGGCACCGTCAAGCATAGTGAGCCAGAGCGTTTCTGGCCGATGAATACCGGCGCGCTCACGCCCGCCAATTTGCAAGGCCGTGCGTTGGAAGAGCTCAACGCCTACGCCTCTAAGCTCTTGGTGGTGGGCAACTGCAACATGAAGGATTTTCCCTATGGCGATGGCCACGCCCGAGGTGCGCTCCAGAGCTTAACGGCGCAGGGGCCGGTCGTTGCTGATGCGGGAGGTGATTCCGAGGCGAATGGCGAGTCCATCGATCATCGGATTGGGCGCGAGCTCAATCCGGGCGGCCGCGATTCGCTCTTTCTGTATGCGGGCCCAGCCGGCGGTTGGCTGGGCGGAGCGTGTCTTTCCTACCGTGGCCCGAATCAACGGCGCGCTTCCGTGGCCGATCCGCGGCAGGCCTACAACACGATTACGGGTGGGACGTCGGCTGCGATGCCCGATGCTAGCGCGCTTCTGATGAAGCGACAGAAGAGCGTGAACGATCTGGTGCGAGCGCAACTCGATCGGCTGCTCAAACAACCTCGGCTGAGCAAAACAGACAAAGATCGCTTAGATCTGCATCTCTCCAGCATTCGAGAGCTCGAAGTGTCGCTGGGTTGTCAGCTTTCGCTCGATGCCGAGAAGGTCTTGGATGGCGGCCAATCCATCCTCACCGATTCGAACGGCGAAGAGCGCATGAAGCTTGCTAAAATGCACATGGATGTTGCCGCCATGGCCGTTGCTTGCGGCTACACGCGCTCCGTTGCCATCCAGTTTGGCGAAGGCAATGATTCCAGCTCCCGTTTCTTGAATCCCGACAATCCTGCCGAACGCTTTGAAAATTTCCACTACATTTCGCACCGCATTCTGTCCAACGGTGGAGATGGAACCGAGATCGTCGGGGCCGATGTCATGCATCACAAGATCGATCGCTACTTCGCGCAAACCTTCAAATACTTGCTCGACAAGCTTTCAGGCTATCCCTTGCCAGGCGGCGGCACGCTACTGGATGCCGGGTTGGCGGTTTGGTTCTCGGATCTTGCCACGGGGCCCGCGCATGGCTCCAGGAATTGCCCGTTCATCCTCGCCGGCAGCTGCAACGGCTACTTCAAACAGAACGCGTACGTGAAGCTGCCCGATGGCGAAAACCACAACCAGCTATTGAACACGATTGGCACAGCTGTCGGCCTTACCAAGGCGGGTGCTCCGCTCGATGATTTTGGCGATCCTTCGCTGCCCAAGGGCTTGCTCGCCGAACTCAAGGCCTGAATGGCTATTTTAGTGTAGAAGTTGAGCATCAAATAACGTCGTTTGATGCAAATCACAGAACCTTGAACAGAGGGTTCCTTTTGAGGGCACGGTCTAACGTGAGCGTGTGGTCGCAACCGTTCTTGCGATTGCGAGCACCGATCACGCAATCTGCCAGATCACCTGCTCCACGATTGAAAGCCGAGAGGGCTTCGCGTATCAAATCCTTGTCGTCGAAGGCAAACTGACTCGTGTCGAGCATTCGCCCGAGCGTGCTCGCGATGGTCGCTCGGTCGAATCCGTACGCGCCCTTTAGAACCCATGTGAGCTCGCACAGCACGATGACGTCCACATGCAATCGAACTCCATCGGCAGACACTTCGCCGATGAGCTCGTTGGCTTTTCTCGCCTGCGCCGGATCGTCCTGGGTGAGGTAGCGAACCAACACGTTGGTGTCGACGCCAATCATCGCCGCTTCCGATGCTGCGCGAGGATCGCCGCATCCATTTCTTCGATGCTCACGGGCCGGCGCTTAGCTCGACGCAGGAGGCCCTTGAGCTCCGCGATGTCGGCCGTGCTCGCTCTGACGAGGACTTGCCCCGCCTCGTCCACCACAAAATCCACCTGGTCCCCTGGCTCTACCCGCAGAACCTTTCGTATCTGTTGGGGGATCGTGATTTGTCCCTTACTCGTAACGGTCGCGGTCGCCATTCCTTACTCCTGAGATGAATTCTTACATTCGGTAAGGGGACGGTCAAGCTTGGGGTGCACTGAGATTTGCGGAGGTGAGGACTGGATTCAAGGGCGCCCCCTATTCCTTCGGAGAGACGCCCAACGCGGGCTTCAGCACGCCGTGCTGCCGCCGCTCCTTCTGCTCGCTGTAGCGCGTGTTCAACGCGTCGACGTTGTCGCGCAGGAGCAGCGTGAAGCGGAACAGTTCCTCCATCACGTCGACGACGCGATCGCGGTAGCTCGATGGTTTCATGCGTCCATCGGCGTCGAATTCCTCGAATGCCTTCGGCACCGACGATTGGTTGGGGATTGCGAACATGCGCATCCAGCGGCCGAGCACGCGCATCTGATTCACCGCGTTGAAGGACTGGCTCCCACCGGAGACTTGCAGCACCGCGAGCGTCCGCCCTTGCGTGGGTCGGACCGCGCCGTCGCTCAGGGGGATCCAATCGATCTGGTTCTTGAACGCGGCGGTCATCGCGCCGTGTTGCTCGGGCGAGACCCAGACATGCGCCTCAGACCACACGCTCAGGTCGCGAAGCTCGCGCACTTTGGGCAGATCGAACGACGTTCGATCGAACACGGGTAGATCGTTCGGCCGGTAGATGCGCACCTCGGCACCGAACGCGGTGAGCACGCGTCCACACTCCTCGGCGAGATAACGACTGAAGCTCTTCGGCCGCAGCGACCCATAGAGGATCAGGATGCGCGGCGGATGGCTGCTGGGCGCCTTCGCGAACGTCGCGAACGTCGAGACCGGATCGTGCTCGGGAAGATCGGC
>CAZSUA010000212.1:0-10021 GCA_964609655.1 uncultured Polyangiaceae bacterium | reverse complement strand
TTTGGCGAATCGACCGATCCCGATCGTGCAAGCCGATGCCGCCGCCAACACCGCAGCAAGTACTGGTAGCGGGCCCTGGGCGGATCTCGCGCTCACCTTTCCAGTCTTTCTGAGCTACCATTTATCGGTTTATTTTTTACCCGTCCGCAATGCCGCCGACATGGTGACGCGCGAATTGGTCGTGCTTTCGAAGGACAGCTCGCTGGGGTACTTGGGGCTCACAGCGGGCATTGGTGTGGTTTTTGTGGGGGTGCTCATGCTGCTCGGGCGCGGGCACGCACTCCGCGCGGACCGCTTCTTCTTCGTGGCCTTGGAGGGCGTGATCTATGCCGCCGCCATGCGTTTCATCGCGAGTTATGTGGTCGGCGAGATGTTTCTCGCGGGCGGCGCTGCCGGCCTAAACATGGACCGATTCACGGGGTTTGTGATGTCCACGGGAGCGGGCTTCTATGAGGAGCTGCTGTTTCGCGTGCTCCTGTATGGCCTAGGAGCGCGCGTCCTCATGCTGCTGTTTCCCGTGAACATCGCTTCCAGATTTCTGGTGCGTCTTGGCTGGGCGATTGCAGCCGCGGCAGCCTTCAGTGCTTGGCATTACATGGGCGAGCTCGGAGAAGACTTCGAGTGGCGGTCGTTCGTCTTTCGCTGGGTGTGCGGTCTCGTGTTCACGCTGATTTATCAGTTTCGGGGCTTTGCGCCGGCTGTGTGGACGCACGCGCTGTATGATATTTGGGTGTTGGTCTTCTAGGTGAGCCGCCGAGCAAGGACGAAGTGTTCAAGATTGCCCTTGGGCCCCCTGAGCGAGCTATCCACGCTGCTGGTGATCTGAAAGCCTGCAGTTTCGAGTGCCTTGCAGGCGGTGGAGATGGCGGCTTCCCGCACGACAGGGTCACGAATCACCCCACGCCCTTTGCTCACGTCACTTTCGGCAGCCTCAAACTGCGGCTTGATCATTGCCACCAACCAACGGCCCGGCGCCAAAATACGCGCGATGGCGGGAGCGACGCGGTTAATACCGATGAAAGAGACATCCACGGTCACAAGGTCGAGCGGTTCAGAAAAGCTCTGAAGCGAAAGGTCGCGGGCGTTGGTTTCATCCTGCACGCTCACGCGCGGATCAGCGGCCAGCTTCCTGGCTAGAAGCCCCTTGCCCACGTCCACAGCGAACACGCAAGCTGCACCTCTCTGCAGCAAACAATCCACAAATCCCCCGGTCGAAGCCCCAAGATCCGCGCATACCCAACCTTGTACGTTGAGGCCGAACTCCTGAAGAGCCCCCTCGAGCTTCTCGCCTCCACGGGACACAAACCGGCGTTCCCCGGAAACCCGTAACACAGCATCTGGCTTCAGCAACTCACCTGCTTTCTCAATCCGCCGTTCGCCACTCCAGACTTTACCGCCGAGAAGCAGCGCGCGTGCTAACGCCAATGATTCAGCCAAACCAAGCTCTAACAAACGTTGATCGGCGCGAACTTTCATAACTGCCACTGTGGGTCACCGGGCCGAAACACAGTAGGCCAACTTTCAGTAGGGAAGGAAGATGTGTGCACTTGGGCAATTTTCTTGGCCACCCTAACCTGGACGCCGCAACATGTTTCCACCACACCCGAGCAGGCCTTCGCGGCAGGCTCCATTCGGCTTCATGCGACGAAGACCGATGATCCTCGAACAGCAAGGAATCCTAAATTATGAAACATCTCTTTCGCAATAGTTTAGCTTATTCGACTTTCGCCCTCGCTTCCGTGATCTCAACCGTCGCCTCAGCGCAATCGCCGGGGCACATCGTCGCTCCGTCAGGCAGCGATCACGATGCGGTGGCTGGGCATCTAGGCGTCGGCTATCTGGGGCGCCGCGGAATGTCGGTCGGCAGCCTCGCCAACGAGGTGCAAGCACCCGTGATTGGCGTTCGGTATTGGCTGAACGCAGACATGGGCATTGATGCAGGTCTTGGGCTTGGCATTACCTCAAGCAGCTCAGAGGAGAGTTCTGGTGGCGTCACCGTGAAGACCGACGGGGACAGCAACACTGCTTTCATTCTTCACGGCGGTGTGCCGCTTTCGCTCCTAAGCGGCAAGCACTACAGCTTTCAGATCACGCCGGAGCTCAATCTCGGAATTGGATCGGGGTCAACTCCCTTCGGCATGGATCAAAAGTCCGATACGAGCGGCTTCCACATCGACGTCGGCGCGCGCGCGGGTGGCGAGGTACACTTCGGCTTCATGGGGCTGCCAGAACTCTCCCTGCTCGCGGGCGTTGGGCTCAATTTGTCGCATGACTCCGTCTCGACGGATAAGCCCGCGCCGCTGGTGGGCGGTGTGGCTTTGGGCAACTCCACCAAAGTGAGCGAGTCGCAGACGAGCCTTAGCACCACTGTAGGTAACAGTCCGTGGAGCATCTTCACCAGTAACGTTGCGGCCATCTATTACTTCTGACACATTGAACGCCTCCTCGGAGCTCCTTATGAATCAAAAGGAGTTCCGAACGGCGTTATCACGAGCAACGAGGAGAAGGTTTCATGCGTGGAATTCTTGCTATCGGATTGGTTTGCGCGAGCGCTTGCAGTGGCGGTCCCGGCACGACAGTGTTCAATGGGACGGATCAGACATCGCCCCCAAGCCCCAAGCAATCACCGATTAACGGTACTCAGCAGGCTGCCCTCGACCCCCAAGCCGCGCCTCCTTTAGATCCGCAGAGTGTGCCTCCGTCGGGAAGCAATTCGGTTGGTGTCAATCAGGCGAGGATCTGCGTCACTTGGTGCGAGCTGAACGTCGCTTGCATCAATGCGCAGTTGGGCGCGTCGGACGCGTCAGGTGGTGCAACAAGTGATGGATCTGATCTCTCTGTTGAAAGTTGCGTCAGCAGATGTGCTTCAAAACTCGCCATGCCGGACCTGTGCACTGGTGCGGAGCTTGCACTATTTCAGTGTATTCTCGCGTCGGGCGGATACCGATGCAGTATGAAGGACAAGGACATTCCACCAGTGTGTGCCCAAGCATTGAGCGCCTCGAAGGCGTGCGATGAAATCTTGCACCCTAGCGAACAAGGCTCGAACCAAAAGGGCACGGGCGGTGCGAGGCAAGGCAACCCTGGTACGGGACGAACGGGCGGTGCAAGTCAGGGTACCGGGGGTTCCGGGCGAACCGGTGGCGTTGGACAGGGCACTGGCGGCGTTGCTGCGTTTTAGGTTTCGCCAGAGTTTCTCAAAATCGGGCAGATCAATCTTGGTCACTTATTGCCCGAGTACAATGAAGTGAACGGGGCGCGCAGGTCGCGCCCCGTATTCGTTTCGGGCGCTTTCTTTAGCCCGCGCGCCCTCAATCCCTCGTCGAAAAAAGCGAGTCTGGTCAGCCCATTTTTGACGAATCAAGATAGTAAGCATGCTTACTATCGATATGCTGCTGAGAGACCCCTCGTGCTCATGCCTTCGCGCGGCGGCTGTTAGAGCATCGGAGCATTCCGCAGTTCATTCTCAATAGCGTCCATCGCGGCTTAGTTGCCCGAGTCGGTCGCCCTAATAGCACGCGACAGCATAGGACAGCGCGAGTGCTTCAACGTGTCAGTACCAAGCGCGCTTCGCTCGTGCGAGGTAGGGTAACTGGCAAACCATCGCGATAGGTGATGCTGCGGTTGCGTGCGGCCTGGATCCTCTCGCCAGGGACCACAATTCCTACAAGATTCAGCGGATCGCAGGCTGAAACCCGCACGAGGGTGCCATTGCGTTCGCGTGCGCGGACGGCGCGGAGCGTCGTGACGGCCTCCGGTAAAGCATATTGTTCACCTACGAAGCCCGTGATGAACCTGCCACCGCGCACTTGGCCGCGTGCTTCCAGACGCCGCAAGGCCCATAAGATGTCACGCCAGGGAACGCTAAAAGTCTCTCGCACCAAGAGATCTCTAAACACGACGCCATAGCGAGCGAGCAACTGATCGGCGACCGCTTCCGCCAATTCGTCTGCACGCTGCGCTTGTTGTGCCCGTTCGGTGCGTTCACTTTGTTGAGTCCGCTGCTGTGGTTGTTCCGTCAGTGTCGTGCTGAATGCGATGTGTTGAAGCTGCCCCCGCACCGTGCCTCCGAAGAACGTCCAACGTCCTTCGCGGCTCAAAGTCCCCGAGATGCCTTGCCGTAAGCCGCTGCGTCGGTGGCGTGAGCGTTCGGGGCGATTTTTATGTTTGTTGGCGGAAAGCTCGCGCAAGGGAGCGAAACCGTCGGCGGTGAGTAAGCCGCGGGCCACGCCGTCCCACAGCGCATCTTGAAGTTGGGAGGGCACGAGGCCCGTTTGGCGAGCGAGCTCGTCGAAGAACATGGCGCCACGTTGCTCCAAGCATTCTAGCACTCGAGGTAGCTCACCAGAAACAGGAGCCGCCGCCACAGATTTCAGACGAACGGCTTCTTTGAGCCATTCGAGATCCGCGCGCAGTGCTAGTGTGATGGGCGTGGCACGTGAGAGACTGGCACCTCGGATCGACTCCATGCGCCGCGCGCTCAGCCGCCCCCAGATCACGTCCCCGGAAAGCGCAGTTGAATCGAGATAATGAGCTGAGTAATTCTCGACGCGTGGTGCGAGGAGAGCTGGCTCCCACGCCGACACGGCCGTCTCGAAGCCCTGGAGCTGTGCCACCGCGGAGAGCACACCGCTCACCCCGGAAAGCTGCGTGCCCGGCGCCAAATGCTGCCATTCGAGCAGGAAACGCATGAAATCCTGCGCGGTGACCGGTTCGATCTCACGCCGTTGGCGCTCGCGAGTGTAGGCGTGAATGCGGCCTAACAAACGCCGAGAACAGATCTGTTCGCCGTTCAAACGGGGATCGAATTCGCCTCGAAGTGCACTGCCTTCGCGCTCCAGAATGGCGATGGCCTGAGGCACCTTCGCAGGCGCGAGCCCAAAGCTGTGGGTTAACGCTGACACCAAGATGGGCCCCGAGGCTTCCAAATGTCCGCGCAGGAGTGCGGCAGCGACAGCTTCAGGTTCCAGCTCAGGGGTGCGGCAGGCTCCAACCAGGGGTGCGGGTTGGAGTTTGGCTTGGGGTTCAAGCTTCAAGACGAGCTCTGCGGATTCAGCGGCGCACCAATAGCGCCCGGCTGGCACCGTGACTTCGTGGGCACGCTGCTGTTCGCACAGTTTAGAAAAGAAGGACACGCACTCCGGAATCACAGCCAAAAGCAGCGTATTTAGCAGCCAATCGTGCAGCTCGTCAGGGTCGCGGGGCTCTGGCCTCGCCTCCTCTTTGACGCGATCAATCGCGGCGGGATCGAGCGCCGAGAGATCGCGCGCATGCACGGGTAGCCCCTTCCTCATCTGAACGGCGCGGGCTCTACGTTCCTCAAGCGGAGCATCGTCGAGGAAGGTGTACGGGCGGCTGTTCAGGATCTCATGGCTGAGCGGAGAAGGCTCGGTGGTGTCGCGGAAGTGAACACGAACCTTGCCTACTTGGATGCTTTCCAGAATTACTCGGAGCCCCTCAAGATCCATCGCTTCGCTCAAGCAATCGAGCATGGTCTGATTCACCACTGGGTGATCGGGGATCACGCGTGGGCCGGTGGCGTTATCCTGGCACGCTGCAAGTGACGGAAAGATAGCCGCCATCATGTCGTCCGCCTGCATGCGCTGAAGCGGTGGAGGATTCTTCTTGCCGCCGCGATACCGTAAAACCAGCAAGAATCGGTTCAAATTCCAGCGCCAACGCGCTCCAAACATCGGCGTTGGCAGGACGGCTTGCTGGAGCGCGTCCTCGATGCCAGCGGGATTGAGCGAATCACGCAGATCTTCGAGCGGGAAGCTGTGTTGGGGACCGAGCGAGAGCAGGATCGAATCATCGCTTGCGGCGGCTTGCAGTTCGAAATCGAACGAACGACAGAAGCGCTTACGCAAAAGCAAACCGAGCGCGCGGTTGATGCGACCACCGAGCGGCGAATGCAGGACCAGTTGCATGCCGCCGGTGTCGTCAAAGAAACGCTCAAAGAGGAGATCTTCTTGGGTGGGCAAACGGCCGAGAGCGGAGCGAACCGCTGAAAGATATTGAATCACGGCGCAGGCAACCGTTTCAGTGATCCCACACTCCGTGGCGAGAGCGCTTTCGATGCTTGTCGCATGTGGCGCTCGTGGATCTTCGATGCTGGTCGTGTGTGGCGTGCGCGGATCTTCGATGCACGCCGTGCCTCCCGCTCGGGGATCAGCTTCTGCCGCGTTTTCCGCCAACTGAGCATCAATGCTCGCTCGCAGCGCGGATACCTCGGCAGAAAGCTCGAAAGTGCGGGCGGGCGCTTCACCCAGCCAGAACGGAATCGTGGGGCTCGCACCTTGGGCATCCACCACACGGACAATGCCGCGCTCCACGCGTCGAATTCGCCATGAGGTGCTGCCGAGCAGAAAGACATCGCCCGCCATGCTCTCGATCGCAAAGTCTTCGTTGATGGTTCCGACGAAGGTGTCGTCAGGATCGGCGACCACGCGATAGTCCGCGTTCTCCGGGATTGCGCCGCCGGAAGTGAGCGCTGCGAGCCGCGCTCCACGCCGAGCCTTGAGCGTGTGGTTGACGCGATCGCGTTTGACGTAGTCCGCACGCGTGCCGCGCCCCGTGATCACGCCATCCGAGACGAGATCGAGGATTGTTTCGTAGGCTTCGGGAGTGAGTGTGCTGAACGGCGCAGCGCTCCGAACGAGCTTGAAAAGAGCTGCTTCGTCCCACTCCTCGCAAGCACATTCGGCGATGATCTGCTGAGCCAAGATATCGAGCGGACAAATCGGCGGCTGAATGGAATCAAGCCTGCCGCCTCGAATGGCGCGCAACATTGCCACGCATTCCACGAGCTCATCGCGCGTGAGCGGATACAGCTTACCAACAGGCGTGCCGAAGCGGCTGTGTCCCGAACGTCCCACGCGTTGCAGAAACGTCGCGATGCTTCTTGGAGAGCCGATCTGGCACACAAGCTCGACCGGGCCCACATCGATCCCGAGCTCAAGCGATGCGGTTGCCACGAGTGCGGAAAGCTCGCCCGCTCGCAAGCGATCTTCAATCGCGAGCCGGCGGTCTTTGGATAAGCTGCCATGGTGCGCCGCCACGCGCTCGGGCCCGAGCCGTTCGGCAAGCTGGTGCGCCAACCGCTCTGAAAGGCGCCGGGTGTTCACGAAAATTAACGTCGTGCGCCGCGATTTTACCTGTTCCGCGATCTTATCCAGCACCTCAGCGATCTGCTCGTGAGAGGCAACGGCTTCGAGTTCAGAATCCGGAAGCTCGATCGCTAGATCAAGCACGCGTTGATGTCCGACATTCACGATGGCCGTGGCAGCCGCTCGCTCTGCGGTGCCCACCAAGAGCCGCGCAATCACTTCAAGCGGCTTCTGAGTTGCCGACAAGCCAATGTACTGTGGCTCCTTGGCACATACGTGTGAAAGGCGCGCTAGTGTCAGTGCTAAATGCGAGCCGCGCTTATCGCGTGCCACGGCGTGGATCTCGTCGACAATCACAGTTTTCACTCTGCGCAATAATTCGCGACTGCGCTCGGAGGTGACCAAGAGATACAGCGATTCTGGCGTGGTGATCAGAATGTGTGGCGGATGCTTGAGCATCCGCGCGCGATCTTTGGCGGGAGTGTCTCCACTCCGGGCGAGCACGCTGATTTCAGGCGGTATCAGGCCAAGCTCACGCGCCGTGGCGGCGATTTCCGCCAGCGGAATTTCAAGGTTCTTGTGGATATCGACCGTGAGGGCTTTGAGCGGCGAGACATACACAACTTGTGTGACGGCTGGAGAGCTTGTGGTGGCGGATGCGCCACGGGTGGGTGTCGCAGTGCTTCCGGTGGTGTCTCCCGATTCTGATTCCGGAACACGAGCCTCGAACTCGCGGTACATGCGATCAATGAACACTAGGAATCCGGTGAGCGTCTTGCCTGAGCCGGTAGGCGCCGCAATCAGCGTGTCTGTTCCAAGCGCAATTTTGGGCCATCCCGCAGTTTGAGGTTCCGTGGGTCCATGCGGGAACCGGCGCTCAAACCACAGCTTCACTGCAGGGTGCAGATTGGCTAGGAATTGCTCAATCGGTGGAATGGGCGGCTCGGCGCTTTCCGAGAGAGATGCGGGCGCCGTCATGGGCGGGAGCCTAGCATTTGGAAGTGGGCGAGCGTTTCCCGTTTGGCCTTGCATGGCGCTCGTACGGTCTGCTAAGGCCGAACCGAGGAAGTGGTTGTGCTGATTCAAAGGGAGTGGGCGTTGTTGTTGGGGCTGTCGTTGCTGACGGCGTGTGGCGAGCCTGGCAAGGGCCGCGTCAATGTGGGGTCTGTCGTCGCACCGCTGTATGGGGGTGTGCAGGTGAGCTACAAGGCTGTCGCGGAGGGGGACGGTTGCGGCGGGAAGAGCGAAGGGCAAGTGCTGGGGCCGGCTTCGTGGGGTGAGGAGCCCAGCTGGACAGTGATTGTTGACTGGGCAACCGAATCGCTGAATCTGCCTGCGGGCAAGTACGGCATTTGCGCGACTGTGTTGGACGCTTCAGGTCAGCCCGAGCCGCGGTGCCCAACGGCCGCAACCAGAGTTGAGGTTGTGGAAGGTTCGTCGGCCTCGGTTCACATCGCGGTCGTGTGCGACCCGGTGATCGATGAGGCCGGAGGCCATGCGTATACGGTGACGCCCTTCGTGGACAACTACATTGAAGCCAAACGTGCGGCTGAAGATATGGGTGGGCATCTCGTTTTCATCGACAGCCGAGCCGAGAATCTGATGCTGAGTAACTATTTCTCACCCCGCAAGTGGATTGGTATGTGGGATGAAAATGCGGACGGCTCGTTCCAGTGGCTCGACGGAAAGCCGCGCGATTACAATAATTTTTGTATTGGTGAGCCCAATTTTATACGGGGTGAGCAGTACATCGAATGGGGCTTTGGCGGTGCGGGTCGCGAATTTTGTTGGAACAATGAAGTCCTGGGTCCGCGCCAAGGCATTGTGGAGTTCGAATAGGATGCAACGCACTTTGCTGAACGAAGTCGCGGGTGTTCTGTTGGTTGGCCTCTTAGGCCTTGCGGGCTGTGCCAGCGAGGATCAGCACAAGGTTCAGAAGTTCGCCCTGGGCTATCGGCACAGCTGCGCGCTCATGCTGGATGGCTCAGCCAAGTGTTGGGGATTCAGGAGTATGGGCGCGCTCGGCGACGGGACTTCGCTCGAGCCTTCTTCTGCCAATTTTCAATTGAGCGCGGTGAACGTTCATGGGCTGAGCGGCGTCGCGAAGGACTTGGCGGTTGGAGCCACCTTCAGCTGCGCGCTCGTCGATAGCGGCGCCGTACAATGTTGGGGGACACCAGTGGGCGAGTTGTATGCAGGGGCCGAACCTGGAACCTTGAACCCCACCCCGACAACGGTTCCCGGCCTTGAATCTGGCGTCGTGGCGCTTTCCGCGGCGTCGACAGTCGCATGCGTCATCAAGCAGGATGGAAGTGTTTGGTGTTGGGGGGATAACAGTGGCGGGCTGATAGTCGCAAATGTTGGGCGTGCTGATTCCCCGACACTGATCCCGCTTCCTGCGAGCGCAAAATTCCTCTCCGTTGGGTACAGTCAAGCGTGTGTAGCGCTTTCTGATCGCAGCATCTGGTGTTGGGGGACGGGCTCCATTAGCGATCAGACGGTGTCGCCTGTCGTTGCGGCGATGCCCCACGCCATCTCAGGTTTTCAGGACTTGGAAATGCGGCAGTTGGTCGCGGGAAGGAGTTATACGTGTGCGCTCAGTGTTCAGGGTGGACTTTATTGTTTGGGAAGCGCACCTTCAATTGGAGCCCCGCTCGCGGGTAATGCCGGTGCTGGTGTCGATTTGGGTGCGCCGGTTGAGAGTGTGGCCTTCGGCTACGGGCACGCTTGCGCGGTACTCAAGGGAGGGGCGCTGAAGTGCTGGGGTGACGCCTGGAGTGGTGCGTTGGGTATCGACGGTATCACAGAAAAAGGCTGTCAAGATGCCTATAGCGCGTGCTCTTCGGATACACCGATGATCCCCGATGGGCTCACTCAAGTGGTTGTCGCGGGTGCCGGCGTGTCGTATTCATGCT
>CAZSUA010000211.1:8444-10090 GCA_964609655.1 uncultured Polyangiaceae bacterium | reverse complement strand
GCATTCCTCCCACTCCGAGAGTCATTCCACTCATTCCCCCCGCACCCCCCGTTGCGGACGGCTGCATCGTCCCGACATCCATGCGCCCGCAACCAAGCGCCACCAACAAAGGTACCCACACACCCAAACGTTTTGCATTCATAGTTTAACGCTCCCTATTCGTCGCAAGTTACTTCGATTTAATAAATGTCCGCACACGATCCACACTCGGACTGCTTGGATTCTCTTCAACAAATCGAGTGGCAAGCGCCGAGGCGGCATCCGATTGGCCCCCGAGCGCGAGTGCTTCAATGCGCAAGACGCTGGCCTCGGCGCGCAGCATTTTGCCCTTGAGCACATGATCGTAGCGATCCAGCGCTCGCAACGCAGCCGGCGCATCGGAGCTACTGAGCGCTGTTTGAGCCTCTTTCAAGGCTAAAAGCTCGTCCTGCATGCTGGGCGGCATTGCTCGGGGGCGTACTTGACCTGTCACTGGCCGGACCGCTGGCACAGCTGGGCGCGGAGCGGGCGCTGGCTCCAGTGTCGTCCCTATCGCGCGTTCAACTTTGGGCGCCGGAGCTTCTGGCAGCAGTTTCTCGGGCCGAATCGAAGCCTGCTGCTCCCCATCACGTGTGAGCGCAACGCCAACAGCGATCGCCACACTGGCTAACAGCGCGACCATCAACAACCGCCGTACAGGACTTCCGAACAGGGGAACCACGCGCGCCTTAGATCGCCCGGAAAGCTCGCGTTTTATCGCCAGAAGCGCGCGCTCCTCGGCACCCTCGGGGGGCGCTTCCTCGCGTGCAGCAGCAAACAGCTGTGCCGAGAGCTTGTCGAGCGGATCCGGCGTCATGCTTCCCTCGCATACGGATTGCGGTGATTCTCGGCAAGCAGCAGCTTTTTGAAGCGTTCGCGCGCCAAACGCAGCCGAGAAGCTGCAGTTCCATGCGGAATACCTTCGAGATCGGCGATCGCTCGCAATTCCAGCTCCTCAACTTCGGCCAGCAGCAGCACCCGCCGTAGCTTCTCGGGCATCTGACCCATGAGATCGTGGAGCAGCGCGCGGGCATTCGTGAGCTCGCTCCGTTGCTCAGGACTCTGGTCCGAAGAAGGAGCCGTGTCCGAATCGTCTTCGGGCACTTCGCGACGGCGCCTCACGCTGCGGCGTGCGTTGTTCGCAACTCGGACTGCAGTGCCGTACAGGAAAGACCGTTCTCGGTCTTCGGCAATGCTATCGAGTTTGCGGGTTGCGATCATGAGAACCTGTTGGGCGGCGTCTTCTGCATCCGAGGGTGTCAAGCCCAGCCCGCGCACGATGCGCCAAACGAAGGCGTAGTGCTGGCTGACGAATGACTCAATCGAGCGCTGGCTCACTTATCCTCCCCCGCCATGTCCGGATGGGACCTCGACGATCACCAGAGCCGCAAAGAAAGCCCGAGGCCACCCTGAAATATCAATAAATCGGCCTGATACAGCGACACCGGGCCCGCCACCACTTCTCCCTGCACCGGCGCCAATTGAGCCTCCAGCTGGGCTTCAAGGGCTAACCCTGAGAACAAATCAAGGCCGGCTCGGGCACCGCCAGCAACAGCAAACCAGGCGCCCAAGGCTGACTGCCCCGTGCGCACGGCCTTGGCATTCACAGCCCCGAACTCTACGGCCAA
>CAZSUA010000211.1:0-8434 GCA_964609655.1 uncultured Polyangiaceae bacterium | reverse complement strand
CTCCATGCTCGAGTATCTCTGCGTGAGCGTTCCCGCCGCGGCCAGCCAGCAGCCATTCATCGACCGAGCCTGCCACGGTGGACGTTGAGCCAAACGCACCCACACCTGAAAATCGCAGCGACAGGTTTCTTGAGAAACTCGGCCACACATTCTCGATGTTCAGGAAGGCTTCGCCACGTGGCAGCGCTGCTGGCACCACGCCTGAGATGGCTCCCACTTGAATGCCGAAAGCCCCGCGTGTTGGACTACCGATCGGAGTAGGCCGAGGACTCAGCACGGCCTCACTTCTAGGCTTGGCAGAGGAATGGGTGGGGGGCGCGTCCACTGTCTTCGGCATCTGCGCGACGGGTGCGACGGGGGTCTCGTTCTCTACCGCGTTAGACTGAGCCGCAGGCTCAAGTGCCGGAGAAGCCACCACACTTCCCGAACTCGTGGCCAACTCCATACCATCGGTCGTCGGTTGCAACGCTAAGCCCAAGCTCAGCGCCATCGCATCGGCAACACGCGAACAATCCGCATCGCGCAGCTCCCGAACGGCGACAGTACCCCGATCGGTCTGTCGCTCTAGGCGCCCGATCGTTTCTCCACCCTTCTCAACCAGCGTCACCACAAAATGGAAGTGGTCCCCGGCATCCGCGATTCGAGCTAGAGCTGCTTTGTCTCCCAGTTTCGCTAAGAAATCGGCCCCCACTGGGCACGCGTCAGAAGCTCGGTACCAAACGTTCGCAGCCGGCACTGGTGCGGCCTTAACCGGGGAGGCTAGGAGCCAGGCGAGAGCGAACCCGGGAAGTGAAGCCTTTCTGCGCAAAGCGGACTCACGGCTACACTGGAAGGAGCCCGTCCGTCAAACGGCGGAGCGAGCCTTCCGAGCGCTCAGAAATAGCGTATTCGTGGATGACAGAGCACAGGCCCACGGACGCATGCTAGAAGCGCCCCCGCATGCTGATCTCTCACCGTTGGCTCTGTGAGCTTATCCCCGATCTGAAGCTGAATGTCGCTGAGCTCGCCGCTAGCTTGGCGGGGGCTGGCCTGCCTGTGGATGGCATCAAAGTAGTCGGTGCCGGGATCTCAGGGGTGGTCGTGGCCGAAGTTCAGAAGCTGGAGCCGCACCCGGAGCGTGACAAGCTGAGGCTCGTGACGGTGAGCGTAGGTGGCGGAACCCAGCGGGTAGTGTGTGGTGCTGCGAATGTGCCCGAGCCGGGCGGCCGCGTCGTGCTCGCTACTTTGGGCGCCAGCTTGCCTACCTTCAGCGAACCTCTTGCACCCCGCAAGCTCGGCGGGATTGTGAGTGAAGGCATGCTGTGCAGCGTGAAGGAGCTCGGGCTGGGTGAGGCTTCGGAAGGCATTTGGGTGCTCCCCCAAGATCAGACACTCCCAGGTACTCCGCTGCTGGAGGCTTACCCCTTTCTCCAAGATACGATCTTGGATCTCGATGTCACGCCCAATCGCGGAGATGCCTTGGGGCACATCGGCGTCGCCAGAGATCTCGCGGCTTGCCTGGATCTCCCAATGAAGCTTCCGGCGGCGTCGCCAAGCTCCAACACGACGGAAACAAGCGTTGCGAGCGTGGTGCAAATCGTTAATCAGGATTTCGAACGGGCACCGAGCTATGGCGCCGGCCTGGCGCTCGCTGTGAAGGTGGGCCCCTCGCCGCTGTGGCTCCAGATCCGGCTGCAAAATCTGGGCATTCGCCCAATCTCGAATGTGGTGGATATCACCAACTTGCTGCTCCTAGAGTTTGGACAGCCGCTGCATGCATTTGATCTGGATCGTCTTTCTGGTGGCAAAGTGGTGATCCGCCGAGCCACCGCTGGCGAGTCGTTTCAAACGCTGGACGGTATATCGCGCGTCTTGGATGCGGATGATCTAGTGATCGCCGATGCCGAGAAGCCACTCGCGTTGGCGGGCGTAATGGGCGGGGCCAACAGTGAGATCAGCCAAAGTACCGTTCGAGTGCTGTTAGAATGCGCATACTTCCAGCCGCGCGGCGTGCGAAGGAGCGGGCGCCGTCACGGGTTGCACACAGAATCTAGCCATCGCTTCGAACGCGGAACAGATCGCGATGCGATCCCAGACGTGCTGGCGCGCGCCCTCGCTTTACTCGGAGAGCTGGCGGGAGCCACGATTTCGCTCCGCACGGAGCTCGTCGAACAGGAGCCTTATCGGGCTCCGAAGATCGAGCTCCGCCACGAACGCTTGATGGATCTGCTGGGCTCCCCCATCCCGTTTGAGACAGCACTCGGGATCCTCAGGCGCCTGGGCTTTGCCACCCAAGAAAAGAAATCTGTTGAAGGTAAAGCTATCGCGGAGGTAACGGGCGCTAGTTACCGTCACGATATCGCACTTGAGGCGGATCTGATTGAAGAGGTTGCCCGCGTGCATGGCTTAGATCAGATTGCGCCCCGGCTTCCGCCGATCATCCCTCAAATGCCGAGCGAAGACGGCCAATTGGAACGTCGGGCCGGCGCTTTGGCGCTCAGCCTCGGACTCAGCGAAGCCCTCTCTTACCATTTCGTTTCCCGCAAAGATCTGGAGCTCATTAAGGCTCCCCCGCCCGTTGTGGTGCTTCAAAATCCGTTGAGCGAAGAGCGCAGTGTGATGCAGACGAGTTCACTCCCAGGTCTGCTCGATGCGTTGCGGCGTGCGCAGCGTCATGGCGAAAGCTCGGTGCGCTTGTTTTCGCTCGCCCCTCGCTTCTTGCCTCCCACGAGTGATGTTTCCTCCGCGCGCGGCGCGCTGGCTCGCCCGCGCCTAGCAGCAGATTTCGTCGCGCTACCCGAAGAGCGGCCCACGTTTGCCGCAGTATTAGCGGGACAACGCGCTGAATACTTGGCACCCAAACCGAACGACTACGACGTGTTCGACGCTAAGGCCATCGCCGTGCGCATCGTTCAAGAGCTCACGTTGAGCGAAGCATCGGTCGCACCGCTCGCGCCCGAGGCCGCACCGCATCTGCATCCGCGAGCTGCCGGCAAGCTGTGCGTGGGCGACCTGCAAGTTGCGATCTTTGGCTCGCTGCATCCCGATGTTGCCGAAGCCTTGGAGCTCCAAGGCAGCGTGCAGATTGTCGAAGTGGATTTGGCAGCGCTCGAAACGGTGCCGCAGAAGACACCCAAATACCGCCCTATACCGCGCTTGCCGGCCGTCACTCGTGATATTTCGCTGGTGATCCACGACGACATCCGCGCCGGTGAGGTGGCCACGGTGCTCCAACAAGCTGCCGGTGAGCTTTGCGAATCGGTTGAGCTCGTCGCCACGTTCAAGGGCGGCTCGGTGCCGGCGGACCATCGTTCCCTCACCTACCACCTGGTGTTTCGCGACCCAAACGCGCGAAAAGCCCCGGATCAAGCGCGAACCCTCACCGATAAAGAGGTGGACGCGGCACACGATCAGGTCACTCAGGTGGCCCAGAAGCAGTTCGGAGCGATGTTGAGGGCCTAACGTGTTAGCCAGCGCACGCATTCACTCTGCACACCGTGCCGCTCTCGGGAGTGCGCTGCTCACGAGTTCGCTACTTTTGAGCCTGCCCGTTCATGCAGAAGCGGAGGCTCCCCGCCGAATCCAGGCCGAGGTGGGGCCCGATGTGGGCGTGATTGGGCGAGTGAATGCCGGTGACGTGAGCTACACGCCAGGGTTTGCGTATGGCGGACACGTTCGGGTCTGGGTCCTGCCTTGGCTCGGGGTGCGCGCCCTCGCACGCCACGTCGCGCATGATATCGAGCTCGGTTCGCTCGCAGCCAGTATGGGTAACCCAACGCTCCCGCTCAGCGTTCGTTCGAATGAGCTGCTCGGGGCAATCGAGCCAACATTGCCACTTTCGCCCAGGCTTTCGCTGTATGGCGGTCCGAGCGCTAGCTGGCAATACTTCTCCACCAAGCCCCCAATGGGCGGCACGCTCAGGCTGATTGAGCGACGTGGTTCTTTTATCGCATTCGGTGTTAATCTGGGAGTTAGCTTTGACGCCATCCCAGAGTGGCTGAGGCTCGAAGCCAACTTCAATCCCAGCCTCCCGGTCGGGCAACGCGGAGAGTTTTTCCACGAAACTCAGGCTTTCGATCCGAACGGTGGCCGCCAACTAGCTGCTGGCTTCCCCAAGTTTCAAGCCTCTTATTCTATGGCGCTTTCAGCAACCCTCTTGCTCTAGTCATGCACGTCCGCTGTTTCCCCCGCGCGAGAACCTTGGCTTTTGCCACGCTGCTACTTGTGGCGAATGCTTTCGGTTGCCAAAGAAAAGCGCCCAACATTGAGCAATGCGAAGAAATGGCCGCTCGTTTGCTCGGCGTGGGGAGCCGGAGCCTGCGGGACCCTCAAGTGCGCGCCAAGTTCGAGCAAGTGGCCTTTGAATGCCTCACCACACCCTACGATCAACAGCTCTACCGCTGCCTTCAGGCAGGCTCGGACACTGAGCTGTGCGCGATTGAATTTCGTCAGAGAAAGAAGCCTGGGCGAAACGAATAGCCCGCACGGCGCAGCTCGAAATCAGCGCGCACCATTGCTAGAGTGCTTGGCATGCCCACACTGAGCGAGCTTCCCCACTCCTTCGTCGTGGTGCTCGCCGTATCGCTGGGGATGGTGCTCGCGTCTTTCGGCAATGTCGTGATCTATCGCTTGCCACGCGGCATGAATCTTTCGCACCCGGGATCAACCTGTCCGAAGTGCGGCACCAAGATTCGGCCCTACGACAACATCCCGGTCCTTAGCTGGGTTTTCTTGCGCGGCAAGGCGCGTTGCTGCGGCGCGAAGATTTCACCGCGCTACGTGCTCTTGGAAGCCATGGGCGGCTTATTGGGTTTCGCACTTTGCGAAACAACGCTGACGCGGCTCGCTCCGGATCTGCCCTTTTGGCAGGTGCTCACCCTCATCTTCCTGTATCTGATCCTCACGCTCGGTTTGATTTGCGCGGCTTTCATCGACTTAGAGCACATGATCTTGCCTGATGAGATCACCCTGGGTGGAGCCGCGCTCGGACTCGCCACCGTTTCACTCAGACCAGAGGTAACGTTTTGGGAAAGCTTGCTCGGCGCCGCCGTCGGTTTTCTGGTGATCTGGCTGCCGTTCGACGTGTTGTATCGAGCATTCCGGGGGCATGCTGGAATGGGCATGGGGGATGCGAAGCTCTTGTTGTTGGCAGGAGCGTGGTTTGGCTGGCCTGCCGCCATTTTTGCGTTACTCGTAGGAGCCGTGCAGGGCACGTGCGTAGCCGTCGCGGTGTATGCCGCAACCGGCAAGCTGGAGGAGCCAGCGGCGGTCACGGCCGAACGGGAGGAGATGTTGAAGTTGATCGAAGCCGCGGCGCCTGAAGCTCAAGCGGCGCTGCGCGAGGAGTTCTCGAAAGATCTCGTGCTCCAAGAGCAGGCAACTGGGCTCGCCAAGTCCCGATTTGCGTTTGGACCGTTCTTGGTACTCGGCATCCTCGAATACACGCTCTTCGGGCCCGAGTTCACCCAACTTTATCTCAGCCTTGCAGGTTTTGAATGAGCGGTGTGCGCCAGCCTCACTGGTTTCGAATGAGCGGTGCGCGGCAAAGGCTATGCGCGTTCATGCTGGTCGCAACAGGGGCATGCACGCCCACGCTCAGAACACCCAGAACGGGTCCGTTTCCGCTCAACGCACGGTTCACGATTGTCGACTTTCCGCCGCCACCCGCGCGCATTGAAACGTTGCCGCCCGATCCTGGGCCCGGCTGTGTCTGGGTGGATGGCTACTTTTCGTGGCAGGGAAGGCGCTGGAGTTGGGTCCCGGGCGCCTTTCGCACACAGCAGCCAAACTGTTACCGGAGCGAAATGAGCCTGGCGTGGGTGCCCGCGGAGTCGGGCGCCCTCCTCTACTACGCTGAACCAGGTTGGTACGAGAGCAGCCCCAACGAGGCTGGAACCACGCGTGCACTAACCTCCGAGGAATGCGCACCCGCACCAAAAAGCCTGGCGGACTGTCGTCAGCGCTAGTCGAGCGCGCTAAGGTCCGCAGCCCATGAGCAGCCATATCTTTCGTGAATACGACATCCGCGGCGTCGCCGATCAAGATCTCGTCGACGACATTGTGAATCGCATTGGTCAAGGGCTCGGCGAGATGCTGCGCCCAACGGACTCCGCCAAGCCGCCTCGCCTCGTGGTAGCGCAAGATTGCCGACTCTCAAGCCCCCGCTTGTTCGATAGCCTCGTGGGCGGGCTGATGGCGACGGGTGTTCAGGTGGTGGACATCGGGATCGGACCCACGCCACTCATGTACTTCGCGGTGCATCACCTGCAAACCGACGGCGGGATCATGATCACCGGCAGCCACAATGACGCGCCCGATAACGGCTTCAAGATCATGCGCGGCAAGTCCTCGTTCTTTGGAGAATCTATTCAGGCTCTCCGCCAGAAGGTCGAGACGCTCACCTTCAAGAAAGAACGGCGCGGGACACTCGAAACGCTCGACGTCCAAGACGCGTACTTGGCTTTCTTGCAGAGCAACATCAAAATCGCCGATCCCAACTTCTGCATTGTGGTGGACGCGGGCAACGGTTCAGCGGGCCCACTCGGGCTGACGGCACTCAGAAATGCCGGATTTTCTCCGATCCCCTTGTTCTGTGATATGGATGGCACGTTTCCCAATCACCATCCGGACCCCACCGTAGAGAAGAACTTGCAGCACCTGATCACTGCGGTGCGTGAAAACAACGCGCTGCTCGGTCTGGCTTGGGACGGCGACGGCGATCGCCTGGGTCTCGTGGATCAAACGGGTGAGATCATTTGGGGCGATCGGCTCTTGGCGTTGCTCGCCCGGCCGGTCTTGGAAGCTCACCCCGGTGCGGCAGTGATCGGAGACGTGAAATGCTCCCAGTCACTCTTTGACTCGATCGCGAGTCGAGGTGGCCAACCGATCATGTGGAAGACGGGTCATTCCCTGATCAAAACCAAGATGAAGGAGAGCATGGCGCTCATCGCGGGCGAAATGAGCGGTCACTTCTTCTTTGCCGATCGCTTCTTTGGCCATGACGACGGCATCTATGCCGCGCTCCGCTTGCTCGAAATCGTGAGCGCCAAAAAACAGAGCCCAGGCGCGCTGTTAGCCGATGTCCCGAAGGGTCACAGCACCCCTGAAATCCGCAAGGATTGCCCGGATAGGCTGAAGATCGAGGTCGTGCGGCGAGTGAAAGAGGAGCTCTCGAGTGAAGGCAAATTGAACGAGATCGATGGCGTGCGCATTCGCTATCCGGACGGTGCTTGGGCGCTGGTGCGCGCTTCCAACACGGGCCCGATCTTGGTGATGCGCTTCGAGGCGCCTTCCGAAAAACGCCTGAATGAAGTACAGAGCCATGTCACAAGTGCCGTGGATCGTGCGCTAGCACAGGCGCACTCAGGGACGAATGGGTGAGTGAATCAGAAGACTCGCAAGCCTGGACAGTCCAGCGCGTCTTGCGCTGGGCCACCGAGGATTTTACCAAGCGTGGTATCGAGAGCGCACGCCTAGATGCGGAGCTCTTGCTCGGGCGAGTGCTCGGCTTTGACCGATTGAAGCTGATCCTCGAAGCCACTCGGGAGTTAACCCAAGACCAGCTGAACGCCTTCCGCGCGCTCATCAAGCGCCGCCGAGGCTACGAACCGATCGCCTATATTCTGGGGGAGCGCGAGTTCTACGGGCACAATTTTCGGGTGGATAAGCGCGTGCTCATTCCGCGACCGGATACCGAAACACTGGTCGATGTGGCGCTTTCAAGGACCAAGGCAGCGTACATGTACGGCCGAGCGTTGGATCTCTGCACCGGGAGTGGCTGTGTCGCGCTGAGCTTAGCCAAGGCGCGGCCCACCTGGAGCGTGCTCGGGACCGATATTTCAGAGGGCGCGCTTGCCGTCGCTAGAAATAATTCCCAAAGACTGGGTGCGGCGTTCAACGTGGGTTGGAGCCAAGGCGACTTGTTTGAAGCCTTGCCCGCCAACATACGCTTTGATCTGATTGTCAGTAACCCGCCCTATATCCCCGACGCCGAGGTCGCCGAGCTCGACGCTGGGATTGTGAATTTTGAGCCGCACTTAGCCCTGCTCGGTGGCCCGGAGGGAACGCAAATCATAGCGCGCCTGATCCACGAGGCGCCGCGCCATTTGAACGCTGGCGGCCTGCTCGCGCTTGAAATTGCTTGGAATCAAGCTCAAGTGGTGCGCTCGCTGTTCGAAACCGCTGGCTTCGAAGCCATCCTGGTCAACAAAGACTATGGCCAGCGCGATCGAGTGGTATCGGGAGTGCTCGGCACGAAGTAACGGCCAGGCCTGCGGGGCAACGCCGGCACCCGCCGGCGCGCCGTAGTGCTCCCAAACTCGTCCGTGACCTCTATCTCAAAGTCGAACACAAGATAGTAAGCATGCTTACTATCTTCCAAGGAACGAAAAGGGCAGCTCACCTGTCGCACCCGCAGCGTGGCCTCGCCTGTCGCACCCGCAGCGTGGCCTCGCCT